>JBBILZ010000024.1:0-33756 GCA_037444665.1 Caldifarciminota bacterium
CATCATTTTATTTACTTTTAGGTGCGGTCTATCGTGCTGCCGGTAATTTGAACAAGGCAATTGAATTCTGTCAGCGGGCAGCGGATATTAGCCAAAATATTGGTAATCAGCGTTTTCTTGGGCTCGCTAATAATAATCTTGGTATATACTATGAACTGCTCGGTGATATAAAAACTGCTACTGATTATTATACGAAAAGTATGGAACTACGCGCACGAATCGGTGACAAACGAGGTGAGGCAATTGGATATTTTAATCTTGGAACCTTAAAATCAAGAATTGGAGAAAAAAATAGTGCAATAGAACTGTATCAACTTTCTCAAAAAATTGCCCAGGAAATAAATGACATTCGCACCCTTTTCAATTCTATTATTGGAATCGCAAAAGATTTAATTGAACTTGGCAAACTTTCTGAAGCATTTGAAAATATTAAAAAGGCAGAAAAACTCGCTCAAGAAAGAGATGAAGAATGGATGAAGTGTGATATTCAATACCATTACAGTAGATATTATTTTGCAAATGGTGATAGCAAAACTGCGGCAAACTACATACTTAAAGCGATTAATTCTGTGAATCCACAAACGAGCAAAGAAATTATTTCCCGTTATTATATCTTGCTTGCTGAAATTTATATACAGGAAAATGATTCTAAGGCAATTCATTACGCAGAACAAGGTTTAAAAATGGCTCAAAATTTGAGCGACAAATATCACGAGGCTCACTCCTTACAGATACTGGGTAAGAGCCAGATACTGCTCGCCAATGATCCGTCAACAGGCATCAGGAATATAAAAAGGGCAATTGCTATGGCTGATGAATTGAACTTAAAAGCCCTTTATGCTGATGGACTATTAACACTCGGCGAAGTGATGATTTATGAAAAAAATAAAAAACAAGCAATAAATTATACTAAACAGGCAAAAAAAATATACACCAAATTGAACTACAAAACAAAGATAGAAAAAATTGATAAGTTACTCAGAGAAATTTCGGGTTAAAAAAATTTTTTATTTTGGTCGGTTTGTTAATAAAGGAACACCACTCTCAGTCATCAAAAAATATATCGGTTTTGGACTATAGCCACCGTATCGTGAAAGAATATAATCTACATAGGTAATTGTTTCCGGTATTGAAGGAACCCTTTTTAATTGTTTGACAATGCCCGGTCCAGCATGGTATGCAGCAAGGGTAAGTTCCAGGTCACCATCAAACATATCAAAAAGAGAACGCAAAAATCTTATACCACCTTCTATATTCTGTGCCGGGTCAAATGGTTTTTTCACACCAAGACGTTTGGCAGTTTCAGGCATTAATTGCATTAATCCCATTGCCCCACTCTTTGAAACAGCCCGTGGATTAAATTGTGATTCTTTTTCAATAATCAATTTTACAAGTTTGGGGTCAACATTATAAAGTCTTGAATAATGATTAATAAGGTAATCGTAATCATTGACTTCAGTTTCAGAATCAAATTTCTGAACCGTCCCCAGTTGTGGAATATTTGTAAGAATAATATTTTCTGACTGTTGATAAACATTTAACTGGCAGAAAACAACGAGAAATATCATATAAAATTTTATATAAAAGATAACTAATGTCAATACCAGGAAGATTATTTGGGAATGATAAATGAATATTATCGGATGATTGAAATAAAATAGTTTAACGAGAATTTATTTACATCCCTGCATACTATTTTTATGCGTAACGCCCTTTCCGTGTGATAATACATTTTTGAGAAACTGACCTGTATAAGACACTGAAACCTTTGCGACATCCTCTGGTGTTCCAGTGCATACAACTCTACCGCCCTCTTCCCCACCCTCTGGTCCCAAATCAATAATCCAGTCTGCACACTTTATTACCTCAAGGTTATGTTCAATCACAATTACAGTATTTCCTCTATCAACAAGACGATTTAATACATCAAGTAATAATTTTACATCCTCAAAGTGTAAACCAGTGGTCGGTTCATCAAGAATGTAGACTGTCCTGCCGGTCGCAATTTTGGATAACTCTTTGGCAAGTTTTATCCGCTGTGCTTCACCCCCTGAAAGAGTAGTTGCAGACTGACCGAGTTTGATATAACCAAGCCCAACATCGTATAACAATTGAAGTTTTCTCTTAATCATAGGTATATGCTGGAAAAAAATCAGTGCTTCAGATACAGACATATTCAAAACATCACTGATATTCTTACCTTTGTATCTTATATCAAGGGTCTCTCTATTAAACCTTTTTCCCTGACAGGCATCGCAGGTTATATAAACATCCGGTAAGAAGTGCATCTCAATCCACAAAATCCCTCCACCCTCACACTGCTCACATCTTCCACCAGGAACATTGAATGAAAATCTGCCTGGTCTGTATCCTCGTGCCCTTGATTCAGGTAATGAAGCAAACAAATCCCGAATTGGCGTGAACGCACCAGTATAAGTAGCAGGATTTGAACGCGGGGTTCTGCCAATTGGTGACTGGTCAATATTTATTACCTTATCAATGAATTGCAAACCATCAATTCCTGAATGTTCACCTGCCGGGAATTTTGATTTGTAGTATTTTTGGGCAAGGGCACGATATAAGGTATCAACGATAAGCGTTGATTTTCCTGAACCGGAAACACCGGTTACGCAGACGAATACTCCAAGGGGGATCTCAACATCAATGGACTTCAGGTTGTTTGCCCGTGCACCACGAATGATTATTGAATGCTTTTTTTGCCGTCGGTTTTTCGGAATTTCAATCTTTTTTAAACCGACCAAATACTGCCCGGTAATAGATCTGTTATTCTTTGCTATATCATCCGGGGTTCCAGAGCAGACTAAATAACCACCCTGTTCGCCCGCACCGGGTCCAAGGTCAATTATATAATCAGCAGAACGAATTGTCTCGGCATCATGTTCTACTACAAGCACAGTATTACCAAGATCGCGCAGAGACTTCAGGGTATTGAGTAACCGTTGATTATCGCGCTGATGCAAACCAATAGATGGCTCATCAAGGATGTATAATACACCAACCAGACCCGAACCAATCTGGGTGGCAAGCCTTACCCTCTGCTCTTCACCTCCAGCAAGTGAATCTGTGGTCCTATCAAGAGTAAGATAATCAAGTCCAACTGAATTTAGAAATTCAAGCCTTCTTATAATCTCTTTTATTATGTCCCGGGAAACAATCTTTTCCTTTTCATTCAATTTTAAATTTTTAAAAAAATCAAGTGCTTTTTTTACAGAATATGCACTGACCTCTGCAATATTCTTTTCTGCAATCTTTATTGCCAGACTTTGAGGTTTTAACCTCTTACCCTTGCACTGGGGACAGGGTGTTATTACCATATAATCCTCTATCTCTTCCCTTATTGCCTCGGATGTGGTCTCCCGGTATCTTCGCATCAGTTCAGGTATTACTCCTTCAAACTCCTCCTGGAATACTCCTCTGCCTGAACCATCGCGACGGATATATTCAACTTCAATGGGAATGTTTTCGCCATATACTATTGCATCCTTAACCTCTGCAGGTAATTTGTTGAATGGTCTATCAAGATTAAATTTCAATTTTTTTGCGAGTCCTTTTAAGATTGCACTGCGCCAGGAACCAGGCAAGCCGTATGGTTTTATTGCCCCATCCAAAATAGAAAGTTCAGGATTCAGAATTACTCTCTTCGGGTCAATCTCCATCTTTGTGCCCAATCCATCACAGACATCACACGCACCATAAGGAGAATTAAAAGAAAACATCCTGGGCGACACTTCAGGATAACTTATGCCACAATTCACACAGGCAAGTTTCTGGCTGAAGATTTTCTCTTCTTTAGCATCAATGATAACCATCAACAGTCCTTCACCCTCCCTCAATCCCATTTCTACTGAATCTGCAAGCCGTTTCCTTATCCCTTCTCTTATATCAATCCTGTCAATCACAATTTCAATATTATGCTTTTTATAACGCTCAAGCTCTGGCACCTGTTCAATATCATAAACTTTACCATTGACACGGATGCGGACATAACCCCTTCTTCTAAGACGCTGGAAAAATTCCTTGTATTCACCCTTTCTACCCCTGATTACCGGTGCCAGAATCTCTATTTTTGTGCCACCAGGTAAAGACATTATTGCATCAACAATCTGGTCTGTAGTCTGGGACTCAATCCGCCTGCCACATTGATAACAGTAGGGTGTGCCAATGCGGGCAAATAGAACCCTTAAATAATCATACACCTCAGTGACCGTGCCTACTGTAGAGCGTGGATTTTTTGCTGCTGTCCTCTGCTGAATCGCAATCGCTGGTGAAAGTCCAATGATTTCATCAACATCAGGTTTATCCATCATTCCTAAAAACTGTCTTGCGTAGGCAGAGAGAGACTCCACATACCTGCGTTTACCTTCAGCATAAAGTGTATCAAAAGCCAGTGATGATTTACCTGAACCTGAAATGCCAGTGACCACCACCAATTTGTTACGAGGAATTAAAACATTAATATTTTTAAGGTTATGAACCCTTGCTCCTCTTACATATATACCATCCGAAATATTAGCCACAGCCAATAATAATCAGAAGTAATTTAGTGTCAAGATTGATTACTACTCTATTTTAAGTATTTTTTACCTTTGAGATTCTCCGGCATATAATCCTGGTCAACCTTTGCATCAGGATAATTATGCGGGTATTTATAGCCTTTGCCATATCCGAGTTTTTCCATCAATGGGGTTGGTGCATTCCTTATATGCATGGGAACTGGCTCAGCAAGTGTGTTCAGGGCATCCCTTTTCGCTTCTGCATAGGCAAGATGTATCTCATTACTCTTTTTTGCCCGCGCCAGGTATACAACACACTCAGCCAGTGCCAGGTCACCTTCAGGTCTGCCAATAAAATCAACCGCATCTTTTGCTGCTATAGCAATGACCAGCGCCTGGGGGTCTGCACTACCAATATCTTCTACTGCAAAACGAACCAGACGACGCGCAATATACAATGGGTCCTCACCTGCCTCAAGCATCCTCGCAAGCCAGTAAAGAGAAGCATCAGGGTCAGAACCTCTCAATGATTTGTGGAGTGCAGATATTAGATTATAGTGTTCTTCACCTGCCTTGTCATACCTCAATGCCTTTTTCTGAACAATCTCTTCGGCAAGTTTTAAATCTATTTTTTTATCTTTTGTAGCAAATGCACACAATTCAAGGGCATTGAGTGCAACCCTCGCATCACCATCAGATATATTGGCAATAAAATTTAATGCCTCTTCAGTAATCTCATATTTATTATCAAGCCCCTTGGGCGAACTGAGACCTCTCTGCAAAATCCTTTTCATATCATCAAATGAAAGGGGATTAAGCATATATACTTTTACTCGGGAAAGAAGACTTGAATTTAATTCAAATGAAGGATTCTCTGTGGTTGCACCAATAAGGATTATTGTGCCTTTTTCCAGATATGGTAAAAATGCATCCTGCTGTGCTCTATTAAATCTATGAATTTCGTCAATAAAAATTATTGTATCACGATTAAAAAGACTCTTTTTCTTTTCAACCTCTTCCATAAATTTCTTTATCTCTACAATTCCGCTCGTTGCCGCTGAAAATGATACAAAATCTGCAGAAAATTTTTTTGCAAACAATCGGGCAATTGTTGTCTTTCCACTACCTGGGGGTCCAAATAGCACCATAGAAAATAATCTGCCCTGTTCAATCTGTCTGGTAATCGGACCGTCCGAACCAAGCAAATGCTCCTGCCCGAGTATATCATTGAAATCTTCAGGTCTTATGCGGTCAGCAAGGGGTGTTTTATCCACGATATATATAATACAAATAAAAGAAAGGAATATTAAATATTAAAGAATCCAGCCGGTCAAGAAATCCACCATGGCCTGGAAAAACATTTGACGTATCCTTTAGATTTACTTCACGTTTCATTCCCGACTCAAAAAGGTCGCCCAGTGTTCCCAAAAATCCAACCCCAAGTGTAATCCATACCGCATCCATAAAATTAAAATGTTTTATCCACAGTGAATTTAACCATAGGGTCAAAGGAAAAGTTAAAAAGAAAGCGAGCATTGTTCCCTCCACAGACTTTTTAGGACTCAATTTCTCAGCGAGCCGATGTTTTCCAATGATTGTGCCTACAAAATAAGCAAAGGTATCGTATATCCAGGTCAGCAAAAGGGGCATAAGACTAATATAAAATCCATATTTTCTTAACAGGATTATGGTTGAAGGTAGAACCGAAATATAGAAGACGCCAAAAAAACCCGCACAGAATTCAGCGAGAAAATTTGGTTTATAACGGGCACCAGGATATCGCATAACTGATAGCAAGACAACAAAAAAGAAGAGCAAAAAACCCGGCAAAAGTAGAGGAACTTCATAATAAAATAAAAAAGGAATTGTAAAGGCAGGGAATAATACCGCAAGCGTATGGGGATAGATATCTTTTCTATGCCAGAATCTGAAATATTCATTCGTTGCAAAGGCGATAAAAATTATTAATAGCAATGGAATCAGTATACTATCAAGCCACAAAGCGATAACAACAATCGCAACAAGGAGAAATCCTGTTTTTATTCTCTTAAATATGTCATTAAACAGCGCCAAATAAACGCTCCCTCTTGTTATAATCTTCAATCGCCTTTAAAAATTCCTTTTTTCGGAAATCGGGCCAGAGCGTCCTGGTAAAATAAATTTCAGAATAAGCAATCTGCCAGAGCAGAAAATTTGATATCCTCTCCCTGTGCTCGGCACCGGTTCTAATCAACAGGTCCGGCGGTGGTAGATTTGGGTCATACAGATAATTTCTAAACTCTGCTTCATTAAATTCTTCAAGATTGATTTGCTTTTTTCTGTCTGCCATAATAATTTTTTTGACTGCGTCTACAATTTCACCCTGCCCACCATAATTCAAACAGAGTGTAAGAACCAGTCGATTATTGTTCTTTGTCAATTCAAGTGCATTATCAAGTGCCATCTTCGCATTGGGATAAAGCTCATTTAATCTGCCAATGGCATTTATTCGCACATTATTTTTGTGAAGTTCTGGTGTCTCTTTTACGATCATCTCTTCAAGCATATTCATCAAGGTTTGAACCTCTTCACTCGGCCTCTTCCAATTTTCCGTAGAAAAAGTATAAAGGGTTAGATATTTGATATGGAGGTCACGACATATTTTTACAACCTCTCTGACCGATTCCACACCCTCACGATGGCCAATCACCCTGGGCAGTCCTCTCTTCCTTGCCCATCTGCCATTGCCATCCATAATGATTGCGATATGATTGATTTCAGGCACAGTAAATTATATGGTTAATATACAATTTGTCAATGAATCAAACGATAAAATTATTACAATATCTTTCTTTTCCATCTCGCCTTTATTTTTGCAATGGGTAGGTCAATCAGCAGTTTTTTCGTTGAATAAATCCGCACATTCTTTTGCCGGGTAGTTTTCCCAACCATTGCCCATGGTAAATCTCCTATTATTTTTTCAAAACCCTCTTTATTAACGGGCAGGACTTCAACGAGAAATCGTGTATTTGATTCAGAGAACAATAAAATATCATCTCGCCTTTTTTTACCCATAAACTTTATCCTTGCAAGGTCAATCTGACAGCCAATCTCTCCTGCCATTGCCATCTCACTGATTGCCAGACCCAGCCCACCTTCAGAGAGGTCGTGGCAGGATAAAACCAGCCCATTAATGATTGCGCTTTGGATTCTCTTCATTATTAAGGGTGCAAGTTTTAGATTGACACCGGGAACAGTATTATTTTTAATCTTCAAAAGTCTTAGATATTCTGAGCCACCGAGCTCTTCTTTTGTCAAACCCACCAGGTATATCAAACTTTCTGGTCTTTTAAAGTCCATTGTTATACATTTTCTCACATCATCAATAATACCGATTGCCGAGATCAGAAGTGTGGGCGGGATTAAATGGCTCTGACCATCTTCATCCAACCATTCATTATTTAAACTGTCTTTTCCTGAAATGAACGGCACACCAAATGCCCTGGCACCATCATAGCACCCGCGTGCGCTCAATACAATATCTCCAAGAACCTCTTCTCGTTCCGGTGAAGAAAAACAAAAATTATCAAGCATTGCACATTTTGTAATATCACCACCAGTTGCAACAATATTACGAAGCGCCTCATCAATCACAGACAATGCCATGTTGTATGCATCATATTTCCCATAGGCGGGATTTATACCACATGAGACAATAATTCCCTTATTCTTGTGAAGTAATGGTTTTATTACAACTGCATCCTGGTGTCCATCTTTGTACACACCTGTGAATGGTTTTATAACACTTGCGCCCTGAACTTCATGGTCATATTCCCGCACCAACCATTCGCGCGAAGAACAGTTATAGCTACCTGCAATATCAAGCAAGATTTTATTATAGTCACGGGGCTCTGGAAATTGTATATTTCTAAAATTCACATTCTTTTTCTGTGCCTTCTTTTCAGGCATTGGAAGTCCATTGTGTAAGAAATCCATATCCAGTTCACAAACCCTTTGATTTTTGTAATACAATTCTAATTTTTTGTTATTGGTAAATTTTCCTATGACCGTTGCTTCTACCCCTTCGTTATTAAAAATCTTGACGACCTTTTTGATATATTCTGGAGCAACTGAAAGTATCATTCGCTCCTGAGATTCTGAAATCCATATTTCTCTCGGTGTGAGCCCGGCATATTTTAAGGGTACCTTTTCTAAATAGACCTTTGCCCCTATTTCTTTACCCATTTCACCAACCGCACTTGAAAGCCCACCACCACCACAATCCGTAACCGAATTTAAAATCCCCAGTTCACTCACTTTCAAAAGGCAGTCCATCACCCTTTTTTCTACAATTGGATTACCAATCTGGACACATGACTTTTCTGCCTCAACAGAGAGTTCTGCAGATGAGAAAGTTGCTCCATGTATACCATCGCGGCCGGTTTTACCGCCGACAAGTAAGATCAAATCTCCGCATTTTGCGCCCTTTTTAATCCGGTCTTTTCTAATCAATCCCACAGTGCCGCAATAGACCAGTGGATTATAAAGAAAATCTTCATCAAAATATACAGCACCACTCTTAGTGGGAATACCCATACGATTCCCATAGTCGCGCACACCCTGGTACACCCCTTTTATAATCCTCTTTGGATGCAATATTCCCTTTGGCAGTTTTTTGTAATCAAGGTCAGGAGGTCCGAAACAGAAAACATCAGTGTTCATAATAGGCCGTGCACCGAGGCCTGTGCCTAAAATATCACGGATAACGCCGCCAATCCCTGTGGCAGCACCACCATAAGGTTCTAATGCTGATGGATGATTATGCGTCTCAACCTTGAAACAGACACCATAATGTTCATCAAATTCAATAATTCCTGAGTTATCATGAAACACTGAAAGGCACAAAGGATGGGCTATTTCCCGGGTTGCCCGCATTATCGTGTTTTTCAGAAGATTATCAATCACTTCATTGCCCATTTTAATCTTTCCGAGAAATGTCTTATGTCTGCAATGCTCACTCCAGGTCTGGGCGATTGTTTCAAGTTCAACATCCGTAGGTTTCCGTTTTATTTTTTGAAAATATCTTTTAATTGTCTCCATCTCAAGTTTTGATAATGATAAGCCCATTTCCCGGCTTAATCTTTCCAAACCAGTGTTCAGGTCAATATTCAAATACGAATATTTTACTTTTTTGGTAAAAAATTCCTTCTCACCGATTTTTTTGATGTGTTGAATCAATGGATTATACAGGAATAAACCTGCAGTCTGTTTCAACCTTTCTTTATCAAACCTACCTTTAAATATATAGTTTGTTCCGGTCTTCACACTTTTCAGATTTATTCCTATATCCCTTGCTGCTTTTTTTATACTATCTTCTCTTGGGTCTGTCACACCTAAATTAAAAAGAATTTCAAAACCTTTACCCGAACAAATTTTAAATTCTTCAACTACTGGGTCACAAAATAACTCTCGCGCAATAAATGCTACTTTTTTATAAGGGATACGGTCATAAATATAGTAGACATCCTTTACCTCAACCGAAGTAATACCCCGGAAACCTACTGACTCAAAGTCTTCTTTGACAAATTTTCCTCGCGGGTCGTTCTTTCTTTTTATCTCAATCCGATACATATATTCATTCTAATTCAGAATTTGTCATCAACCTGATAGTTAACAAGGCGCAAGCAGGCATTATGATATAATCCTCCTTCTCAGCCAGAACCCCAAGACTACAATTCCCCATAAGAACAATAACAAAATACAGAACAGTGCAACAATTAAATATATTGGTATTGTTCTATTTGCTCCGTTATCAAAATCTGCATCACTGTTTAACGAAACGAAAAAGTTCCCTCTGGGAATTCACCTCCTTCATCATTTCCACTGCTTTTTTGATGAGCGGGTCAGTACCCGTTCTCCAGCGGTACATTTCTTTGCGCCCGAACAGATTTAGAATTATTTCCTGTTTTATACGCTCAGCAAGATTAACCTTTGCAGAATCAAATTGAGCAGGGGTAAAAACCATCTTTTTCTTCTCTTTCAAATATGTAGCAAAATAATCAAGTACCTTATCATCCACAACAAAGTTTTTATCAAGGTTTTTGTGAGTATTGGTATAATGCACTGCGAAATCAAAAAAATAACCTTTGATCCAGATATCGGTCTCCAATTTGGTAAATTTCTGGGGTTCAACTACAATATCTGGAGTAATCCCACCATTTCCATAAACCTTACGCTTTAGATTTAGTGTTATGTAAACATTCTTCTTACTCGTATCAACCTTAGAAACACTTGCTGAAGCAGATTCTTCAGCCGCAAATGGTTTATCAATACATCTTCCTAATGGTGTATACCACCGTGCGGTTGTCAACTTAAGGGCTCCACCATTTTCAAGTGGTATAACATTCTGCACTGAACCTTTACCAAATGTATATGTTCCGACAATCAAACTTCTATCCCAATCCTGAAGAGCTCCTGCTACAATTTCACTTGCTGAAGCAGTTCCGCCATCAACCAGGGTGACCATTGGAAATTCACCATAGGAATATAATCTCTGAGATTTGAATGTTTTTGGCAACTCAATCCTGCCTTTGGTTGTCACAATATCTTTGTTCGGATTGAGGAAGAATTCACTAATAGCAATCCCTTCCTGGAGTAAACCTCCAGAATTTCCGCGCAGGTCAAAGATTATTTTTTTCGCGCCCATTGCAAACAGGGAATCAAGGCCGTTTTTAAATTCTGTTTCAGCGGTGCGGGAAAAATTGGCAAGATAGATATAGCCGATATCGTCTGTCACCATACCATAATAAGGAACTGCTTCAAGTTTAATGACTGCCCGCGTGATTTCTACATTGAAGGGTTCAGGAATTCCATCGCGTTGAATTGTTAATAAAACTTTTGTTCCTGGGATGCCACGAATCTGTTTGACAACAAGGTCAACACTTTTACCTTTGGTTGGGATACTGTCCACCATTATGATAAAATCACCCGGTAATAATCCTGCACGGTATGCCGGAGTGCCTTCAAGCGGTGAAATAATAACAATCTTCTCTTCCCTGGTTCCAATTTGAGCACCAATTCCTCCGAATTCTCCTTCTGTAGTCACCCGTAGTTGTTCGTATTCATCCTTTGTTAGATATTGAGTATGTGGGTCTTTTAAGGTCTCCAGCATTCCATCAATTGCACCCTTAATTAGCGAATCTGTATCAACCTCATCAACATAATTCTCCTCAACACTTTTGAGGATTGTGTTGAAAATGCGCAGAGTAGAATAAATATCCGATTTTGCCCAAACCCAGTGCCCAACAATAAATAGCCCACAAACCAGTGGAATTATCACCAGGGGCAATATATAATACCGCGAAATGCTCTGCCACAAATTTTTATTCTTTACTATCATAGTGATACCCCTTTCTTGCCATTAAAATTTTTACATAATTAATGACTTCTTGCCTCAGTACATCAACTGACTTTGTTCCATCAAGAATTTTTATCCTTTTCTTTGCCCTGCGGGCAAGTTTCAGATATGCTGCCCGAACATCCCTGTGGTAAGAAAAACCCTGCTTCTCCATTCGGTCCGTGCACTTTCCTCTTGCCTGGCCATCAGCAATATCTATATCCACAAGAAAGGTTAGATCAGGCTTCAATCCGGCACTGGCATAGCGGTTGAAAATTGTCAGTAGTCGTTCAGGTTGTTTGCGTGCATAAATTTGATAAGCATATGTTGAATCAAAAAACCGGTCAGAAATCACAATTTTCTTTTCCTGAAGTGCTGGAAGAATTTTTTCGTAGACGAGCTGGCTGCGTGCTGCCAGAAAAAGGATTGCCTCACATTTAGGATGTATTGAGCTATCTGGATTTAAAAGAATCTCCCTTATCTTTTCACCTATGATTGTTGTTCCTGGGTCGCGCACGAGAACATAGGGGATTCCCTTTTGTTCAAACCACTCGGCCAGTGCTTTTGCCTGAGTCGTCTTGCCCGAACCTTCAACTCCTTCAAAGGTAATAAATAATCCACGCTTCATTGACAATGTTTGTTAAGAACATCTTTTTCTCATTTTTTGCTTTTGGTAGGTACTTTTTTATTTATTGTTTTCACCCCATATTTTTTAATATATGCCTCGGTCTTTTCACGACAGATATAATCAGGATATTGAACTGGTGGGGATTTAAAGAAATAGCTTGATGGTTCAATTATTGCACCGCTCAATTTATTATCAAGTGCAAGTTTAGCACATCTGATAGCATCAATTACAACGCCCGCTGAGTTAGGCGAATCCCAGACCTCAAGCTTCAATTCAATATTGAGCGGCACATCCCCGAATGTTTTTCCTTCCAATCTCATATATGCCCATTTTCTATCAGTGAGCCAGGCAATATAATCTGACGGACCAATATAGATATTCTCAGCACCAATGTCGTATTTTAACAGCGATGTAACTGCCTGTGTTTTTGAAATCTTCTTGGATTGCAAGCGTGAACGTTCTAACATATTTAAGAAGTCGGTATTGCCTCCAACATTTAGCTGGGACGTTCTTTCTAGCTTTACGCCACGGTCATTGAATAGATTCACCAGAACCCGATGCACAATGGTCGCACCAACCTGGGACTTTATATCATCACCAAGCACGGGCAGACCTTTTTCAATAAACCTCTTCTGCCAGTATTTCTGGCTGGCAATGAAGACCGGAATACAATTTATAAAGGCACAACGGGCAGTGAGCACCTGCTCAACATACCATTTTGTTGCCTCTTCACTTCCCACTGGCAGAAAATTAACAACCACATCAGTATGTGTCTCTTTTAATAACCTAACAATATCTGCAGTAGGACCAGACGCCTTTTCAATGATCTGTGAAAGATAATAGCCCAGTCCATCATGTGTCATTCCTCTGACCACTGGCACATTCAATTTAGGCACAGTGCAGAACTTATAAGTATTATTGGGCTTGGTATAGATAGCCTCAGCAAGGTCCTTGCCCACCTTATTTTTGTCAATATCAATTCCCAGAGAAAACTCAATATCATTTATATGATAACCACCAAGCCTGGTATGCATTATACCCGGGATTATCTGTTTTTCCTGGGCATTCTGATAATAATAGACACCTTGAACCAAACTTGATGCACAATTTCCAACGCCTATAATCGCCACCCTGATCTTACCCATCAAACCTCCTTAACCTCTAATTTTACACTTTTTCATTAAAAAGTCAATATTATTCTCTTTCACAGATTTACTTTTAAAGAGCCAAAATGGAGTTGGAAATCCGCAATAATGCGGTCTAAAACTGATGCTTCAGCCGGTACAGCAAACTGATAGATTCCTTTTCTGCCACAGATAATATACTTTATGAGATTATCTTCCATATTGTCGGGTAAGCTAATCACAAAATCCTGATAATGGATAAAAATCTTATTATCAAGGTGAATTGAAAAACCTCCGAATTTGATATCTTTTGTTTGAAATCTCTCAGGTAAAGGAATAAAATCATCTTTTACCTCAGTAATTCTTTTTGCAGCAACAAGATAATTGACTTTGGTTTGATAAAAATCATCCGGCAATATTTTATTATTTTCATCACAAACCAATATATTTATCTGACCGGGTAAGCTAATATGTGCTGCGTTATTGGTGAGTTTAATTAATAGCACAGAAGCAAAAGAACTCAAAGAATAGAAGATAGCAATTGCACAGGCGATAAATATTGTCCATTTTCGGATTCTATTATTAAACATAAGAAAAAAAAGAATTAGAAAGACCGGTGAAATATTCAGGGATATTGAAGAAAAAGGCAAAGAGGCAAAGAATCCGGCGATTTCTTTGAGCAACCATATTAACTGGTTAATAAAAAAAGAAATAAAATTTACTACAGGAGCGAAAAAGAGCGAAACAATAATTAAAATAAATAAAAGATAGATAACTACCGAAGCAAGAGGAACGATCAGAAGATTGGAAAAGATTGCAAGTGTGGGCAATTGATTAAAATAATGAATCAAAAAAGGGGATACAAAAATCTGGGCAGAAAACGAGACTGCCATTGCCCAGAAGATTGGTTTGAGCACACCAATTTTTATGTTTTTTAAAAAAATACTGTTAATCTTGGGCAATACATATATTATTCCATATACTGCCGCAAAAGAAAGTTGTGCACCAATATCAAAAATCATAGCCGGATATACTATTACAAAAATCAAACAAGTCATATTCACAATATGCAAAGCATCAACTTCCCGTTGCATCAAAAAAGAAAGTCCAAAAAAGAATGCCATAAGTGATGCCCTTAAAACACTGGGTCTGAATCCAGTGAGAGCTGCATAGAATAGCAAGGTAAGCATAATTATTAAAAATTTCAATTTTGGTGAAATGGGCAGAAATATTAAAATGGATCCTAAAAAAGTAATTAAAAACCCAATATGTAGTCCTGATACGGCGAGAATATGCAATACACCAGCCCGGGCAAAGACTGTTTTTAATGCCGCATTCAATCTACTACTGCCCCCTAAAACAAGACCCCTGGCAATGAGCGCGCAATCAGAAGAGAGTGAATTTTGAAAGAGGTCATTTATATAACCATTTGCATTATTGACCAATTTTCCTGCAAAGCCATAGTAATCTTCACTCGCAATGATACTACCCACGATTACGTTTGGCTGGTGAATTTTTTTTGCAGGGATGAGTCTACCTTTAATAGTCACTACCTTGCCGAGATAATTATCAATTTTGAAAGTATTGTGCACAGCATTAAGTGAAAGTGGTATTGTATCTCTGTTGATGATAACAGAATTTACAACTAATCTCAATTTCATCCGATTGTCATTCTGGTCCTCACCAATGACAACAGCCCTGTAGCATAATTCTTTGCCTGCTGGCAAATCTTGTTTTTGTCCATTTAAAAATGTATTCAATGCAGAGAGCCCGGCTAATGTAACGAATAAAAATTCTCTTCTTAAGAATGAGAAAATTATAGAAAGGATAATTATTATGCAGTAGTGGATAAATGAAAAACTGAATATTACACTAACTAATATCCCAATGATTACAGCAAGGAGAGCCCTTACTCCTGAAGATTTAATTTACACATCCTCCTTATGTGACTGGTTTGGGATAGATAATCTCTATTAATTTGGGTTTTGCCTTATTGATTTCAATACGGGCAACCCCTGGATTTGAACCGACCGGCTTAAGGCAGGTATAGATAAAATAATCATCGCCCACTGGCTGGATTATAAAAAATGCCTGCTGGGTTATCCAGATTAATTCATTCTCTACGCCAAGATTCAAATTTCTTTTTACTTCGCGCGATGAAAGCATCAAAGAAGATATCTCAGCATCATAAAGGTTAATGTCAAAATTTGCCTCAATAATATGCTGGGCAACCGAAATACCATCATAGCCCACAAGACTGGCATAAAGGCAACCCGGGATCTTCTCTGCAATTCTTTTTATTTCTTCGTGTAAATCATCAGCCATAAAACCTCCTAAAAAATCGTTAATAGTTATTATGCCCTTTCCAGATATTCGCCTGTTTCAGTATCAATCTTTATTAAATCCCCGACCTCAACAAATGGAGGAACCTGACATTTATAACCGCCCTCAAGCACTGCCGGCTTGGTCTGTGCCTGGGCAGTAGCATCTTTAATATATGCCTGCGTCTCCACAACCTTCAATGTAACGGTTTTGGGTAAGATTATACCGAAAGGCTTTCCTTCAAAAAATTCAACTTTGACTCTGATATTGGGTGTTAATAATTTTGCATTCTCACCGAGCAGTTCTTCATCCAGGGGAATCTGCTCATAATTTTCCAGGTTCATAAAATAATACTTACCATCAGCAAAATAGATGTATTCCATCTCAATCTCTTCCACATCTGCTTCTTCAACACGTTCTGTAGAACGAAATCGCATTTCTTTTGAAATGCCACTGGTAAGATTTCTTATCCGACAGACCACCATTCCCCGCCAGTTTCCAGGTGTTATATGGGTAACAGATAAAACAACATAAGGGTCATTATCAATTTTAATAAGCATTCCTTTTTTTAACTGTGTGACCTGTATCATTTTACCTCCCGACGATATGTACTTTCATTTAAATTATCATTAATAATAATACCTAAATCATTCAATTTTTTTCTGATTTCATCAGCCATTTCATATTGTTTATTTTTGCGCAATTGGTTTCTTAAATGCAAAATTATTTCTAATAATTTCGGTAAAAGGTCATCTGTTTCTCTTTTTTCTTCAACAAAACCTAATATTTTAAGGTATTGCCTTATGCTTTCTGCAATCCCAATATCATCTGTCTCGTATCCTTTATTAATCAATTCAAAAATTATACCCAATGCCTGAGGTGTATTTAAATCATCATTCATTGCCGCAGTGAATTCATCCAATCTTTGCATATTTGAATTTTTATCACCCCTACCAAATTTATCAAGAAATGTTTGAATCCTTGAATATGCTGACCTTGCCTCTTCAAGGCGCTCTTTAGAAAACTCAATCGGGCTGCGATAATGTGTCTTCAATAGAAATAGTCTGATCACATTTGCTGAAAAATCTCTAACAATCTCTTCTATCAAAAAATACCTTCCTGTAGATTTTGACATCTTTTCACCAGTAATATTGACCATTCCATTATGTAACCAATATTGAACAAATTTTTTGCCAGTAGCACCCTCAGACTGGGCAATTTCATTTTCGTGATGAGGGAATATCAGGTCTTCACCACCGGTATGGATATCAAATGTTTCACCGAGATAATGCATAGACATCGCTGAACATTCTATGTGCCAGCCTGGCCGTCCCCTTCCCCATGGACTCAACCAGTATGGTTCATCTGGTTTTGCTGATTTCCAGAGGGCAAAATCTAATGGGTCCTCTTTAAGTTCAGTTGGTTCAATGCGTGCACCACTGAGCAATTCGTCTATGCTCTTTTTTGATAACTTTCCATAATCAGAAAATTTGCGCACACGGAAATATACATCGCCTGAATTCTCATACGCCAAACCCTTTTGTATCAAGCGTTGAATGAGCATAATTATCTCTTCAATATGTTGTGATGCCCTCGGGTAAAATTGCGGTTTAACGATATTCAAAAACTCACACATTTTAATGTACTTATGGATATTTTCTTCCGCAATCATTCTCCAATCCATATTGAGTTCTTTCTGCTTTTTAATAATTTTGTCATCAACATCAGTGAAATTTTCAACTGCCTTGACATTGTAACCCAGATGTATGAGCCAGCGCAACAATATATCACGGGTAATTGCTGCCCTGATGTGTCCAACATGAGGAGGACCCTGCACAGTCAATCCACAGGAATAGATACACACTGTTTCGTTCTGTGGTTTAAATTCCTCAAGTCTGCTCGTCAGAGTATTAAATAACTTCAAAGACATATTACAAATTTCTTAGGTAAGCACTTGCTGCAGCAATCCTTACAAGCGGGTTTGGTGCAGATAATAATTTCTCAAATAACTTTAAATTTTCTTTTTTCTGATATTTTGCAAGCGCATTTATCGCACTGATTGAGACATTAATATATTCGTCTTTTGTGGCTTGCTTTAATAATTCATAAAAATCAGGTAGGAGAAAGTGACCCATAGCTTCAACCGCTTTAACCCGGATAAAAGGATCTGGAGATAGAATTCCAGATTTTAGAATTTCAACACCGGAATTATTTTTAAGCATAAGGAGTGCCTCTGCTGATGCAATGCGTAGGTCCCAGGGTGTATCAGTTAAGAGTTCTTTTATGTAGGGGATTGCCGATGTATCACCAAGTTCACCAAGGCTCAAAACCGCAAATGCCCAGATTTCAGGGTTGGGATTTTTTGGGTCCATCTCCATTTTTATGAAGTCTTTTGCCTGTGTATTCCCCAGCATACCGAGTGATTTTGCTGCACTAATTCTGACAAGTGGGTCACTATCCTTCAAACCATTCATTATCAAACGGACATCTTTGAAATTGACCAGACCCTGGTATGCGTAACGCCTGACCCGGGCAATACGGTCATTCGCACCATTAATAAGAATGTTCTTATAGTTTGTATCCCTGCTAAGCGCAATCAAGTGAAAGGCTTCGGTCCGAACAAGCGGTTCAGAATGGCTACTCAATTTTGCGATAACCGGAGAATATGTCTGCTCTTCCAGCGTATAAAGAGCACCAAGTGATGCAACAATAGCATCACTATTCCCATTCTGAAGCATTTTGTATAGAATCTCATAACCGTCTCTATTGCCTGTTTCAATGAGCGCCTTTGCCGCATTTATCTGAATAACCTCTGACCTATCCTTTAATCCTTCATTCAGAATAGTAAGTGCCTTTTCTCGTGGATTAACACCACAGCCAATAATGCTCGTCAAAAGCAGAACCGTATATATCGCAAAATACCTCATAAAATATTATAGCCATTTTTTAAATTGTGTCAACCCTTGACAACCCTGCCCAATTCTATATAATTAAATAATGGAACAAACAGGCTTATCAGAAAATTTAACAAAGATTGCGGAATCACTGCTTGAGCATCACTCACTAAATAAAGTCTTTGATACAATAACCAAAACTGCCTGCTCATTCTTTAATGCCTCAGCATCATCAATTATGCTTTTTGATAGAGAAAAAGAATTTCTGACCATTGCCCATTCCACAAATCTTTCATCAGAATACTTGAAAGTAGTAAAGGTGCGAAAGGACGAAGAGATTGCTGGCAGGGTCTGCCAGGAAAAAAAACCGCGCTTTGTTCCTGATATAATAAAAATTTTTGAAGAAAAAGGAGATTTTTTTTCTATAGAATGGATAAAAAAAGAAGGTTTATGTTCTTTTGTCTCAGCCCCTTTATTATTAAAAAATGAGCCTATTGGTTGTCTGAACCTTTATTACCGTGAGAAAATAGAAAAATTTGGAAATTATAGTGCTCTGGATTTCTTTTGTAAACTTGCTGCCCTTGCCATAGAACATACTAAACTTATCAGTGAAATTGAAGAAAAATCAAGGATTGTAACCGAGCTTGAGCATATCGGGATTACGCTCAGTGCAACCTTTGAAACCGAAAACATAATGAAGGTTCTACTCTCATCAGCAATCAGGATTACCCGCACTGATACGGGGAGCCTTTTACTTATTGATGAACCAAATAGCATGATTATTGAATCATTTGACTTTTCTAAAGAAACTGGCGAATTAAAGAGATATAGGTCCTCGGCGCGACTCAGCAATGGCATCTCAGGCGAAATCATAAAAACCCATAGTCCAGTGATTATCCCGGACCTGACCCAATACGAAAATGCCAGCCCGGTAGCATTAGAAAAAGGCAGAAGGGCAGTAATTGGAATGCCTTTGATTGCACGGGAGACTTTGATTGGTATACTCTATGTAAATTCTTATATGCCACGAGATTTTTCTCCCTCAGAAATTGAATACCTGCAATTATTGTGCACACAGGCAGCAATTGCCCTTGATAATACAAAACTTTATAAAAAGATTACCCGGGAAGCACAAGAGACCGCTATTCTCTATGAAGTAGGTAGAACATTTATCTCCACCCTTGATTTTGATGCACTATTAACTAATATCCTGGAACGTCTTGTTGAAACCTTTGGTTATTTAAACCTGGCAATATTTCTTGTTGATGAAGAAAAACAGGAATTGAAACTTCGTTCATTCATTAATTACCCTGAGTCAGTTAGAGAATTAAAGATAAAAATTGGTGCTACAGGCATTACCGGCCATGTTGCAGCAACCCGGGAAATGTATTATTCTCCAGATGTATCAAAGGACCCCTATTATATCCCTGGTGTAAAAGAAGCAAAGAGTGAGGTCTGCTTTCCTTTGATGATTGGCGAAAGGCTCATCGGTGTGATTGATATTGAAAGTCCAGAGATTGATGGGTTCACACCTGATGATATAAGAATCCTGTCCACACTCAGTGCCCAGATTGCAATTGCCCTGGATAATGCGCGGCTCTATGAAGAAGCGAAAAAACTCTCTTTAACTGACCCACTCACAGGTCTATCAAATCGCCGAAGTTTTGAGATGATGTTAGATAGCGAAATAAAAAGGGCAGAAAGATACCGTCGTCCCTTTGCTGTTATGATGATGGACCTTGATAATTTTAAAAGCTATAACGACAAGTTTGGCCACTCAGCAGGCGATTATATCCTGCAAAAATTCAGTATGTTGATGAAGGATACAATCAGGGATGTTGACTTTATTGGAAGGTATGGTGGTGATGAATTCATTGCGGTCTTACCAGAAACCGATGCAAACTTTGCCCTTGTCGTTGCCGAAAGAATTAGAAAAAAGATTGAATCAGAAAATCTTGACCTACCAGTTACGCTCAGTATTGGTATTGCAATATTCCCCAGGGATAGCCGCGATAAAAAACAACTGATAGACCTTGCTGACCGTGCCTGTTATGAATCAAAAGAACTGGGCGGAAATCGGGTTAATTTTGCCGGTAAATAAAAGGAGTATTAATGACAATGATGATAATTTTTTGTCTTATTGGTAGTGTATATTATGGCGATATAAATTGTAGTATTGATGAATTGCAATTTGTGCAGTCATCTGATGAAATAAAAATTAGAATACATAACTGGGAGATTACAGATGAATTAGGAGCCCCTGAATTGCCAGCAAAAACTATAAAGATAGCCCTGCCATACGGAGCAGTAATTAAAAAAATTGGGATACTTTCTACATCACAGAATGAATTTGAGTTACAACAAAATGTCTCTTTTGCACATAAACCAGTAATATTATCGCAAAAAATTATCCAGAGCACCACTGAGCCGAACCCACAAATATATCTTTCACCTGAGCCTTATCCTGAACAGATTCTTCAATACAAAGGTTCTTTTGTCGTTGGCAATCATCAAATCTGTGAATTCGTATGTATTCCATTCCAGTATTATCCATTAACAAAAAAATTGGTTTTTTATAATTCAATAAAATTTGCGGTCTATTACGAAGGTGGGGTGAATCTTCACACAAATAATTACCTTGTAAAAAAACTTGTATCCAATGATGAAGATATTTTTTCACCTACAGAAAAATATGAACTTGAACAATCGGTCTATGTTATAATTACCGAATCGCCAATGGATACGGTTTTTCAAAGATTGGCAGACTGGAAAACAAAAAAAGGATTACCTGCAAGGGTAAGGAATATATCCTGGATTATCTCTCATTATCCAGGTGAAGACAGCGCTGCAAAGATTAGAAATTATCTAAAGACTCTCGTGGATTCAAGCACAAAGTATGTTCTGCTGGGAGGTGATGTTGATTTTATCCCCTGCCGATTTGCCTATGCAATGACCTGTAGTGCAGGCTATTCACCAGGCAGAGAAGATACAGTGCCCTGTGATCTGTATTACGCAGATTTACAGGGTAATTGGGATTTAGATAATGACGGAAGTTATGGTGAGATAGAAGATAGTATCAACCTATACCCGGACCTGTTTGTGGGTCGGGCACCGGTAAATACTATTGATGAAGCACAAAGATTTGTAAATAAGATTCTAACCTATGAAAAGAATCCCCAGCTCAATTATCTGGACAATGGGCTATTCACTGCTGAAATCTTATGGACCGACCCTTATACTGACCAGGCGGTCCACAAAAATAAGATTGGTGATGAATCATTTCCGACAAATTTTGAAATAACAAAGTTGTATCAAAGTTTAGGGAATGAAACCAAAGCAGCAGTGATGCAGGCGATAAGAGACGGGCAGAATTTAATAAACCATGATGGACATGGTTGGATTGATTTGATATCAGTAGGTGGCTGGCCCCATAGAATATATTCTGCAGATTTTGATACTATAACGAATGGCCCAAGATATGGCATACTCTATTCAATCGGTTGCTGGACCAATGCCTTTGATTATGCCTCTGTATCTGAGGCATTTGTAAACAGTCCTAATGGTGGTGGTGTTGCCTATATTGGCAATTCAAGCTATGGATGGGGTTCTCCAGGCAATCCTGGATTTGGTTATTCAGATAGATTTGATAGTAGATTCTTTCACGCACTATTCAATGAAGATAATTTTCATCTTGGTGAAGCACTAACAATTGCCAAGGCATATTTTATTCCATATTCACGGGAAGAGAATGTTTATCGCTGGCACCAGTACCAGATAAATTTACTGGGTGACCCGGAAATGCCGGTCTGGACAAAGATTCCTGACACCCTACTTGTCTTTTATCCTCAATCAATACCTCTGGGAAATGCAAATATCTTAATAACCGTGAAAGATAAGTTAACCAATTTGCCGGTAAAAAACGCCCTGGTCTGTTTGATGAAAAATAATGAATCTTATGCCTCAGGTTATACAGATGCAAGTGGCACAATATTTTTGAGCACGACTCCAACAACCACAGGAAATTTTGCCCTCACTGTATCAGCACACAATTATCTACCATTAGAACAATCCATTCCAGTATCCAGTGGTCCCTATATTAATTACCAGGGTTGGAATATTAATGATATGTTCGGTAATAATGACCACATCCCAAATCCAGGAGAAGATATTCTACTTTCAACAAAGATCAAAAATTGTGGAAATACAAACGCTGACAGCATTCTATTAAGATTATCTTCGACTGATACACTTGTGTTAATCATTGATAGTATTGCCTTTTTGAATTCATTGCCTGCCGGCGATTCAATAATACTTGATAATGCCTTTGCCGTAAAGATAAAAAATATTGCTCGGAATGGAGATTGTATTGAATTCAATCTTTTAATCAATCATAATAATCAGGGACAAAACTTCAAACCAAATATTCTGGTAGGAACACCAATAATAGAAATTGCAAATACAAATATCTCTAATCTACCAGTATTACCTGGAGCAGTTGAATCGCTCTATATAGATTTACAAAACCGCGGTTTTGGTGCAGGGCACTCGTGCCGTGCGGGATTGGAATCTATTGACCCATATACCTTTGTTCTCCTTGACACAGTGCGGTATGGTGAAATCCCTGCTGAATCCGTAAAGATTGCAACAGAACCTTTTGTAGTATATATCAGTCCATTCTGTCCCCCATCTTATATCTCAAAACTACTTATAAATGTAATAACAGAAAATTATTCATTTACAGATACTGTTTATATTCTTGTGGGTGAAACAGGATTCACTGATGATATGGAGTCTGGCACAGACCTCTGGACAACTGGTGGAATAAACAATCTCTGGCATATATCAACCCGACGTTCATTTTCTCCAACCCATTCCTGGTATTGTGGAAATGAATCTGCTGGTCAATATGTAAACAATATGAACTGTTATATCCAGACCATCCCTTTTATGATAAAAAAGAATTCTTTGCTAAAATTTTATCGGTGGTTCAAAGTCCCAATCTATGGTAGTGATGGTATCTATGTGATTGTCCAGCATCACAATGGTGCTGATACATTAGATTTTATTGGCACGGGTGGTGCACTTGAACAGAGACCAATCCAGAGTAATTGGTTTTGTGAAAAATATTTATTGAAAGATTATGCTGATGGCGATACAATCCAGGTCAGAATCGCTTTTATCAGCGACAATGATGGTGCAATAAGTGAAGGATTTTACATTGATGATGTGAATGTGGAGTATGTTACAGCAATAGAAGAAAGTTCGCAATCTGCAATCCAGAATATACACTTAACTATATCTCCGAATCCATTCAGGAATCACCTTACGATTAAATTCGAAATCCGAAATTCGAAATTCGAAACAAATCCCAAATCCGAAATTCTAAACACCAAACTACAAATCTACGATGCGACAGGCAGATTGGTAAAATCCTTTAACCATCTAACCATCCAACCATCTAACCATCCAACCCAAATCGTCTGGAACGGCACAGACGATTTGGGTCGCAGACTTCCCGCAGGTGTTTATTTTGTAAGACTGGAAAATGAAGGATTCAAACAGGTGGAGAAGGTAATTCTTTTAAGATAGACGAAATCAGTCTTTTAAGCCCAATAACGATGAACTTTAACCGAAACGGGTTTCGTAACCCAATAACGATAGACGAGAACTGTAGTTGCCCGATTTATCGGGCGTATTAGAAATCTGAAAATTTTTCGTCCACTTGAAACCGGACGCTCCCTACTACTTACTTCTTCCTCCCTACTCCTGCTCCTTATTCCGATTCTACTTATATCCAAAATTCTCTTCAATAAACTTTGTTGAAATATCACCTTTAATAAATTTTTCGTTATTCATCACTTCAAGGTGGAACGGGATAGTGGTTTGAACACCTTCTATCACGATCTCCTCAAGTGCCCTCTTCATTCGGGCAATCGCCTCAGTCCTTGAATTTCCATGGCAGATGAGTTTACCAATCAAAGAATCATAATGTGGTGGAATTGTATAACCGGCAAAGATATGGGTATCAAAACGGACTCCAATACCCTGTGGCATATGAAAGAAAGAGATCCTGCCTGGTGATGGTGTAAAATTTCTTTCTGGATTCTCTGCATTGATCCTGCATTCAATTGCACTACCTTTCAATTTGATATTATCCTGAGTAAAAGAAAGTTTTTCACCAAGGGCAACTTTGATCTGCTCTTTTAGGATATCAATACCCGTAACCATTTCAGTCACGGGATGTTCAACCTGAATCCTTGTATTCATCTCCATAAAGTAAAAATTTTTCTTTTCATCCATTAAAAATTCAATGGTGCCCGCAGATTGATAACCAATACCTGCAGTTGCAGTTACTGCTGTCTTAAGTAATCTCTCCCGTATATTATCATCCACTGCAACTGAAGGTGATTCCTCAATCAACTTCTGATGCCTTCTCTGAATTGAACACTCCCTCTCACCAAGTGCGACAACATTACCATACATATCACCGATGATCTGAACTTCAATATGCCTTGGTTTCTCAATATATTTTTCAATGTATAGTCTGGGGTCACCAAATGCTGCCTTTGCTTCTGCCTGTGCAATTCTAAATCCTGATTCAATTTCACCTTCTTCGCGAACAATCCTCATTCCCTTTCCCCCACCACCTGCAGCTGCCTTTAAAATAATTGGATAGCCGATCTTACCTGCAATCTTTCGTGCATCGCGAATATTTTCAACCTGTCCCTCACTACCCGGTATTCCATAAGCCCCGAATCGGGCAAATGTCTCTTTTGCCTTTATCTTATCACCCATTGCCCTGATATGTTCTGCTTTTGGACCAATGAATATAATCCCGCAGGATTCACATATCTCGGCGAATTCTGCATTTTCTGCGAGAAATCCATAACCCGGGTGGATTGCCCTGGCGCCGGTTATTTCAGCGGCACTGATGATTCTGGTAATATTGAGATAGCTCTCCCGTGCTGGCGCTGGACCAATACAGACCGATTCATCTGCCAGACGGGTATGCAATGCGTCTGCGTCAGCTTCTGAATAGATTGCAACTGTTTTTAAATTTAATTCTTTTGCCGCCCGAATTATCCTTATTGCAATTTCGCCGCGATTAGCAATGAGTATCTTTTCAAATTTCATTTGTATATTTCAGATGCAAACGAAGCTGGTGGATGCAAAAAGATTTTATGGAAAATTATTTTTTCTCAAAAGAACCCCAGCCGCGCTCAGCTGTTGCTTCAATTCCCACGAGCCTTAATTTGAATTCATCTGGATTAGAGACTGCCTGTATTGCATCATCATAAGAAATCAACCCATCCTTATAGAGACGGAATATTGATTGGTCAAATGTCTGCATACCATACTGTCCATATCCTTCTTCAATTGCTGATTGGATTAATAGTGTTTTTACCGGGTCTAATAGATACTCTTTAATCGTGGGCGTAGAGATAAGAATTTCCACGGCTGGAATCCTTCCCTTTCCATCTGCCCTTGGTAAAAGTCTCAAAGAAACCACGCCGACCAGGGTTGCTGCAAGTAACACACGGATATGTTGATGTTGATGTGGTGGATAGAATGAGATAATACGGTTAATGGTCTCAGTTGCATTAAGTGTATGGAGTGTGGACATTACGAGATGGCCAGTATCTGCTGCCTTTAATGCTACATCCATTGTCTCCCTATCCCTGATTTCACCAATCAATATTACATCAGGGTCCTGACGCAGAATGTGGCGCAGTGCAATGGAGAATGATATTGTATCCATAAGAACTTCACGCTGGTTTATTACTGATAGATTATCACGGAAAAGATATTCTATTGGATCCTCAATAGTAATGATATGCCGTGAGACATTTTCGTTTATATGCTCAATCATTGCGGCAAGTGTTGTTGATTTACCACTTCCCGTGGTGCCGGTGCAAAGAATTAATCCTCTCGGCTTCAATGATAACTCCTTAAGAATAGCAGGCAGATTTAATTCGTCAACCCGTTTTACAGAAATAGGTATTGCACGCATGGCAATGGCAATACTACCACGCTGAAGGAATATATTAACACGGAAACGACCAACCCCACGCACACCAATAGCAAAATCCATCTCTTTCATCCGTTCAAATGTCTGTTGCTGGGATGGCGTCATAATCTGATACGCCATCGTCTTAAGAATCTCTGGTGTAAGTGATTCAGATTTTTCAATGACCAAACGTCCGTCAATTCTGAAGACGGGCGGCGCCCCAGCCTTTAAATGCAAGTCTGAGGCATTAACTTTCATCATTTTTTCAAGTAAGGTTTTGAGTTCCATAATTCTCTATTTTATATCTTAGATAATTACATAGGTTCAATAAGAAATAATTCCTGATTGTATTCAACCGGTTCCTCATTCTTCACGAGAATTTGAACGATTTTCCCCGCAACATCTGATTCAATTTCATTCATCAATTTCATCGCCTCTACAATGCAAACGACCTGACCGGGTTTAACAATATCACCCACTTCAACATATGGTGCAGCATCGGGTGCTGGCGCACGATAGAATGTACCCACAATGGGTGAACGTATTGCAACCAGATTTTTTCCTGTTGTCTCCACCTTCTGTTCAATCTTATCCGGCATTGCCGGGGCGGGTTTTTCTTTTACTTCTTGTCTAACTACCTGTGGCTCACTGAGCGGTTCCACACGAGCACCATTTGTTTTTGATAGCCTCAATTTCCTGCCCCAAAAATCAGTAAATTCTATTTCGGTTAAGGGGCTATTTTCTAATATTTTGACAAGTTCTTTAATCTTTTTAATATTCATAAGTCTTTACTTTAAAAGGCTTGATAACCAATCCTGGAATGATTTAAAATCTTCTTCTTTGGGCTTTGGGGGCTCCTCTTTTTTCTTCTCTTCAGCCGGCGCAACTGGTTTCTCTTCAACTGGTTTTTCCTCACTGGTCTTAGGTTCTACTGGCTTTGTGTCACCAGACTCTGGGATTGTAGTTTCCTGGATTTTTTCTACAGGCGGTTCAGTACTAACTTCTTTTATTGGTTCTGTTGCAGGCGATACCTCAGCCTCAATAAGAGGTTCCTTTATTGGTGCTTCTGTAATCGGTTCGGTCTGCATTTCTAATTCTTCACTGCTGACTTTCTCTTCAACTACAGGTTGTGTAACTGGTTCCTCCCTCTCTATTGGCTCAGAAATTTTCTCTTCAGATATCTCAGTGGATAGTGGAGGTTGGATTGGCTCTTCAACAACTGGTTCAGGTTTTATCTCTTCAACTACTTCAGCAGGTTCTAAAAGCAATTGGTCCATTGAAAGAACTTCTTCAGGTTCTCCGACTTTTTCTGGCTCTTTTGTTTCAATCATCGGCTCTGGTTTAATTTCCTCGGCTACAGGCGGTTTAACCTCCTGTTCCAGGTCAATTATATGTTCGCCCAGTGCAGAATCTGGTGGTTTGACTGGTTCCACGGCCGTCGGTGCAACATTAAGTTCTTCGGGTTGGAAATAATTTTCCAGTTTCAATCCTGTTACCTGCATCTCTTCTTCTTTTTTCATTTCCTGCACCACTCCTGATATTCTATCCCTCAGTTCTTTTATCTTCTGCTTTACGACGAGGTCTGTAGGGTCCATAAATCCGAGCTGCTCATACACCTTCAATGCTTCTTCAAGATTACCCTGGTTCTCATATTCCTGAGCAAGTGTAATCGTAAAAACCTGCCCCCTCTTTTGCCCTGCTTCAAGTGTGTTGAGTTTATTCCGCGCCATCTCATCTGTGGGGTCAATGGATACTATTCCTTTGTATGCTCTTAACTGGCACGCCTCATCCTTGAGTGTTTCGCAAACCTGTGCCAACATTCTCAGAGCAACAATATTTATCGGGTCTAATTCTATGGTTTTTTCCAGTGCATCTTTTGACTGGGCATACATCCTCTTATCAAAATAGCATTTTCCCAGGATTAAGTATGCAAGAGGATAATTGGGATGGTATTGTAATCCCTGTTTTAAAACCTCTAATGCCTCATCCACCATATTATTTTTTCTATAAGCATCTGCCAGTTGCACAAAAATCCTTGACTTTGGCTCTTTGCTATAACGCTCAGCGAGTCGGGCAATTTCAGAAAAATCTTGTTCGGCCATTTATGCCTCCAACAATATAGTTTAACCAAAATATAAAGATTGTCAAGAGTAAATAGCTCATTGTTCTATTATTCTAAATGAGTTCATCATTACCTCAAGCCCCATAATATAATCGGTCTTGCGTTCGCCAGGCAAAAATAGGATTCCATCAATGATATATAACAAACCATTTTTGGTGAGAAAATATGAAAGAAAAGGACCTCCTGCAACTAAGGAATCATTTTGCCACACGCCCCTTACCCGGAATCCTTTCATATCCTGGAATTCAATCGGCTCAACTGTGGTAAGTTCCTTAAAGACATAATCACCATTATAATATTTTTTTGTAAGTTTATTTCTCGTTTCTATCACTAACGAATCATTTAATTTTTGTGGATTTTGTTCTTTGTAAAAAAAGATACTGCGGTCAGGATAATGTGTATGTACAAAAACAAAATTTTCTTTTTTATATGTGGAATCAATCATCCAACCCACAGGCACATCAATTTCCCAGCCAAATCTGCGCAAATGGCTCTTTATTTTCCTGTCCATCTCTTTTTCGTAAAAAGATAATTTTGCTTTGCGATAATAAGACTCTTCAAAAATCTTGGTAATCATCTTTTGATATCTGGTAATCCCTTCTAAAATATATTTGGGTTCTGAAATTGCCAGAATAACCACGGTCTGATTCTTTGCCCAGAGATTCTCCACCTTAAAAAGATTAAAGGTATCTCTTAATGTTGCGGCGCGGGCTTCGGCATCAAGTAGTTCGTAAATAAAATCGTCCTTTAATGAACCATAGAGAAAGAGCGAATGGAACTGTTTTACATTCTTTAATAGTGTGTCCTGTGCAAAGATAAAGATAAAACTGGGTTCACGCTGAGGCACATATTGATAAATCTGGAGATTTCTATTAATAAATGAAGTATCTATATTTGACCCGACAATAACAACATCCCTTGCCTTTCCCACACTCTCAGAAAATTTTCTACAACTAAAGAACAAAACCACTAAAATTAAAATAATCCAACCCGAAATCTTAAATATCTTCACTATAGATTATACAAATATTGCATAAAAAGTCAACCTTTAAAATTTTGCTAATTTTTTCAATAGTTTAAACCTATCATTTTCACCAATCTTTGCTCTCCTTATTGCTTGAATCAAAAAATTTATAGATTGTTCAAAGGTTGCACGGTCCACTGGATATGGAAAGCCATCTTTTCCACCATGGGCAAAAGAATATCTTGCTGGGTCACGATAAGATGGCTTGACCCCATATATCAATTCACCAATAAGTGCCAGAGCCCTGAGAGTCTTTGGTCCAAGACCTTCAACCTCTAGTAAATTTTCAAAACTGTGCGGCATAATCTCATAGGTCTTTAAAAGAATTTTATGTAAATATTTGGGATTAATATCATTTATTAATACTGGGTGCCTTTGCGGCAACTGTAATATTATTTTTTCTGTTTCTTTTATTATATTTTCTGGATTTTCACAGGAAATTTGTGTTACAATCCTTTGTGATGGTTCACTTTCTGATGCAACCATATTAAGGCTTGGCTGGATTATATCACAGCAAACTGCAGTATGTGGCTCACAAACAAAAGAATTGAGATTCAGAGAGAGCCAGTGATAACGACGCGCGGTTCTTCCTTTTATTTGTTGAGGAGTAGAGACTTTAGTCTCGTTAATTAAATCACCCCTCATCCCCTGCTGGACAACTGCCCAGTCAAAATTCTTTGTAAAGATGAACATATGGTGATAAAGATTATAACCATCCTGGACACAGGTATTATCAATCTTTGCAGACATCTTTGAAGCATAGATTAAATTTTTCGGGTCCTTACCAAGTTTTTCACCAATCTTCTCAATCTCCTTTGGTGTCTTCCTTGAAGTTCCGCCTTTGCCCCCGCAGAAATAGAGCCCGAGTTCGTGGGCAATATCCTTTGTTCCTTCTTTCATTGCTCCACAGACCGTGGTTGTAACACCTGATGAATGCCAGTCAAAGCCCAAGACCGAACCGAATGCCTGAAACCAGAATGGGTCAGCAATCCGGCGTAGGAATTCCTCTTGTCCCTTTTCAATGACAATCGCCTCAATGATTGCCCTTGAGAGTCTTGTCATCTTCTCAAAGAGCCATCTTGGCGCCCTGCCATAATGTAATGGTAAATCAGCAATTCCCGTGCGCATAAAATTACTCAGTTTAAGACTTTTTTTAGCCGCTGGGCGTCTTCAACCATTGTGATATTGTTAAACATTATATAACCGCTCTTACCTTTTACCTTTTCTGCCAGACCTTTCAATTCTTCATCTGTAAATTGATGGCGATAGTCTTTACCACCATGCAGGCGATAATAGAAAATCTTGCCACAGGTGGACTCGCGCAAGAACGGGTCAACAACATCAATCAAATTTAGTTTTTCGCACACCTTTCTGACTTCTTCTGATTTCCATTTCCCCCTTGATTCCCAACCCAGGATTAAATCATCGCGTTCAATTTTATTAAAAAATTTTTCCATATTTTTTATATTCTCTTTTTCTGGCTTAAAACTTGCGGGCGTTTGAAAAATGATTATCTTTGAATGCAGAATGTGTGCATATTCTTTCAGTATTCTGAAACAATCAAAAACATCCTTAGTCGGCTGAAAATTACCCAGATTATCAAGTTTCAGATTCTTTATATGGTGTGCCCTTTTATATGTTGGAGAATTAGCCCGATGCGTAATGAACTGGAATGCCTTAATCACAAATTCAAAATCACGAGGTGCTTCTCTCCGCCACCTCTGGAGTGTCTTTTCTTCTACATAGTCATAAAAAGTTAATTGGACCTCAACAACCGAAAATAGTTTGTAATATCTATCACGGGCAACAGAAAATCCACAGCAACCAACCTTGAGCTCCATTAATTTATTATAGATAAATTAAAATTAAATTCAAGTGTTATAATCACTAAATTTTCTTCTATCAGAAACTGAACTTTACCTGAACAAATGCTTCGTCATTATCTTTTGCCTTGCCAAAGGTTGTAGTATTCTTTCCATCAATCAACCTTGCACCAAAAGAAATTTCAGTATTGTCAAATGGATAATAGGTGATTTGTGGTGAGTAAATAATTGCATGGTTATCTTTTAAGTTTTTATAGTCGCCTATCTCCAAACCAAGATTTGCTGGCATTAATTTCAATTTTTCACTAAATAATTTCCATTCCATACCGAACATTAAATAATCTTTTAATGCCTCATTGCCGCGTTCATTTATAAAGCCATGAACATACTGACAATTTATATAGATACCATTCCTGAATGTATAATCACTACCCAGCACATATTTAAAATAAGGTTTGTCTTCAAGCACTACAGAATCAATCTGATTCATTCCGATAACTGAAAGGTCAATCAACATATCTATTTGTTCAGGAAAGAATAACCCTGCTTCAGCCCAGATACCAAACCCTTTTATTTCACCTGCCAGGTCCGCACCAAAGATCTGTAATTTAGGATAAATCAACCGGGTATAAATATCAAACTTACCCGAATCACCTGCTGGTTGCAGAACTGTTAGATTTGGCATTGGCAGGTCATCCCTGCCATAGACATAACTCATTGAAAGGTCAAAACCAAAAAAGTTTTTTGATAATTTCAGACCGTATATCGGACTCTGTTTCAGGCTAATTTCAGGTAGAATAATTGAATCGTAAATATTATCTATCACAATTCCAGGGGGCATAGAAAATTGAGGAGCCAGTATTTTCTGCCATTGCCCAGAAGGAAGAGCTGCTGGCGTAAAAACAGGAACAAGAACCCCTTCTATAGTAAATTCCACCGGATAATAAGACAATTTAATACTATTTGAACCGAGATGCCGACCAAAATTCCATATGTCTTCAAGGTCATCAGGATTCAAATTGTCTGTGGGATTGAACTTATCAGCTGCTCCCCAGGCAATCCTCTGTCTACCAATCTTTAAATCAAGAGAGTTCATTAATACACCTCTGATATTCACATACGCCTCGCGCAATTCCATTTTTATCGGCGTTATTTTTCCTTTATCTTCAAGGTCTGATGTAGTATTGATTGCAGAAAAACCGTGTGAGCGTAACCAGATTTCGCTGAAAAAATTCACATTGTCTGAAGGGCTTGCCTGTGCCTGCAGGGATACCATATAGTCCTGCCAGGATAAATCTAAATCTTCTTTCAGAGATACACGGTCATCGGTCTGAAGATAACCACCAAGTTCAAGACTTTGACCTGGGACAAATCCAGGAATAATTATTAAAGTCAAAAGAATAATGCTTCTCATTTTGCCTCCTTTATTTGGTTAAAAACCTTTCGGTAAAGATATCATCAGAAAGACCCGAATCAAATTTTACAGAATCAAGGGTGAGCGTGGTGCGGTTATTGGTTCTCAAATCCAGCATCTCTGCTTCACGGGCAATATAATATCCATTTATCTTTTCGGTCTTTAAATTTGTCATTATCTTTACCATGTTTCCCCTTTTATCAAAATGTTCAATCTTTTTTGGATAAAAATTATCTTTGTCAATATACATTACAAGACCACCATATTCAGAGTTATTTTCTTTCTGGGGTGTTAATTTGAGAATGTAGATTGTATCATTAGTATTTAATAGCTGTGCCGACCATTGAGCCGAATATCGTTTTAGTTCCATATCTTCATAAGTAAAATCAGTGCCAGCAAATTTATTATTCTTCACATGGGAAGCAATCCGCCTGACCTTTTTGTATGCCGGTAAATAGACATAGATTATGTCTCCAGGCAAAGACAAGAAACCAATACCGCGTTGGTC
>JBBILZ010000025.1:0-32702 GCA_037444665.1 Caldifarciminota bacterium
TGCCTAAATGCCTAAAATCCAAAATGCCTAAATGCCTAAAAATGCAAACCTCTCTTAACATCTTCAAAGCCCTTAGTCGCCTCTTTAAGCCTTCCATTGCCTCAATTTGCCCCTAATTGCCTTTTTTCCCTAACATCTTACATCCCCATCTTCAATCATAACAATTATACAAAAGCCATTAAAAAGTCAATCCCTAATTTTTTAAAATTGCTGCTTAGAACATAATCAAGGGGATTCTCCCCTTGAGAACCCCTACCCTCACCCTAACCCTCTCCCTTTAAAAAAGGAGAGGGTATCTATGAGGAAAGTTCTCATAAAGTAATGGAAATTTTCATATCCCATTATTTAAAATATTCGCTATCTAAAAATTTGAAACCCGGAGGTCATTCTACAAATTTCATTACAACAAGATACATCAGGGGGATACCCCCTGAAACCCCCAGACATCTATAAACTTCAGGTTGTGCACCTTCATTGGTATTCCGCACACCCTGATGTATCTTGTGATTTTTTCTTTATTTTATAATGAAAAATTTCATCATTACGTATTGGAATTTTTCAAATTCCAATGCGTTAAAATAGTGTTTATTCTCTTTTTAAATCAATGGGTAATCTTCTAATCCTTACTCTCTTCCTCCCAATTACAATAATACTATTTTTAAACTCTTTTATTTTCGGCAACACATTTATAAGTAGAGCATTTATTTGATCGGTAGAATAATTCCCCACCCTGAGAATAATAACACTCGGCTCAATGTCCTTAGTATATGCAATTATTGAACCAAAATCTAAATCTTCAGTGAGTATCGTATATCCATTTTCTTTAGCAAAATTTACTATTTCTTCATCGGTGGCGTCTGCCATTTGAAATTCAGTAATATGATAACACTCAAAGCCGTGCTGCCTCAAAAATTGAACTGTCCGTAGTGATATCGGTGCATCTGCAAGGATTACCATTAAGTTACTTCAACAATTTCTTCCTGAATTATCCAGGCTGAATATTTTATTGCTTGTAGAATATCCTCACGCTCAAGATATGGATAATCTTTCAGTATCTCTTCAATAGACATGCCGGTGGCAAGCAAATCTAATACCTTTGAGACCGGAAATCGCATCCCGCGGATACAGGGTTTGCCATTAAAAATTCTGGGGTCAATGGTAATCCTATCAAATTGTATCATATTTTTCTCCTTAAATTATTATAAACATTTCATTCGTAAAATCAAGGGGTAAAATTCTAAATTCTCTTTTTTTCATTGCCTTCCATTGCCTTTTTTCCCTAACATCTCACCCTTCTTTTATTTTACTACAGATTATTACTAATGTCAATATAGAAATTTAAATGATTTGTGGGTTATAAAAATATCTAAACAATCTGTTCAATGTGAAAGAGGGAGGTGGAGACCCTGAAACAAGTCTGTCCTGGCGCAGGCCAGGGTTCAGGGTGACAAAAAAGAATATTGTCATGCTGAACTTGTTTCAGCATCTCTTTTGTGCGATGAATTGCACTGCTACAAATGTCATTGCGAGCCGGAGGCGAAGCAATCTCATTTTCAGTGTTAATCTGTGTAATTGAAATTTGATTATTGGAATTTGGTTGTCTGCCTGAGGCAGATCCGCCTTTTTCCGCCCGAGGCGGATTCGCCTCTGGCGAAGGCGGAGGATTTGGTGCCTGGGATTTGGGACTTCATCAGAAAGGGGAGAGGATTCAGGGAAGTGTTGCTTGACTTTTTTCAAAATTAGACTATATTTATGCTATGCAAGTTTATATTGAAGATATTGGAAAGTATGATGGCAAAGAGATAGAAATTAAGGGCTGGCTCTATAATAAGCGTTCAAGCGGAAAAGTAAGATTTTTATTAATAAGGGATGGCACTGGAATAGTTCAGTCGGTTATCAGTGAAGGTGAGGTAGATAAAAAAATTTTTGAAACCGCAGATAAAATTAGCCAGGAATCATCTGTCATTATAAAAGGATTTGTGCGCCAGGATAAAAGGGCGCCTGGTGGATATGAAATTGTTGCGACCGATTTAAGAATTGTGCAACTGGCAGAAGATTACCCCATCACGCCAAAAGAACATTCAATTGAATTTCTTTTGCCAATTCGGCATCTCTGGATTCGTTCTAAAAAACAGCATGCCATATTAAGAATCAGGCATACAGTGATCAAGGCAATAAGAGATTTTTTTGATGAGCGCGGATTTATTAATGCTGATACGCCAATTCTCACACCAGCATCAGTGGAAGGAACAACAACACTTTTTCCGGTTGATTATTATGGAGAGACCGTTTATCTGACCCAGAGCGGGCAGTTGTATAATGAAGCAACTGCTATGGCACTGGGTAAGGTCTATTGTTTTGGTCCCACATTCCGGGCAGAAAAATCAAAGACACGCAGACATCTGACCGAATTCTGGATGGTTGAACCAGAGGTTGCATATTTAGAACTTGATGGACTTATGGAACTTGAGGAAGATTTTGTAATCTATATTGTTGAAAGGGTTCTGGAAAAAAGAAAGGAAGAACTGAAAATCTTAGAAAGGGATATCAAAAAACTTGAAAATATCAAAAAACCATTTCCTAAGATAAGTTATAAAGAGGCAGTAGAATTGATAAACAAGAAGGATAAAGAATTTAAATATGGAGAGGATTTTGGTGCCCCTCAAGAAACCTTGATCAGTGAGAGTTTTGAGCGACCCGTGATGGTGCATCATTATCCTGCGGCTTGCAAGGCTTTTTATATGAAAAGGGATTCTGCTGATGATTCATTATCCTTGAGTGTTGATATGATTGCACCTGAAGGCTATGGTGAAATCATTGGTGGTGGCCAGCGTGAAGACAATTATGAAATTCTGTTGAAAAGAATAAAAGAGAACAGACTGCCTGAGGAAGCATATCGCTGGTATCTTGATTTGCGAAAATTTGGCACCTGTCCCCATAGCGGTTTTGGTCTTGGTCTGGAAAGGACAGTTGCCTGGATTTGTAAAATTGCTCATGTAAGAGAGACCATTCCTTTTCCCAGAATGCTGGAAAAAATCTATCCGTAATAAAGACCATAAATCTCACTATTGCTCGGATAAATCCGAATAGCCTATTGTAAATCGTTACCGAAACGCTCAAATCTTTTTTTACTGCTGATGCGCAAAACTTGATTTTGCAATTTTCAGTTTCAGGTGTGTAGTCTATCCTTAAAAATTAAATGATTCAGAAAAATTAAATTCAAAACCTTCTGGATAATACTCACCGCGTTCTTTGTTCAGAATATATTTCCCTTTATATTCTTTTTTGATTATTTTTTTCAACATTTTTATGAATTGGTCAATTTCATCCTTTGTATTATAGATGCCAAAACTTATTCTCACTGCTCCTGGTATCTCAGAACGGTCTCTGTTGATAATCATTTTTTCAATCCTCTTTGCATCTTCAGGTGATACACCGAGCAGACATTTTACATACGGATGGGCGCAGAAACAACCATTGCGCACGCCAATGCCTCCTTCATAGCTCAGGATTGCAGAAACCAGTGCGTGGTCCATACCTTTTATATTAAATGCAATCACACCGAGTCTTTTATGTGCATTCTTTGGCTTGTTGTCACCATAGATAATCACCTCGGGTAATTCATTCAATCGTTTGAGTGCATATTTGGTCAATTTCGTTTCGTGTTTTATAATCTGGTCAAAACCAACAGATTGAATTAATTTAATCACTTCAGCAAGTGCGACCACACCGACGATATCCGGTGTTCCTGCTTCTTCTCTTTCTGGCAGGTCCTTCCAATAGGCACTTTCCAGGTCAACGATATCCGCAGTGCCACCACCTACATCATCAGGTGTACCGAATTGGAATGCTGATTTATCACCCACGAGAACTCCAATTCCATAGGGTGCATACATTTTGTGCGCGGAGAATGAGAGATAGTCAATGTGTTCAGGGTCGGCTTTTGGTTTTACATCAATAGGACGATGGGGTGCTAATTGTGCCGCATCAACTGCAATTTGGGTTCCTGCTTCATGAACCTTGCGTGCATATTCATATATGGGATTGATGTAGCCGGTTACATTAGACGCACCACTTATTGCTACAAGTTGCAATTTACCAGCATACTTTTTGAGCTTTTCATAGAAATCGTTATTGTTAATCGTTCCGTCCGGATTCAGTTCTATATGGATGACCTGGGCGACCTTGCGCCAGGGAAGTTCATTTGAGTGATGTTCCATAATTGTTGTCAGAACAATGGGTTTTTCTTTGCCCATTGCCGGGCATTGGAATCGGCTGGAGAGTTTATTTATCGCTTCCGTTGTATTTTTGCAGAATATTACACAACAATGTTCATCAGCATGGACAAAATCGGCAATTATTTTTCTTGCCTCTTCAAAGACCCAGGACGAGAGTTGTGATTTAAATCCTGTGCCGCGGTGCACATTTGAATACCATTTTAAAAATTCACCGATTTTTTTCTGAACTGGTAATAATGCAGGTGTACTGGCTGCATTATCAAAATTTATATATCTTTTTCTGGAGCCATCAAGCAGAGGAACTTCTTCATTGACTCCAATTATCTGTTTTGCCAGTTTTTTTAATGTAATATTATAATTTTTGCCAGACATCTTTATCAAGACTCCTGTATTGTATTGCTTCAGCAATATGCTGAACTTTAATATTTTCTGCTGATTCAAGGTCAGCAATGGTCCTTGCTACTTTAAGTATCTTATCATAGGCACGGGCAGAGAGTCCAAATTTCTCTATTGCGGTTTTGAGCAGGCTCTGGGATTCATCGTCTATGGGACAGAATTTTTTAATATCCTTTGTTTCCATATGGGCATTACAGAAAATCTTTCTTTTGGTTTCTTTGAATCTGTTCAATTGTGCTTCGCGTGCTCTATTTACCCGCTTTTTAATTTCTTCAGACGGTTCGCCAGCTTGTGCAGATTTTAACTCGTCATATTTCAGTGAAGGGACTTCAATATGGATATCAATGCGGTCAAGCAGTGGTCCTGATATCTTTGCCCGATAATGCTGGATTTGAACTGGTGTGCAACGACATTCATGATAGGGGTCAGTGAAATAGCCACAGGGACACGGATTCATTGCCGCTGCCAGCATAAACCTTGCAGGATAGGTGAGGGTCACTTTTGCCCGACCGATTGTGACCGAACCATCCTCAAGCGGCTGGCGTAAGACCTCAAGGACATTTTTGTGAAATTCGGGTAGTTCATCAAGAAATAATACACCATTATGTGCTAATGAGACTTCACCGGGTTTGGGAATATGGCCACCACCAATTATGCCTGCATCAGAGATTGTATGATGGGGTGCACGGAAGGGTCTTGTGCCGATTAATGATTCACCTGCAGGAAGTGTGCCGGCAACCGAATGAATCTTGGTCGTTTCCAATGCTTCTAAGAGTGTCATCGGTGGCAAGATTGTCACCAGCCTGCGGGCAAGCATTGTTTTGCCAGTCCCAGGTGGTCCAATCATTAAAATATTATGTCCTCCAGCAGCAGCAATCTCAAGGGCTCTTTTCGCATGATACTGCCCTTTGACCTCGGCAAAATCAAACGGATATTTTGAAACTGCCTTGAAGATTGCTTCTCTGTCTACAACTACTGGATTGATTTGAAGTTCACCATTTAAAAATGCTACAACTTCAATAAGGTTGTCAAATCCATAGACATTTATCCCTTCAACAATTGCTGCCTCACGGGCATTTGCTGTGGGAACTATCAAACCCTCAAGTCTGTTTGCCTGTGCAGCAAGGGAGATGGAGATTGCACCTTTAATTGGCCTTAACGAACCATCAAGGGATAATTCACCGAGAATGGCAAACCGCTCAAGACTATTTGTTCTAACAGTCTGGGATGCGGCAAGGATCCCAATGGCGATGGGCAGGTCAAAACTTGACCCTTCTTTTTTTATATCTGCCGGTGCTAAATTTACTGTTATTCTCTTTGAAGGAAAGTGAAAACCCGCATTCTTTATCGCTGCATACACGCGGTCTTTTGATTCCTTTACTGCATTATCAGGCAGTCCAACTGTAGTAAAACCAGGAAGTCCTCCTGATAAATCTACCTCAACATTTACCAGGTAGCCATCTATTCCGTATGTAGCACAGGACAATACCCTTGAGAGCATAGCCGATTATATACAAATAAATTTTTGTGTCAACAATATTTTATAAATAATTTTTTGCTATTTCAAGCCTTCAGGCAGTGGGTCAATGACCAGTTGAATTGTAGTACGACGCGCCCGCGAATAGTTGTTGTAACTTGAGAATTCATAATCGCCCGGGTCTTTTGCTAATCCCCTGGTAACTGGCTGGTTATGGATATAATCAAGATGTTGTTTTAATTGTTCCGCATTCTCTACAAGTTCTGCATCAAAACTTTGAGACCAGACAGTCCCTTCGCGCTTCTTTACTTCGTTGAATTTACGAGCGAAATTCCCTTTAATCAATTTCATAATCTTTGATACAGTAAACATCTTACCTGGTTGAATGATGAGATAGAAAGATTCAGGCATAATCAGATATCCAAATATTTTGTAATTGAGCATATAACGGTGATAGCCAATGGATAGCAATAAGAACCGCGACCAGTGTGGGTCATTAAAGATTTCAATACAGTCCTTGGTTGTGGTCCAGATGTAGTATATTGCACCGGGTTTTATAACTCTTTTGGGCATAATACCCCCTATTCTAAGATTTGTTCCATTACATCCCGATTCAAATTTTTTACAATCAAGGTGGTCAATTTTAATAGATTTTCATAATCTTCATAAGAGATGATACTCGCTGCAGAATGCACATAACGCGTGGGAATACCGAGTGCCAGACTCGGGACGCCAAAATTAGTAAGGTGAATTGCACCTGTATCATAACCACCCTTGATTGATGTGAGATGGTATGGAATATTATTTGTTTCTGCGAGTTCTATTACAAAATCACGCAGTTTTTTGTGGGGAATCATTGTCCGGTCATAGACCAGAATTGCCACACCGGCACCGAGTTTTTCTATTGTGTCTGCGCCATTGCCAGGTGTATCACGGCAGATACTGACATCAATGGCAAAGGCGAAGTCGGGCTGAATTAATGATGCAGAGGTCCGTGCGCCTCTTAATCCTACCTCTTCTTGAACCGTACCCACTAAAAAGACTTTATTGGAATGGTCAATTGCAACCAATTCATCCAACATATCAACGAGTAATGCACAGCCCATCCTGTCATCCCATGCCTTGGCAAGCAAAAGATCATTGTTTGACATCTGTTCAAAGGGCCCTACTGGTATTATCGGGTCGCCGGGCTTAATCCCTAATTTCTCTACGGGCTGAAAATTTTTGGTGGCACCCACATCAATATACATCTGTTCAAGTTCAGGCATTTTTCTTCGTTCTTCTGGAGAGAGTTCATGGATTGGTTTTAAACCGATAACACCCGGGATTAACTCCCCTTTTTTGTTTTTTATCTTGACCCGCATACCAGGAAGATTGCCATCCCACCATCCACCTATCGGTAGAAATTTTATATATCCATCCTTGGTTATTTCTTTGACCATAAAACCAATCTCATCCATATGTGCCGCAAACATAATTTTGGGGGCATCATTTGTGCCATCTTTCTGGGCAATAACACTGCCGATTCGGTCCCTCAAAACCCTTGTATGTTTTGCAAATTTCTTTTTCAGTATCTCCACAACATCATCCTCATACCCCGAGATACCGAATATCTCAGACATCTCCTTTAAAGTTTGCAGATGATTCATTTTACCCCCTTACACATCAAGATTTTCTACAAATTTTGCATTTTCTTCAATAAATTTTCTTCTCGGTTCAACTTCATCACCCATCAGAATAGAAAAGAGTCGGTCTGCTTCTGTAGCGTCTTCCATTGTTACCCTTTTTATAATTCTTTTTTCCGGGTCCATTGTGGTCATCCAGAGTTGTTCAGGATTCATTTCACCAAGACCTTTGTAGCGCTGAATATCGTGCTTTTCTCCTGACCGTTTCTTTAAAAATTTTTGTAATTCTTCATCAGAGTAAAGATACTCTTCTTTTTTGTCATAACGGACACGATAGAGTGGTGGCTGGGCAATATAGATTACGCCCGCATCTATCAGTTCTCTCATAAAACGGAAGAAAAAGGTTAATAAGAGTGTTCTGATATGGGCACCGTCAACATCAGCATCGGTCATTATGACAATCTTTTTGTAGCGTAGTTTTGATATATCAAATTCATCTTCACCAATACCACAGCCGATAGCCGAGATTAAAGTTCTTATCTCTTCATTGCCCAGAATTTTATTCAATCCACTCTTTTCAACATTTATAATCTTGCCACGCAAAGGCAGGATTGCCTGGAATCTTCGGTCTCTGCCCTGTTTAGCACTACCACCGGCAGAGTCACCCTCAACTACAAAAATTTCACTTTCATCAGGATTTTGCGAGGAACAATCAGCAAGTTTACCCGGTAAAAATTCACTATCAATAAGAGATTTTCTGCGGGTCAATTCCCTTGCCTTGCGCGCTGCCTCACGCGATTTTGCTGCGGCGAGAACCTTGCCAATAATAATTCCTGCAATTCTTGGATTCTCTTCAAGGAATGCAGAAAACTTTTCATTGACCAGTGATTCTACTGCGCCTTTTGCTTCTGGGTTTCCTAATTTTGTTTTTGTCTGTCCCTCAAATTGTGGCTCTCTGATTTTTATTGAGACAACCGCAGTAAGCCCCTCACGGGTATCTTCACCAGTAAAGGCAAAATCCTCTTTTAAATGATTGTGTTTTCGGGCATATTCATTAAGGGTGCGGGTCAATGCGGATTTGAATCCTATGAGATGAGCACCACCTTCATGGGTATTTATCGTATTGGCAAAAGTAAAAATATTTTCCAGATAAGAATCATTATATTCAAGTGCTACTTCTATTTCAATGCCGTTCTGTGTGTCGTGGATATAGAATGGTTTGTGCAAACGCTGCCTTCCTGAATCAAGAAACTTTACCAGGTCAAGCACCCCTTCAGTAGAATAAAATCTTTCCTTTGTTTGTGATTTTATGTCTTCAAAATCTATTTTCAAACCTTTATTTAAAAAAGCTACCTCTCGCAATCGCTGGGCAACAATCTCTTTGCTAAACTCAACCTTGCGGAATATTTCTTTGTCTGGTTTGAAACGTATCTTTGTTCCCCGTTTTTTGGATTTACCAATTATTCTTACAGGTTCTTCAGGTTCACCTTTTTTATATCGCTGAAAATATATCTTACCATCGCGGTATACTTCAGCCTCAAGAAATTCACATAGGGCATTGACCGCGGATACGCCTACTCCGTGCAGTCCGCCACTGATTCTGTAAACTTTATCATCAAATTTACCACCAGCGTGGAGCATTGTCATTACAACTTCAAGTGCGGATTTTTTCTGGGTGGGATGGGTATCTGTTGGGATGCCGCGGCCATTGTCTTCAACTTCTACAACATCCTTATCAATTGTGACACGAATCTCATCGCAGTAGCCAGCAAGGGCTTCATCAACACTATTATCAACAACTTCAAAGATGAGATGATGTAAACCTCTGATACCGACATCCCCGATATACATTGCCGGCCTGCGGCGCACCGCTTCCAGACCTTTTAAAATCTGAATCTGGGAGGCATCGTATTTATCCTGTGTTTGCCTGTTATTCTTTTCATTTTCCATATATTACTCCTTAGATTGACCTCCTTTTTCAATAATAAATTTTATATCTTTTAAATTTGCTCCTGATTTATTAAATCGCTCAATTATTTTATTTTTCAATAAGAATAATTGTGCCTGCCATACAGGATTATCAACCACAACAAAAAGGGTTGCCTCATTAATATTTATTGCACGGGCATGCTGGGCAATCTTATCTCCTACAATCTGGGGCCAGAGTTGGACGAGCTGTATATCCTTAAGACGGTCTTCCAGATTCATAGACTTTAAAACCTGGGGAAGTATTTTATTAATTCGCTGTGGATAACGCAATGTTACCTCTTTGAACATTAAATGTTGCTTTATTGGTCCAATTAATATCATCAGGATGCTGGACTGTTGCGTAAAAAACCTGACCTTTTATTAAATCAAAAAAATTCTGCTCGTGTATTTTATCAAGTTCTATTGTCACCTCATCAAGGAGATATATTGGCTGGTCGTTTTTCAATTGTTGAATAATATCGGCTTCAGTCAATTTCAAAATTAATGCGAGCATTCTGCATTCACCTTCTGAGGCAAAATTTCGGGCAGGTTTGCTATCAATGGTAATATAAAGGTCATCACGGTGTGGTCCAATAATTGTTTCACCCCTTTTTGTTTCCAGTGCTTCGTTCTTTTTTATCAGTTCTAAATTCATCTCCATCTCAGGGCAGGAACTCAGGTACTCAAGTGAAATGTTAGGCAAACCCATATTAATACCTTTTTGTTTGACGTTTTCCTGGAGCATGGGCAGGACCTGGCTCCGTTCTTTATAGATTGCATTTCCCCATAAAATAAGTTGTTCATTGTATGTGTCAAGGAGTGAGGTATTTTTTTCTTTTATAGACTGCTGGAGAAAACAGTTCCGCTGACGCAATACTTTACGATACTCTGAAAGATCCGCACCATAAACAGGATTCAATTTGATTAAGAGCCAGTCCAGAAAATTTCTGCGCAGTGCCGGCGCACCTCTGATAATCCAGATGTCATTAAGGGACATCGTGATTACTGAGAGCCAGCCCGCATAATCAGCAAGCCGATTCTTTTCATTTCCATTGAGTGTATATCTCTTCACACCATTATAAAAAATACTTCCGGTACTGCCATTAGAAATTCCAGTGACCCGCAGGTATGGGCTATTAAATTTCACAAGATTTTTTTCATCACTGGTCCGAAAAGATATACCATAGGCGGAAAAAAAGATTGCCTCCAAAAGATTGGTTTTACCTGCACCATTTTCACCGGTAATTAGATTAAAACCATCGCAAAAACAGAGCTCGTTATCAGTAAGATTGCGAAATCCTTCAAACTCAATTTTGTGTAGTATCATTACTATAATTATATATATTTAACGCAAAAAGTCAAGGGTTGGAGTTATTCCTATTAGCAGTTTGATTTTTTTATCATGGTTGACTGCTATACCTAATTTTGGAATAATCTGAATAAATCCAAAACAACTTTTTGATTCCAGTGCCATTTCTATACCAGTGCTATAATATTTTTCACCATTTTGAGTTAGTGCATAATCAAAAAAGATGATTCCAAAAATGTCTTCAAAATAGATATTGGGATTCCATAGTCCTTTTCTTAATTTTAATAACCTGTGTGAGTATTCAATGTTGAATAATATTCCTTTTTGTGCGAGAATCGGGTCATAACCACGTATTGGGATACTGGTTGAGTCAGGATTTTGCGAATCTGAAAAACCAATCAATTCCGCACGCAGTTCACCAGTAAAAATTAAATAATTCAGACCTGTGCCACAGAAATAACCGACCCTGTTAATGGTTGATTTTAGAAATTTTCTTTCAAAAGGAATAGAAAAATTCCAATAGCAATTATATTCAGGTTTTTGATAGTTTATTGTAAAATTTGGATTAATTTCTTTTCTCTGATATTCATTAAAAGATTTAACATTCAGATTGAAGATTATGTTTTTAATACCTGGGTTCAGAGTATTAAAGACCGGGCAGGAACAGGATAATTTAAAATAATCATTATAATTATAAAACATTTCAATGAGTGCAGGACTGAAAAATTTTGATTGTAAATTTGATTGCAAGAAAAGTTTATTGGTCAATTGGTCATAGCCTAAGTAACTAATGTAGAAGTTTTCATCAGTGGCATCACTACCTGCAAAGAGGACGCCATATTGCCATTTTCTAAATGTAGAGTCCACAGGCAGAAATACGGGCAATCTAATTGAGGGAAAAGTGGTTTGCATAATATTTAGATAGTTACCATTTTTTATATCAATTTTCTGGGCGTGGAAGTCGGGTTTTGGACCTGGTTGCCACTCTTTGAGTGTATACTTTTCAGGTGATGAAAACTTTTTATAAATATCAAAGCCATTTGTCTTTAGTTTGCTGAAATAGAGCGTATCTTCAACAAAAACAAAGGAATTGTTAAAACCATTTTTTGTATAACACAAAATACTTTCGGGTGCAGAGATATTTATTGCATAAATCTGATGTTTGCCATCAAAATTGGCAATAAATCCGAGCCAGTCATTTTGCATAAAACATAGATGACCTTCGGTCCAGGGTGTGCGCAGAATGGGAGTAAATTTAGAGGATTCGGGGTCAAAAAGATATAGATCTGGGTTTTCAAATTCATCACGTCCACACACAACAATCCAATTGCCATTGGTTTCAATTTCATCAATTAACAGAACACCTTCCCAGATTTTTTTCTTTAATTCTGGTGTATACAACCAGATTTCTGAACCGAACCAATGTGATTTCTGTTTCACATAGAGGACAACATCATTGTCCAGCACGCAGAAACTTCTGATGTCATCAGTAAAAAGGATATGTTCTTTTTTTGTCAGCAGATCTAATTTGTGCAGGGTAGATGTGATACCATATCCATTATAATATGTATTTTTAGTGCGTTTTAAATCAGCTGTAACATAATAGAGTTGATGATTATAAATTCTAATCCTGGATGTGATTTGGCTGTTGAGGTTTATTAAAACCTTTTCTTTGTGTGTGTTTAAATCAAGTTCAATGACCTGGTATATATTTTTATATCTGAAACAATTAAGTTTAATCGCTGACTCATAGACATAGAACAACTTACCATTATCAGCGACAAGAGAAGAAATATACCAGCCCCTGTTCGTTATTTTATCGCCTTCAATATGATTTACTGAATTTTTGGTGTTACTATGTTTTGCCCATTCTTTGAACAATGCAGGAAAAGATTTTCCATATATTTTCTTTGCTGCAATATCAAGCCCTAATCCAGGTAATATTGCTGAGACTGGTGCCCAGGGGTATGAGCCATAGATTGAAAAAAACTTTTTGAATCTTTCTTCTCCATATTGTTCAGCAAGAAAATCAAAGAATTCACCTCCGTATAGATACATTTTGCCATACGGAAATGATAGCGGTTCATTTGTGGCATCAATAATATCGGGAAATTGTTTTTCAGCAATACAGGTACTGACATAGGCATCAAAAAATCCATCATTCAGTCTGCCTTCATAAGGTGAAATTTTTGATTCGCTGTACACAGTAATTCCTTCTATTAGCCAGCCTGGTGAATACATATTGGGTTGAAATAAAGAACCAAATAATTTGGTGAGATAACGGGGTACACCATTTGTGCGGGTCATATGGGCAATATGGGTGAACTCATGGACACTGAGCACTCTGTACCAGTCTTCAATGCCTTCAAGGTAAATACCCGCGCCCGGGGCATATGTAAAGAAATGGATGTTATAAAATACTGGATTGGCATATCCATTACTCAATGTGCCGATGTCTTCAATGACAACGGGCACTGCTCTTGTATTATTGCCAGTAAGATTGACAATATATTTGCGATAGTATTCAAGATTTTTCAATGCCTTCAGGGCTTCATATTCATAGCCGGGTTTATAAATAACCTGGAAGTTTTCTGTCTTTATTACCTGCCAGTCAAACCAGTTAAAAAGAAGTATGGATATGAGTATCACAGAAGATTATAATCACTATAATCAAAAATGCAATATTACTTATTAAGGGCTAATCCTGAGATATGGTTTTATGTAATTTTAATCTAAAAATATTCAAAGACAATGAGGGTTTCTATGTGATAGGTTTGTGGAAACATATCAAAAAGATAAACATTTTTGATAGTATAGCCATTATTGATTAATAGATTTGCATCACGGGCAAGGGTTGCAGGATTGCACGAGAGATAGATTATTTTTTTTATTTTCATCTTTGATAAACTTTCAATCACAGATTTTGCAACACCTTTTCGTGGCGGGTCCATAATTACAGTTTCTCCGATCTTTAATATATCAATCTTTTGCTCTACTCTGGCCTGAATGAATTCAATGTTTTTAATCCTGTTAATTTGTGCATTTTTAATGCCATCTTTGACCGCATACAAATTTTCTTCTATGGCAATTACCTTTTTACAAACTTGAGCCAGACATATTCCAATTGCACCAACTCCTGCATAAAGGTCAATGATTGTTGCACCCGTGATTTCTGATTTTATTTTTTGTATAATTTTTTCAAATATTTTAATATTTACCTGAAAGAAAGAAATCGGGCTGATTTGAAAGAGTTTATTATCTATGAATTCTTCATAAAAGTCAGTGCCGCCAAGCAGAATATTTTTGTTTCCCAATATACGATTAGTTTTTTGATTATTAATATTCTGGCTAATACCCACAAGTCCCGGGATTTCGTTAACGAGATCTTCATAGAGTTTCGCGGTAATGTTTTTTTCCTTTGTTACAAAAATAAGATATAATTGACCGGTATTTGTGCCCCTGCGTAAGATTATGTGCCGTAAATTACCTGAATGGCTCAGTTCGTTATAAATTTTTATCCCGGACTCTGCAATCCGTTTTCTGATAATAGTTAGTGCCTGATTAATTCCATTCTGGTTGATATAACAGATATCGTGGTTCACTACCTCGTGTGTGTTCTTTTTGAAATACCCAATCCTGAGTCCATCTTTATCCTGAACTGGAAGTTGAGCGCGATTGCGATAATACCAGGGTTGGTCTGCAATTACTTCAATATTACTACATTCAATCCTGCCGATATGCCGGAGTGTATCAATCAGAATTTCTTTTTTTAATTTGACCTGATATTGATAATCAATATGTTGAAACTGACAACCACCGCACAACATAAAGACCGGGCATCTTGGTTCAATCCGATATTGCGAAGGCTCTTTTATTGTAATACACTTTGCTATATTATAATCCCTTTTTTCAGTTATTATTTCTGCTTTAATCTCTTCTCCAGGTATGACAAAATCAACAAAACAGACTTTGCCATCAATATAGCCGATGCCCTGTGCACCAAGATTTAATTTTTCAATCTTTAATTCAACCATTTTCCGGTCTGCCATACCTGGAATTATATATACTGCCTTAAGTGTGTCAATGATTACTCTTTTCTGATTTATCGTTTGACCTTTGCCAACATAGAAAGCCTCATAAATGAGGCAACTAGAAAAATTTCTAAAATATAAGCGAGAATAAAGGTGGAGAGGATTCAGTTATGTTTTATCTTGACTTATTAATAAATTTGGTTATGATTTAGTATGACTTTTTTATGTGCATTATTATTGCTACAGTCTAACGAAGTTTATTTAGGTGAGATGAGCGGTGTTATCAGTCCGGCAAGTAGTGCCTATATTTTGCGTGCAATCAGTATTGCTGAAGAAAAAAATGGGGTGTGTTTGATTATCAAACTTGATACACCGGGTGGACTTGATGAATCAATGAGGGAGATAACAAAAAGAATTCTCAATGCCAAAGTTCCGGTTGTTATATATGTTGCACCCAGGGGTGCAAGGGCTGCGTCTGCCGGCGTTTTTATTCTGTATGCAAGCCATATTGCAGCAATGGCACCAGGCACAAATATTGGTGCAGCGCATCCAGTTGGCATGGGTGGTGAAAAGATTGATACAGTGATGGCGAGTAAAGTGACGAATGATGCAGTAGCATATTTGCAATCACTGGCAAAGGCAAGGAATCGTAATATAGAATGGGCAGAAAAGGCAGTTCGGCAGAGTGTCTCTATTGATGATGAAACTGCATTAAAAATAGGAGTGTGTGAGGTCATTGCCGAGGATGAAGATGATTTGATAAATAGACTTGATGGAAAAGAGGTCAGGATTCTTGATGAGACGATAAAATTGAATACGAAATCTGCACCCTTGAAAAAAATCTCTATGTCCTTAAGGGAAAAATTATTATTGATCCTGACAAATCCTAATATTGCTTACATTTTACTACTCCTTGGAATTTATGGACTCTTTTTTGAACTGCAGAATCCAGGGATGATATTTCCAGGTGTTGTAGGTGGTATCTGCCTTATTTTGGGATTCTATGCCCTGCATCTTTTGCCCGTCAATTATGCAGGGCTTGCCTTGATTCTCTTGAGTGCAATATTTTTTATCCTGGAGATTTATGTTACTTCACATGGACTATTGAGTGTTGGTGGTGTTATTTCTTTAATTGTAGGTTCTTTAATACTTTTTGAAAGTGACCTACCCTTTTTAAGGGTATCCTGGGAGGTTATCGTGGTCGTTGTAATTATTATAATTGTTTTTGTTGGTCTTTTACTTTTCCTGGGTATAAAAGCACAGTTCAGAAAGCCAGCAGCAGGAAAAGAGGGTTTGATTGGAGAGCAGGGAGTTACCAGGACTGAAGTTAATAGTGAAGGTGGCACGGTCTTTGTCCACGGAGAACTATGGAATGCTGTGAGTGATCGTCCGATAAAAAAAGGGGTCAAGATTAAAGTTATTGGTTCTCAGGGAATGATTTTAAAAGTTGAACAGATTTGATAGTCCTTTTTCTATTTAGTATCTTTGAAAAATTCCTTTTTTTAGATTTTAATAACAGTTATCTTCAATTCAATCCGGCAAATTTAACTGAGCAAAAATTTTTGGTCTGTTTTGGTGGTAATGAAAATTTTGGACTATCCAGTTTGCGCATCTGGACTGCAGGAGTTCAGGTACAGAACTTTCAGTTAACAGGCAAAACATTTGGCAATGAACTCTATCGGGAAAATATGTTTGAACTGGCAGGCGGTTATACTGTATACAAAATGATTAGTGCGGGTATTGGTATTGGTATTCTGAATAACTGGATTAAAGATTATACCAACCGCTTCACCTACATGGTTAAACTGGGTGGAATGGCTGAACTACAGAATCTAAAACTCTATTTATGTCTGAATAACATAAATAACCCAAAATTTTCTGAAATTGATTATCTGCCTATCACTTATCTCTCAGGACTACAATATAAAATAAACGCACAACTTAAAACATTTTTTAATACAATGGGAATTGAGAAAGGGACTCCATTTTTCAATTTTGGTTTGATCGCCATTCCAGTAAAAGAGACTGAGTTTTATGCGGGGATAAATACTGAAAATTTTGTTTTTGAGTATGGTTTAAAGGTTTGTCTGCGCAGGCTTGCATTTGATTATGCAGGAACAATGCACCGGCAACTTGGATTATCCCATACATTTTTTATTAATTTTTTGAGATAGTGGCATTAGTTTTTATTATTACAATCATAAATACTTATTTCTGGGAAACAGAAGAGCAAAAGGATTTTGAAGTACTCCTGCTTGATTTGGAAAATTTAAAGCATAATCCAATAGACATTAATACTGCAGATTTGAACGGACTGGTAAAGATTCCGTTTTTGAAAGTTGTGGATTGTTTGAGAATTATAGGGTACCGGGAAAAGTTTGGGTTATTTGAATCTGTTGATGACCTGTATAAAATTGCTGGTCTGGATAGAACCCTTGTTGATGAGATAAAGCCCTATGTGGCAGTGAAGACGAAGCCGGTGAAGTGGAAAGGCATTCAGAATAGGCTCCGTGTGCAAAAAGATATTAATGAATCTCATAGTGAGGAATACTACACGCGCACTACCATTGATGTAAATGATTACAGGTTTTTTTTGGTCACAGAGAAAGACCCTTATGAAGATTCATTTCTGGATTACTATAGTGCAGGCGTTGTAATCAGTGAAGACAAGAGAAAAATTGCCCTTGGAAAATACAACCTTGATTATGGTTCAGGTGTAATGCTCTCTTCAGTCGGTTCTTTTTTTCAGAGTACTGAGTTCAGGTTGTTGACACAAGAGCGTGGGATTATACCTTATACATCCGCAATAGAAAATGGTGGTTTTTTTGGCGCTGCATTGAGTGATTCATTATTTTTAAATTATTGTCTATTCTACTCTCATCAGAAACTTGATGGCAGAATAGATACTGCTGGTTATGCCCGTTCATTTGACCCATCTGGTAATCATATTGATTCTGCATCAATCGCTCGCAAGGACCGTATTGGCGAGGAGATATTCGGCTATAATCTTGAATACCATAATAATAATATCCAGTTGAGTCAGCGCACCTACTGGTCTGGGTATGAACCACCATTCGTATGTGAGGATTCTATGACAGGATTTTATGGCAGGAATTACTGGCTGACAGGTATAGAGACAAAATATTATGCAGAGCAATTTATTGTTTTTGCTGAGGTCTGCAGGTCATTCCAGAACCGTGTGGGAGGCATATTTGGCTGGACTGGTTTGTTACCATATAATTTTGAATTTAATCTGGCAACAAAGTATTTCAATCCTGGATTCTATGCGCCCAAAGGTGTTGAGGCAGAGAAGGATTATCTTGGTGCATATTTTGTGCTGGGAAATTCTTCACGATTAATAAATGCAAGCACTGGCCTGAACATCTATACAGATAATACTGCTGATTCAAGCAATTATGATGTAAGATTGAACCTATCCAGACAATTGGGTATTGTTGAAACTGAAATTCAATTTCGCTGGTTATACCAGGAGACCAATAAAGAATTATCAGGTTCAATGGTTTTTTTAAGGATAAAGCCGAAAAAATTTTTTTATCTTGATTTGAGATTGGAAGATAAATATGTCTATGAAGATACTTTAAAGAACGGCATTTTTGGTGCAATTGAGCTGGGTCTGGAAACAAAAATCATTAGTGTAAAGTTCAGATATGGAATGTTTGATACTGATTCATATACTGCGCGTGTCTATGTGTATGAGCCAGATTTACCAGGTATTATTAATAATCGCACTCTTTATGGAAAAGGTAATTACGGGTTTGCTTATATTTCTTTCAAACCCATCAAAGCAATTAACCTCTCTTTTAAATATTTTAGAATGGATAAGGATTCTTTAAAACAGCACATAGGTGTCCAGTTAGATACAAAGTTCTGAAGATTGGTTTAGAAACAGGTATAAGCTTATAAGGTATGGTTATTGGGTATTGGACGTGGATGTGGGTATGGTCATTATAAATGACAGAATAAAATTATTACAAAGTAGTTAAATCAATATTAAATCTCCGGGAATATTTTTTCTTGTTTTCTGTATATTGGAATAGAGGAGGTAACAATGAAAAGGATAATGATTGGTCTGATAACTTTTGCAATGCTCTTTTTTGCAAAAGAACCAGAAGGGGTTGTGGAAAAGTATCTAAAGAGAATAAAGGTGGGTTCGCCGATTGAATACAAGAATCTTAAAATCTTTCCGATTGAGATAAGTAATACGCTGACATTTAAGGATTTTATCACACTTGACGAAGCAATGGATAAGGGCTGGCTTAAGATAAAAGAGATTGGTTCGGGTGTGGTCAATACAGTCCAGATAAAAAATAATGGTGAACAACCTGTATTCATTCTTACTGGTGAGATGATAACTGGTGCAAAACAGGACAGAATGATTAAGGCAGATGTGCTTCTGCCACCAAATAGTGGCTGGATAGAAGTGGAAGTTTATTGTGTTGAACATGGAAGATGGGTTTCAGTTTCAAGTGAGTTCAAATCAGAAGGGCTTGCGGTTCCAAATGCAGTGAGACAGCGTGCAAAGATATGTGAAAGTCAGACAGAAGTCTGGGATGAAGTAGCAAAGACCCAGGACAAACTCGGTATCGCTTCAGGCACTGGCACAGTAAGGGCAAATTATGAAGACAAGTCAGTTCAGAAAGCTATTGAAGATTATACGGCTAAATTTAAAAAGATTCCACAACTATCAAAATCTACAATCGGTGTTGTCGTTACTACTGGAGATAAGATAATCTGTTTTGACCTTTTTGCCAGCAATAGTTTGTTGAATAAATTCTGGAAAAAGTTGATCAAATCTTATGCAATGGATGCAATTAATGGAGAAAAGAGTTCAATAACAAAGACCGACATAGAGGATTTTATAGAGATATTTGAAGATGCAAAGTTTGTTTCAGTAGGCACACCCGGGCTCGGTGATTTGCTGGCCATTGAATCAAATAATGGTAAGGGCTCTGCCCTTGTCTATGAACAAGCAGTTGTGCATATGGATTTTTTCCCTGTTGAAGACAATCTGCAGGATGGTTCAGGATTGAGACTGGACTTCCGTCGTGACCAGCGTATGGATGATAGATAATTGCATTTGATTGAGCACTTTGTCTGTGTAGAAAATATTTGATTATTAAGAATTTGTATTGACTTTTTATCATTGGTGGTTATTATATATTCAAAGGAGACAGAAATGGAACAATATCCAATAAAATTTAATGTTGATTATCCGGAAAGGTTGTCCCGGGCAATACTAATATTGAGACTATTTTTTGGCTGGATTTATGTGGGTATACCGCATGGTCTTTGTCTGGCAGGTCTCGGCGTCGCAGTATTTTTTGTTCAGATAATCGCTTTCTTTGCGGTTCTATTCACCGGCAAATACCCCAGGGGTATGTTTGACTTTGTAATTGGATACTGGCGCTGGTGGAATCGGGTAAATGGTTATACAAGTTTTCTTACGGATAAATATCCACCATTTAATCTGAACGAATAAACGAATAGCAGAAATTTTTAGATTTATCAGGTATTAAATTCTTACTGCTCTTTCTTTACCATTGCATAGAGGACACCGCCAATGCCGATTGTTCCGGCAACGAACAGGATTGTAAACGATAATATCGCAATAAATACACCAACAAATCCAATACCATTGAGCAAAATACCAAAGATAGGAATGAGCATCAGGCAGAGCCAGCCAATGGAAAATTGACCAATCCTATTTTTTATTTGCCAGTTCAAACCCTCACAGATTCTTTCACCAAGAATTGTGGAAATTCCTGTGAGCCCGAAGATTATACCGACAAAGAATGCCAGGACAAATGCGGGTATAATGGGAATACCGATGATAGAAATGGCAAAGAGAATTATTAAAGGCACAAATAGTATTTCCAGTCCTATACCAATGGCGATTGCAATCCAGATATTCTTTTGAATCATCTTTTCAATCTTTTCTATTGCACGCGGAAAGATTAAAAGGGCGAGTAGATTTAAAATATACATAACCAAAAGAAAAGCAATTGAGGCAAATCCAACAAATATCCGCTTCAATGGAGAGGTTCTCTGGTGTAATCTCAATAGCGGTCCAATTTTGGGCATTATTTTATCAAGTTTACCAATATCAAGGGCAGTTATTTTGCCGTTTACAATTGCATAGTCTGAGCGGTCAACACTGCCACCGATAATTGCGATATCACCTTCTGTAACTGAACCTGAATCAAGTTCAACGCTTCCACCAGCAACTGCAATATCACCTTCAATTTTGTTGATATTCTTAACTGAACCACCAGCAACTGCAACATCGCCAGTAATCTTACCATAATTTTCAATCTCTCCGCCGAAGACTGCAATATCACCATCAACTGTTCCATTGATTTTTACTGAACCACCCATTACTGCGAGGTCACCAGTTATCAATCCATCAATTGTGGCATTGCCACCGCTTACTGTAACATCTTCATTAAGGGTGTCTGAAGATTTTAAATGGAAATCACCAGCAAATGTCTGTGCACAGGGTTCTGTTTTATCTTCAACCTGTTGGGCAAAGACGCATAGAACAATTAATAAAAGCAGTGTTAATTTATTCATTTTTCCTCCAATGTTGCTAATGAGTTCTTTTGTAATTTATTTAATAAGAGAATAATCATTCCGGTTCCAAAGAAGAGCACAATGATACGGACAAAGAATCCAAGATAAGGAATTAAACTAATGAGTGAAATAATAATGAAGCCGAGAATGAATGAAAGTATGGGCGAAGGTATTGATTCTTTTTTTATCAATTTAATTATCCATTCACCAAATCCTGCAGAGAAGATGATACCAGAAATATATGCAAGCGTAAGAAAGACAAAGACACCAAATATGGCAATGGGAATACCAATGATTGTTGCAAGGGTGAGCACTGAAACAATAGGAATCACAATAATAGTAAGGAATCCAAATCCCAGACTCTTCCAGGTGGAATCCTTAAGGACTTGATTGGTTGTCTTTATATAGGGTTTTAAAATGGCAATAAGGATTATGCCGATGATGAGTTTACTAAGAAAGAAAATGGTCTTAAAGAACCCTGCTATTCCTTTTTTCGGCTTTTGTGCCTTTTCTTCTATTTTTTTATACTCTGTCTTTCCCAGTATTTTAGCATTTGAATCAATTACTGGCTCATTCTTGCTCTTTACAATAAAGTCTTCCAGTACAGTGGCACCAGAATTTACATACACATTTTCTGCCTCAATATCTACACGGTGGATTTTGCCATTCAGATTGAGTTTACCCATATTTCCTTTGACCTTGCCCTGAACCTCACCATTTATTTTAATCTCACCACCAAAGACAAGCACATCTTTTTTGACAAGATTCGTGTTGCTGGTCTTTAATTTTCCACCAAAGAACAAAAGATTATTCTCAATATTTGCATCTGTCTTGAGTGAACCGCAGAATGCCCAGATACTCCGACACTTCTTTACATTGAGATTTATTTCTGCACCTCCAGTATAGATTGAACCATTAACCGTGTTCTCTATGAACACTTCCTGGGCAAAGGCGAACAGGTCGCCATTAACAATGCCTTCAATTTTCACTGAACGACCCATTGCAATGAGGTCATCATCAATTATTTCTTCAGGACCAACAACAATATCTTTGCCGGTCTTTAAGATCAGGCTTGTGCCGGGCATAGCCAAAAAAAGAATTAAGAATATGGCTAATATGAATTTTGTATTTCCCATTTTTCCTCCTTTTTCAGGATTGTGATAAAAATATAAAAAATTGGTGCTAAAAGTATTAATCCAGCAAATAACTGGACCAAATTGAGTTTTAAAAAAGATTGAGCAAAGATAGTTATTCCATTGGCAAGTGGTCGTGTCTTTTCAATGATGTGTAAAATCCCTGGAACCATAAACAGAATCTTTGATAATAGATAAGTTTTCACGGGTGTGAGTAAGAAAACTATTAAAGTAGCGGCATAGATACCAATAACTGAAGGAACGAATCTTTTCCATACTTTTTGTGGTTTAATACCAATTTCAGCCATAACCCGTTCATTAAATCCAGGAGAAGGAAAATATTCAATCAGTTCTTTTAATCCGTTTTTAATCCTTTCCATTTCACAGAAATATCCCTGACACTCCATACACTCCTTTAAGTGTTGGTTGAGGATTTCTTCTTCCTGGCTGGTTATTTCATTGTCCAGTTTTTTCTGGATTAATTTCTCAATCTCTATGTGCCTCATCATTAAGTAATACGCAAAATTTCATAAAAAGTTTCACTTAAGGATTTAGATATGCAGATATTGACACATAATAGATATTAAATATAGTATTTTCTTAGATTTTATGGATTTTCAGAGAAGAATCACATTTTTAGTCTTTTTATTGTTTTTAATACCATCGCCTGGCAGACCAATTGAATCTGGTACAATCAAGGGTTTTATATCAGATGCTGAAAATGGTGAAGGCCTGGGTTATGCAAATGTTGTTTTAAAGAACACAACAATGGGCACAAGTGCTGATGAAAAGGGCTATTATTATATTTCGCATATAATCCCTGGCGAATATACGATTATTTTCTCGTATCTTGGTTATGAATCAGTAGAAAAGACGATTCAAATTAAGGCAAACGAAGTTTTGACAATGAATATTGAATTAAAGCCAATGCCCATAGAAATGCCCGGGGTGGTCGTTTCTTCAGACCGTGACCGTTTTGAAAAGAGTGTTGAAGTGAGCCATATTACTTTTACCCAGAGGGAGATAAGGTCGGTTCCGGGATTTTTTGAATCAGATTTAATTAAGACCCTGCAATTGATGCCTGGTGTCAGTACTATGCATGACCTTTCCAATAAATTATATGTTCGGGGTGGAAGCCCTGACGAAAATCTTGTTCTGCTTGATGGGATAATAATATATAATCCTGCAACCCATCTTTTTGGTCTTTTCTCTACATTCCAACCTGATGCAGTAAAAGAAGCAGAACTTTTTGCTGGTGGATTTCCTGCAAAATACGGTGATAGACTCTCGGCAGTCCTTGATATAACAACAAAAGAAGGTAACTCAAAAAAATACGAGGGTGAGGCAAGCCTTGGCCTTATTACATCAAAGATATTGATTGAGGGTCCGATACCAAAGGGTTCTTTTTTATTCAGTGGCAGAAGAACATATTTTGATGCACTGGTATGGGGCTATGCCCACATCTTTAATAAAGATGTAAGTTTGCCCTATTATTTTTATGATGGTGTTGCTAAGATAAATTATAATCCATCAATTGATAATAGATTCACCTTAACCGGGTTTGGCGGAGCAGATGTTATTTCTTTTGAAGAAGGTGAGCCACCGAGTGAAAAGATTGACCTGATATGGGGAAATCGTGGTATCTCAGCAAGGTGGCGCAGGGTTCTGACTTCAAAATTGTATTGTGAATTTCTCGGTGTTTACAGTGAATTCTTCACTGATTTTAAATATAAACATTATTATGATACAATCCAGAATTTAGAACTTTTTGAAAAGATTAAAAGTTTTACAGGTAAGTGCGATGCGTCATATATTTTAAACCAGGAACATACAATTGATTTTGGTCTGCACGAAGAGAATCTCAGGGTTGAACAGCAATGGGAAATTGAGGAACAAGAATTTGGTCCACCAATTCAAAAATCCAATCTCATCGCCATCTATGTTCAGGACAAATGGCAATTGATAAAACCTATTTTATATGTCCAGCCGGGCATTCGTGGAATCTATTATAATTTAGGCAGAAGATTTGTGTATAATCCCCGCTTTGGATTGAAATATCGGTTTCAAGAAAATTCTGCATTTAATCTTGCACTTGGAAAATATAATCAGTTTCTTGTAACCATTAATAGCCAGGAGTCCTATTTTTCCATCTTTGATTTCTGGCGTCCACTTGATGCGAGCCATAACCCACCAGTCAGTTACCATTTTATTTGTGGCATAGAAAGATGGTTTGATGAACAGACAAATCTGGCATTCAGCCCTTATTATAAAAAATATTACAATCTTTTAATTCCGAAAGAAGAGGATATGTTCTTTAGCACACCAACTGAAAGCCTGGGCACGGGACAGGGATATGCTGCTGGTTTTGATATTTTCTTCAAGAAGAGTATTAATGATTACTCTGGCTGGTTCAGTTATACATTTGGCATAACGCGCAGGCAACTTGAAAATATGTCTTATTATCCAAGATATGACCGCAGGCATAATATCAACATTGTTTTTGGGCTTGTTGTTCCGGGTTCAATCCCTGTTTTCAAAAAAGGGAGACTTGATTTGAGATGGTATCTGGGGACTGGTCTACCATATGCCCTTGAGATTGGTCGTTACCGTCATTTTTATTACCTGGAAATGGATTCAGTCTATATTTATGATTGGCACAACATAAAAGGAAAAAGAGACGCACATAGACTACCGATTGCCCACCGGCTTGATTTACATTATGAAAGAGATACAAAACTTTTTGGTTTAAAAACAACCTGGTATCTTGATGTTGTTAATCTTTATGCAAAAAAAAATATTCTATTTTATGATTACGAATATTTTGATTACAATACTGGTCAAGAATATAACCCGCCGAAAAAGGTTGGTTATTCAATACCGCCAATTGCTATTCCCATCCCTTCATTTGGTTTAAAGATGAGGTTTTAGATGGCTAATGACAGGAAAAACAAGCGGGCAAAAAGATTTTTTTGGCTGGTATGCTTTATTTTAATTATAACTTCTTGTAACGAAATATCAGAAGAATATGAACCCGAGTTGAATGTTTTCTGTATTTTGAATAACAAAAATAATTGTCAAAAGGTGATAGTTGACCGCACCTATAAAATGGATGAAAAAGAGCAGTATGACCTTGAAGATGTTCAGGTTATTCTATCAGGAAATGGATTGTGTGATACCCTTGTGCAGTTATATGATTCAATGGGTATCTTTATTACGGAAGATTCATTTCCTGTATATGCTCGCGCCCATTATTATTTAAAAGTTTCGGTAAAAGGTTTTGATACGCTTATAGGGAGCACAGATATCCCTGATACTTTTACGATATCTGGTCTGCATAATGGAGATACAACAACTTATGATGATACATTGATAATAAGAAAGTCAAAACCCAATATGCTATGCTCTATCAGCTTTACTTATAATGATACTGCGAGTGTAGAACTGGGATTATGGAACTCAATGGACAGCCTGGAATTTGTAATTCCAGTGTCTTATATACTTGTGTGTGCCGATGGAAAATATCTTATTAGAATTGGTTTATCTGATTCTAATATTTATAATTATTATTCTGAAACTTATGATTCATTACCGCGTTGTGGGGTTGCGGGTGGAGTGGGTCTTTTTGGCTCAATGTGGACTGAAAGTTTGACCGTTTTTTTGAAGACATCTAGATAAAGAGATATTATTCTAACAACTTTTTCAGTTTTTTTCGTGCCCTGTGTAATCTGGTTTTGATCGTTGAAACAGGCAGATTAAGAATATTACTTATTTCTTGATAAGAGAGTTCTTCTCTGTGAAAAAGGATAACAATTTCGCGGTCAATTGGCACAAGTTGACCGAGTGCGATTTCAAGTTCTTTTAATCTTTTTTCCGCCTCAAATTTTTCTCTGAAGTCTACACTGGCTGAATAACTTTCATCAAGGTATTCATATTCAATTTTCTGCTTCCGAAAAAAATCTACGACCAGATTATGGGCAATCGTGAATAACCAGGAACATAGGGATTTTGATGTATCAAAAGATTTTAATGATTTGAAACATCGTATAAATGTTTCAAATGTAATCTCTTCTGCGTCATCATAATTTTTTACCAGGCGCAAAACATAACTAAAGATTCTTCCTTTATACAGATTCAGTATCTTCTGACAGGCAGTTTCTTCTCCTTTTATTGCCTTTTCAATCAATACTTTTTCGTCAGCCATCTATTTAAATATACACAGGTTATTATAAATTACAAGACAGACACGGAAGGATTTTAGATGAGTCTTTCTCTGCTTGAAATTGTAGTTGTCCGATTAATCGGGCATTATATCAAGGATTGGTTTAGAAACAGGTCTAAGGTTGTAAGGCATAGCATCGGCATGGTTATTGGGTATTGGGCGTGGATGCTGGTATGGAGGGCATTGTCTCTGCAAAAAAGCCTCATAAATGTAGCAACTACTAAGATTTTAGCAATATAAAGAAGAGTAAGATTGAAGAGGAGCCAGTGATTGTAACCCTTGATTGTTTTTCAATTTGCGTGTATAATATTCAAAGGAGGCTATTATGTTCATACTCGGAATTTTGCTGGTAATTGCGTTGTTTGTGTTTCGTAAGATATACCGGGTATCTGCAGAGGACCGCAGGGTGGATGATAAACTGCGCATAAGGAATTATGTTACATGGGGAAGTGGTATCCTTGCCGGATTGTTGATTTTCTTTTCCCTGCTCAGAATAGTGCCACCTGGTTCTGTTGGTGTTCAAATTCTCTTTGGTCGTGTTCTGACAAAGGCGACTGTATCTGAGGGATTGAATATTGTAAATCCGTTTGTTGACCTGCATATAATGAGTATCAGGACCCAGGCATATACAATGTCAATCGCATATGAAGAAGGGCAGGTAAAAGGTGATGATGCCATCACTGCCCTTACCAGAGATGGCCTTGAAGTAAAGATGGACCTGACGGTCTGGTATCATTTAAATCCTGAAGAGGCTGCAATTGTATTTCAAAAGATCGGTTCGGATTATATAGAAAAAATTGTAAGACCTGCAGCACGGACAGCAATAAGAAATACAACGGCAAATTATCAGGCAATTGAAATTTATGCAGAAAAACGAAAAGACCTTGAACTGGAGATTGAAAAACAACTTGCGGTCGATTTCAGTAAAAGGGGTATAATTTTAGAAAGGGTGCTCCTGAGAAATATCAGCCTGCCAGCAAAGGTCAAAAATGCAATTGAGGCAAAACTTGAAGCAGAGCAGGAAGCTCAGAAAATGGAATTTGTTTTATTAAAGGAGAGAAAAGAGGCAGAGCGGAAGAAGATAGAGGCGAGTGGTATTGCTGAGGCACAGCAAATCATTGCTCAATCACTCGTTGGTGACCGTGGCAGGGCATATCTCTCCTGGAAATACCTTGAAAATCTTCAACATCTCTACAATTCACCCAATAATACCATTGTTATTGCACCATATGATAAAAATTTTATACCTTTGCTGCAGATGGGGAAATGAATTTAATAGGTCTTGACATAGATTTAAATAAGAGTATAATATAAGTGAACAGATTTATTGTCTAAAACATAGGGGGCGAACGGTTTTGACAGGGTGAATGGGGTGAAAGAGGGCATACCGAGGTTCCTGGCCACCTCGTTAATCCGACCATGAGAAAAAAACATCCTGCAAATACAGGATACGCACTGGCTGCATAAATAAATGCAGTCACGTCTGCCCGGGTTTTGCCCGGCCCGGGGTCAGACGTCATAATGGGCAAAACCTTATCATACCCTGCCTTTGGGTTTGATAGGGTCTTCTAAAAAGGCTTGCCCTTATCAACCTGTCCTTTGGTCAAGATAAGGGGAGATTTATAAAGGGAATAAGTATGTAGTCATCTTCGCTGAAGCACTCTGGACGCGGGTTCGATTCCCGCCGCCTCCACCAATTTTGCTCAATCTTAGCAAGCGTAGTGCAGGTAAGATTGATTGCAAAATTGAGTGCCCCGAATGTAATGAGGGGCATTTGATAATTTTCTATGAAATATTATGTTTATATAATTAAATCAGCGGATGGTGATTTATACACTGGTGTAACAAAGGATTTAAATGAGCGTTTGCGGCGTCATAATACAGGGAGGGGATGTAAATATACAAAGAATAAAATTCCTTTCCGATTGGTTTACTACGAGGAGAGATTTGATTTTAAAGCGGCGCTTGAGCGTGAGCGACAGATAAAGAGTTATTCGCGATATAAAAAGAATTTACTAATTGAACGGCAGAAGATATAGGGTTCGATTTCCCTCGTTGCACTCGGGACAGTGCCCACTCGCCTCCACCAATTTTGCTCAATCTTAGCAAGCGTAGTTGCCTCATTTATGAGGCTTTTTTGCAGAGACAATGCCCTATGACCATACCAGCATCCACGCCCAATACCCAATAACCATGCCGATGCTATGCCTTACAACCTTAGATCCGTTTCAAAACAAATCCCTGATATAATGCCCGATAAATCGGGCAACTACAATTTAATGTAGGAATGCTTTTAGCTTTGGTAAAGGCGGAGCTTAAATCAGATAGGTTGAGAGGACCATTACATTTGGTTCTTGACATTTTTCTTTTTTTGAATATAATAGAGTATGATTTTGAACAAAAAACTATTTTGGTCGAAAAATCAAAATAAGGGGTTATATGGCAGTCTCTAAAAAGGCAGTGCGTGATGCAATCGTTGATACTGCCAGGTATATTTTTGCACGTTTTGGTTATCGCAAGACAACTATGGATGCTATTGCCCGTGCCGCCCGGAAAGGAAAGAGTTCGGTCTATTATTATTTTAAAAACAAAGAGGAAATTTTTCTTGCAGTCGTCAATAAAGAAGTCGGCAGCGTAAAAGAAGAGATTAGAAATGCCATTGCATCAACCTCAGACCCAAAGGAAAAACTAACGATATATGTTCTTACCCGAATGAGAGTATTATATCGCATTGCCCATTTTTATAGTTCTTTTCGGGAAGAATACTTGCAGGAGTATGATTTTATACAGCGATTCAGAGAAGACCTTGACCGCTATGAGACAAAGATTATTCTTGATATTTTGCGCGACGGTATAAAGAAAAAGGTTTTCTCTATTTCAGATCCAATAACCGCAGCAAATTCCATTGTCGTTGCCTTGAAGGGTTTTGAATATTACTGGGGAACTGAAGAGAATATTACAAAACTTGAAAAGCAGACTGAAGATATGCTGGAGATGTTATATCGCGGGATTCTGAAAAAATGAATAAAAAATTTTTTTGTATTTTTCGACCAAAAAACATTTTTGGTTGAAAATTCTAAAAAGGGGATAAAAAATGGCAGGATTGAGCAGGTTGATAATTAAATTTCGTATTCTTATAATCTTGGTGATAATGTGTATAACATTATTTTTCGGCTATTTTTTAAAAAACATAAAAATTAATCCGGATTTAACAAGTTATTTGCCAGAGACTGACCCATATGTAAAACTGGCGCGGTATATTGGTGATGAATATGGGGGAAATTTGCTGGCGATTATTGCCCTTGAAACCGATGATGTGTTTAATCGCAGGACAATTGAACAAATAAACCATCTCACCAATGAATTTAAACAGGTTTCAGGGGTGCAGTATGTATTGAGTCTAACCAATATCCTGGACATTAAATCTACTGAAGAAGGGATGGAAATTGTCCGTTTGATTGATGAGTATAATTTACCTGCGACAGAAGAAGAGTTCAGAACACTCAAGGAATATACACTTGCTAAAGATATCTATAAAGGAATTGTTTCCCGGGATGCCAGAGTTACTTTGATTATTTGTCGTTTGACCCGAGGAGGTATGGAGATTGCTCGTGAATTAAAAAAGATAGTGGAAAATAGCAATTTAATAGAAAAATATTATTTTGCTGGTCTGCCATTCCAAATGCTTGATATCAGCGACCTTGTAATCAAAGACATAAAATTGCTCATACCTTTTATTATTCTTATGCTCGTCATAGTGCTCTGGTTTGCTTATCGTTCACTGTTTTTTGTATTTCTTCCTTTAGTTGCAGTAGGAATAAGCACTGTCTGGACCATTGGATTAATGAGCCTTTTGAAAATACCACTGACCATAATCTCCAATATAATGCCGGTAATAATTATTGCGGTAGGTAGTGCCTATGGCATACATATAATATGTAAATTACAGGAAGAAAAGTATGGAGTCAATCAATCTGAAGCTATATCAAAGAGCCTAAGCAAGGTGTTTGTTCCAGTTCTGCTTGCCTGTGTGACAACGATGATTGGTTTTGTCTCTTTTATTTTTGGTTCCTACCTTACGATGATCCGTGAATTTGGAATCTTTACTGCCCTGGGAGTCTTTTTTGCCTTTATCAATGCAGTAATATTCATTCCATCGGTTCTTGCAGTCTTGCCTGCAAAATCAGTGAATCAAAAGATTTCTCCAGGAAAAGAAGTGTCCTTTCTTACCCGTCTCGCCAGATTTGTTTTAAATTGGCGGTTATTGATTGTGATTATTTCTATTTTAATTGTAGTATTCTTTGCATTGATGATTCCGCGGATTCAGAGAAAAGTAGATTTCCTTGATTATTTTAAACCTGATAGTCGTATAAAAAAGACTGAAGAATTGATTATTAAAGAATTTGGCGGCTCAGTGCCATTACAAATTCTTATCAATGGCAATCTGCAGGACCCAAAGGTTCTGATTGAGTTACAGAAATTGACCGATTTTCTCAATACACTTGGTGAAGTGAATAATCCTGTTTCCATTCTTGATTACATAAAAGAGATGAACTATGCAGTTGTGGGTAAAAAAGAGATTCCTGATACACCAGAAAAGGTTGCCAACCTTTTCTTTCTTATTGAGGGTGAAGAGGCAATTGCCCAATTTGCTAATACAGACAAAACAGAGGGCGTATTGCAGGCTACAGTTAAAGGGTTGTATACCAAAAACAGCACTGATATGATGAAGCAGATTGAGGATTACATTATGAAGCATAATAGTGAGTACTGCCATTTCCAGTTGACCGGCACAGCAAAGATATATGACAGGTTAGACCAATCGCTTTTGCGCAGTCAGTCACAGAGTTTGATTATGGCAGTAGTGTTAATATTCATCTGTCTTATCTTTCTTGTCGGTTCAGTACCAGTGGCAATTATCGGTTTAGTGCCCATCGGTTTTACACTGTTTATAGTCTTTGGTTTTATGGGCTTGGTAAAGATTCCTTTAGATGTTGCCACAGTGCTGGTTGGGAGTGTTTCTATTGGTATCGGCATTGATTATACAATCCATTTTATCAATCGTCTGCGCCAGGAATTAAAGGATAATAATATAAAAGAAGCAATACTTGCTACAATCAGCACCACTGGTAACCCAATAGTTATTAATATGCTTACAGTAATGAGTGGATTTTTGATTCTAATCTTTGCCAATCTCATTCCCTTAGAAAACTTTGGTATTCTTGTTTGTCTGACAATGTTCAGTTCTGGTCTTTCTGCCCTTTTAATTTTGCCCTCTTTGATTCTTGTGTTAAAGATAAAATTTAATAAAAAAAATGAAAAGGAGGTATGATGTTTTTCAAAAAGACTAACCTATGCATCTGGGCATTGTGTTTTATTCCAGCACTCATATCTGGTGCTGAAGATTTGAATGCCCGGGAAATATTAAACAAAGTTGACGAGGTCCTACTCAATGCTAAGGACCAACAGATGGTAATGAAAATACTTATTGTGGATAAGAAAGGTAGTAGAAAAGAGCGGGAAGTATTAATTTATCAAAAGGGCGATAATAAGCGGCTGGCAAAGGTTGTTCAACCTGCTGACCAACGCGGTATTGGTTTCTTATCTTTGCCTGGAGACATAATCTATGTCTATTTACCGGCATACAAAAAGGTCAGGCGGATTGCTTCCCATGTGAAGAATAATAAATTTGCTGGCACTGATTTTACTTATGAA
>JBBILZ010000026.1:0-32635 GCA_037444665.1 Caldifarciminota bacterium
CCCCAATTTACTGGAGGTTCCCAGTTTCCAGAAAACCAACCACTACAGCGCATCGCCACTACCTTCGGAACCTGAAAAGTAGTAAAGGAAATATATGGGTTGACACTGGCAAGGGTATTTATCATCAACCAGGGTGGTCCGAACTGGAAATTATAGACATTCTCATCGTGAAACCAGTTGGATAGGTCTCCGGGCGCAGAATGGACATTTATGGGACCTACCTGATATGCCAAATGGCTAATTAAAATCGCATCTACAGATGAATCGTAAGATATAACATTGCCCATCTGGGTCCAGAGTGCCTTTGCGCAAAATGACGAATCTATCACTATCTGGGCATAACCTGCAGAGATAATAGCGCAAAGGAATAGAATTCTTAACAACATATTTCGCCTCCCTTCTACCAATAGTGAGTTATTTTTAAAGGGGGTGGACTATAATCAAAATGTCCACTCCTTATAATTTGGAGGACCCTCTACAATAGTTCCATTGATGCAAGTTACCACTGGTATCTCTTGTCCAATGGGTGTCCAACTCTCACCACAATCAGTGGACTTAAAAAGACACCCGCCTGCAACAGCATAAATCGCCTCTCCTGCATAAAGCAGGGTGGAGCAAGCAAAAATGCTCAAACTTCCTATAATTTTCTTCATTTTAATCCTCCTTTAAGGCAGACGATTCAGGCTGAAAGCCGTTGTGATAAGGTCTTTGTCCGCCTTATCTCGGACAGCTCAACCACCTGGTGCCTCCCCAGAAGGATTAATTAATAATGAAGAATCGTAAGTAAGGTTAGGTAGCTTATCCCTATCCGGTTATTTCCGGTCATAAATTACCCTTTATTTATAATATATTATAACTCAATTTCGTGAAATGTCAAGGGCCAGCAGCAAACTGAATTCTCTCCACTTTTTTTTGACTCATTGTCTGGCTTTTGCCAGAATAGAATACGTCATAATGGAGTAGCGATTTTAATCGCATGAACCACTGGAAAATTATCTGTTAAAGAATTTTTGAGAAAGAAGAATGTCTGCCCCTACGAGAAGTAGGCTCAGGTGTTTATTATATGGATCGCCTTTTTATAAAAATTTTCTGCTGCCTCGCCAATGATTTCTGAGAGTGTGGGATGGGGATGTATGATTTCTGCCAGATCGCTGACCTTTAAATTTTTATCAATGGCGAGGGTTGCTTCGCCAATCAAACTTGGTGATTCTGCGCCAAGGATGTGTATGCCTAAAATTCTGCCATCCTCTTCGGCAATAATCTTGATAAACCCTTCTGTCTCAAGCATAGATAAAGCCTTGCCTGAAGCACGATAAGGAAACCTGCCAATCTTTATTTTATAGTCCTGATTTATTGCTTCTTTTTCGGTTAAACCCACAGACGAGAATGGGGGAATGGTGAAGACGCAGGCAGGAATGCTATGCATTTTTTTTGTATTATTCAAACCAGCAATGATTTCCGCAACCTCAATACCTTGCTTTATAGCCTTGTGTGCTAATAATGGCGGACCTGTAATATCGCCGATCGCAAAGATATTTTTTATATTTGTGCGATAAGAATCATCTATGACAATATAGCCTTTTTTGTCAATTTCCAAACCAAGGTCCTTAAATGCATAATCAGTTGGTCGCCTCCCTACAGTGATAAGAATTCTGTCAAATGTATCACTGATTATGTTATTTTGACATTTGATTTCTACATTGATTTTTCCATTTAGAATTTTATGACTGCATACTGTGGAGTTCAATAATATTTCAATGCCCCTTTTCTTAAGTAACTTGAAGAGTTGCTCACACAATTCAGTCTCCATCCCTGGTAGAATCTGTTCCATTATCTCAACGACCTTGACTTTGCTACCAAGTGATGCATAGATTGTTGCAAGTTCAAGTCCACAGGCACCAGCACCCACAACAAGAAGATTTTGAGGAATGTCATTCAATTGCAATGCATCATCAGTATTGGTGATAAACTTTCCATCAAATTCAAAACCGGGTAAGGGGATGATCTCGGTTCCTGTGGCAATCACAATAGTCTCTGCTTCAATCTGTTCAACCGTGCCATTATCTATCAATTCAATCTTATGCTCAGATAAGATTTTTGCCCTTGCCTTTTTCCAGATGACATTATTGCTCTTAAAAAGATATTCAATCCCGGTGCGCAGTCTTTTTACCACACCTTCGGTATGATTGCGGAGCACTGATAGATCAAATCCTTGATTTTGAATCTTAAAACCGACCTTTTCTGCTTTTTTTAAATTGTCTGACAGTTCAGTGGTAAAGCTCAATGCCTTGGTAGGGATGCAACCACGATTCAGACAGACACCGCCGAGTTCTTTAGATTCAATGACCAGAACCTTTTTGTTTAATTGTCCGAGCCTGATGGCACAGGGATAACCACCAGGACCAGCACCGATAATCACAACATCGTATCTGTTATTCATATATTTATAAGTATATTCAAGTTTTGGAGTATGGTCAATAGGTTTGAAATTACAAGTGGAGAAAATTCAGGTTTGAAGAAGATTCTTTTTGGGTGGATACCATGTCTTGGAACTCTGCATTATTATTGACTTTATTTGTATTTTGAATAGTATTTAAAGAGATATTTTTTTCCCGTTTCTGAGGTTATATTTATAAGCATGTATTTAGAGAAAGGTGAGATATAAATATGTTTGAGCATAAAAGATTTGTTACAATTCTTTACGCTGATATATCAGGATTTACTGACTTGACGAATAAAATTGGTGCAGAGAAGACAACCGATTTTATTAATGAGTGCTTTAATACAATTGATGGAATAATACACCGCTATAATGGGAGTGTAATCAGACATGAAGGAGATAGAGTAATGGCAGTATTTGGCTATCCACTTGGTTTTGGCGATGATTCCAGCAATGCTCTTATGGCAGGTTTAAAAATTAAAGATGAAATTAAAAAGATGAGATATAAAATTGATATTCATATTGGCGTTGGTTCAGGCACAGTTCTGGTTAAAGATAATAAGGTTTATGGCCAGCTAATTGATGAAGTTTCACTCCTTGAAGAAAATGCGAAGAGAGATGAAATTGTAGTTAATAACACCTGTTATAATATTAATAAATGCTTTTTTAATTTTATTGAAGAAGAAAATGGTTTTCTGCTAATCGGTGCAAAAGCAGGTGAAAAGGGGTCTCCTGTAATTTTTGATACCTACATTGATGAATTTACTACATTTAATGACGCTATTTTTAAAACACCCCAGTTTATCTTTGTCTCGGGACAGAAAGGAGCAGGCAAGTCTACCTTTATCAGGTATTCTTTGACCAAAATAAATACCAACAACCAACTAAATATATACGAGATAGATTTTATTGCGCAAAACACTACTTATACACCATTTCTCAATGTTGTTTCTAAAATAAATCCAGATTTTGATTGTTCCCACAAAGCCAAATTAGAAGGCGAAGACTACCAGTTGAGATTGTTTCGCGAAATGGCTGAGTTATTATTATACTCTTGTAAAGAAAATCCACTGGTTCTTGTTTTAAGAAACTTTGATATCATTGATGGTGTGTCAACTTTATTTATAAAATATCTTGCAAATGCAATAAAAAATGAAAAAATAATATTAATTTTTGAAACCCGCAAAAAAGAAAGTCAGTTGTTTGAAAAAACTTCTGTTATTAAAAATATAAATCTCACGACGATTGAATTAAAGCCGATGAGTAACGATATTATTCTCAAGATTATTACCAATATTCTGAATAATTATGAATTTACGGACGATTTTAAGGAAAATATAGTGGCATTATGTAGCGGTAATCCATTCTGTGCGGTGGAAGTGGCAAATTTTATAAAAGATTCATATGCTCCCGGGACCAAACTGAAAGAGATTCCGTTTGTCAATCACATTAGACAAATAACCCAGGCAATAGTTGATACAATCCCGGAAAAATATCTCTCGGGATTGCTGATTTTGAGCCTCTGGGACGGTGAAATTGACCTTTTGCTATGTCACAAACTTATACCGGATACCGAGGCATTTTTGAATTTTTGTCAGGATAAAAATTTGTTATACAATGATGGCAAAAAATTATATTTTAAATCACAATTGATTAAAAGGACAATTTTTTTATTTCTTTCTCGCAAGATGGCACAGGGTCTCCATTACAAAATAGCGCAGGCAATCAAATCATATAAAAATAGTTCGGAGAACTATGGAATTATCGCTTATCATCTCAAGGAAGCAAATGCGCGGGATGAATCACTTGAATATTTAAATCGGTGGGCTGAATATCTGTGGAAAGAACACCAATATGAGAAATGTCTGACGGTCTTTAACGACATATTGGAATTTATTCCTGATGAACAAATAGAACAAAAGTTAGAATTATTGTTAAAACAGGTGGAATTGTTGAACATTTTGGGATACCGAGAACAGGAATTGCAGGAAATTGAGAATACTTTCAAAATTGCCACAGAAAAGCATTGTGAACAATTTTACAGCAGAATAAGTTACGCCCGGGCGCGCTATCTTGAAGCAACATCTAATTACGATGATGCGCTTAAGATTTATAATGAATTATACAAGACATCGCAGGATATATCACTGCTTGAGAAGATCGGGATAAATTATTATTATAAAAATGATTTAAACACAGCAATGGATATATTTAATCAGTTGATGACAATGCTTGATGCTACTGATAATTATCTTTTGCTGGGCACGGTTTTAAACGACCTCGGTTTGTGTTATTGGAAGAAAGGAGAGAAAGACCGTGCATTGTATTATTACTCAAAGGCAAGGACTAATCTTGAGAGGGCAAACGATACAGCGGGTATAAGTAGGGTTATCGTAAATGTTGCTAATGTTTACTACTATCTTGGTAAAATAGAGCAGGCCCTGGTTAACTATCAAGAGGTTTTGAAAATTGCCAATAAAACCAATAATTTAAGTCTCACTGCGCAGGTTCTCTCCAATATGGGTGGCATATATATCCAGCTCGGAGATTACGAAGAGGCACTAAAAATTTTTAATGAAGCATTAGAGATTGACCGCAAAACTCTGAATCTTAAGGGCGAGGCGATTAGACTTTCTAATATCGGTTGCATTTATGGTTTAATTGGCGATATTAATAAAGCCTTAGAAAATTTTCTTGAAGCCCTGCATCTTGATGAAGAGATGAAAAATCTCTCCGGTATGGCAATCCGCCTTGGGAATATCGCAAATTGTTTTGTAGAAAACGGTGACTATGACCAGGCTATTGACTATTTCATCAGGGCGGTTACAATATCTGAGCAGATGAATTTAAAGGATTATCTTGCTTATTATAATACTTACCTTGGGCTTGCTTATCTCAAGTATGGACAATTAGAAAAAGCACAGATACATCTTCTTCGGGGCAAGGAATTTTCTCTAAAGGCGAAGACACCTTCCTATGAAATAATCGCCAGTTCAAACCTCAGTCTTTATTATCTTAAAATTGGAGATAATGCCAAGGCATTGGCAAGTTCTGCCTGGGCAATTGAAAATTTGTTAAATTTATCCAATTTTGAAGGGAATAAAGAGCAACTTTATTTTACTCATTATGAAATCCTGAGACAGATGGGTAAGACATCAGAAGCGAATAGATATTTAAAAATGGCTTATGATGAAATTATTAATAAGGCAAGTAAGATTGTCAGTTCTGATTTCCAGAAACAGTTTTTGAATGCTAAAAGAAACCAGGACATTATTGAATCATGGAAACAGGTAAAGAATCAAGAATAAAACCCTGCGTTATACTTTTTGCTGAGATTACGCAAATTGATACTTGGTTAAGTGAGATTGATACAGAAGAGTATGCTGAACTTTTGGGTTCAATATTTGAAAAACTTGACAATGCAGTAAATCTGTATGAGGGGCATATTGATAAACATGAAGGTAGGGTTTTGATGGCGACATTTGGAGTACCGATTGCTCACGAGGAGGATTCAGAGAGGGCTGTTAAAGCCGGACTGCTTATGCTTAATCAGCTTATGAAACTCAATCAGGAATTAAAAAAGCCCGTTGGTTTACGGATCGGAATAAATTTAGGCAGAGTTTATGCTTCCCATGTTGGTTCAAAAATTAAAACCGAGTTTACCGTTATGGGAGATGCGGTAAATTTTGCTGCAAGGATTATGGAACATGCTCGTGATTTTGAATTGCTGGTGAGCGATGAAATTTACCAGATTGTCAAACCTTTGTTTGAGTTTTCGGAACCGGTGAAGATTTTACCGCAGGGGGCAAAGCAGGAGATTACCGTATACAATGCACTACGTCAGCGCACTGGTTTTGTTAAACGAAGAGGGATTGAAGGGCTTTCATCACCGCTTGTCGGAAGAAAATTAGAACTTGACCTGCTTTTAAAGTTTATGGAAGAATTATTTTCTGGCAAAGGAAATGTAGTAATTATTCTGGGTGAAGCAGGAGTAGGAAAATCAAGGTTGCTTGAGGAATTGTTCACCAGGTCTCTGAGCATCGGCTTAGAGCGAGTCAAAAATATCAACTGGTGTATTAGCAGATGTTCACCCTACAAAGAAACGGGATATTATGCATTTTTGGAGATAATCAAACAAATTTGTGATATACAGATTACAGACAGCGAGATGCTGGTGATGTCAAAACTATTAGCGACAATTGAAAAACTTGCAGGAGACCGTGCCGAAGATATTTTTCCGTATATTGCCAATCTTTTTGATATAAAACTTGTTGCCAGGTATGAAGAGAAGATAAAATATCTCAAACCCGAAGAGGTAAAACTGCAGACCCAGAGCGCTATTAAAACATTAATGCAGGTCTATTCAGAAAATGAGCCGACTGTCTACTGTATTGATGATTTGTATCTTGCAGATGATATTACGCTGGAGACATTGAAATTTTTACTTGAATCTAAAAGTTTGGGTAAATCATTAGTTATTCTTGTGTCCAGACCAGAAAAGGATAAACCTTTCTGGAAGATAAAAGAAAGATTGAAAAATGAATTAACGCTAAAAGAGATAATATTAAAACCTCTAACCGAAGGTGAGACAAAAGAATTATCAAAGAATTTACTTAAAATTCCTAAACTTTCTGTTGAGATAATTAATAAAATTGTCCAGGAGTCTGGTGGGAATCCTTTTTTTCTTGAAGAATTGATCAAACTGTTGATATCAAAGGGCTTTCTTTTCCGCCGTGGTAATGAATGGCTGGCAAGTGATAGAGAGCTTGAATTTTCAATACCTTATACTATTGAAGGAATAATACAGGCATCATTTGATTCACTGGATGAGAACCTCAGGGGAGTGCTTTCTGAAATTTCTGTGCTGGGTCGGACATTCAATAAGAAGATATTACAGGCATTTACAAAATACTGGGATAATCTGGATGGCTTTCTGATAAAATTGAATGAGTTGGGTTATATATACTCAAGCAATGACCAGGATTATGCTTTTAGCCATGCCCTTGTGCGAGAGGCAATATATAAAAGTATTCCAGAAAAACAATTAATGAAATTACATCTTGCAATTGCACAGGCAATTGAATCCTTGTTTCCTGAACGGCTCAGTGAATTTTATGATATTCTTTTTGAGCATTATAATCTGGCAAATGAAAAAGACAAAGCAGTATTTTACGCATTGAAGGCAGGCGAGAAATGTATTAAACAGTATGCAAATACAGAAGCAATTAGTTATTATCTATATGTGCTTAAAGAATTAAGTGCGGATTATCCTGATAAAAACCAGGTGGAATTTGAGACCTTGAAAAAATTAGGCGGGATATACCAGACTATTGGAAAAAGTGATGATGCTTTTGAAATTTATAATAAGGCATTGCAATTGACACAATCTAAAAAAGAAAAGGCTATAATTTTGAATTTAATTGCTGATACTTATCAGCGTATTAGCGAATATGAAGAGTCTTTGAACTGGTATAACAAGTCGCTAAATCTTTTAATTGATTTTTCTGAAAAAGACAAAGTTGATACTTATCTCGGTATTGCCTGGATACATTACATCAGAGGTGATTTAAACATTGCTCGAGAATTACTGGAAAATGTTTCAAATAGCATAAAAGACCTGCCCGGCATTGAATTAAGGGAGAAAATGGCAAGGCTTTACAATCAACTTGGTGCAATCTATTCTCACTCTGGTGAATATGAAAAATCTTTTGATGCCTATAATAAGGCATTAAAGTTATATGAGATACTTGAGGATATTCCTGGACAGGCAGTTATCTTTAACAATATTCATGGACATTATACCCGACTGGGAGATTATTACCGTGCTCTTGAATACTTAAATAAATCACTGGAGATTGATTTGAAAACCGGAAATCTTCTTGCGCGGGCGATTGCAACTTATAATATTGGACATACATATTTGCAAATAGGAGACCTGGAAAGGGCAGAGGAAAAATTTAATGAGTATCTTGAAATAAATGCAAGAATCAACAATCAGCTGGGCAATGGCTATGGAAATATGGGATTGGGTATTATATATCTGGAGCGTGGAGATTTAACGAAGAGTGAAACTTTCTTTAAGAAAGCGTATGAAATCTTTGATAAACTGCAAAGTTTAGCAATGAAGAGAACTGTATCAATGTATCTTGCTGAACTGGAATTAGAAAAATCTAACTTTGATGCATCTTTTTCTATGTATGAAGAACTGAAAAAAGAGTTTGAAGAAACCGTTGACCCGGATGATATACTGGATTGTATTATGGGACAGGCAAATGTGAGGATAAAACAAGGAATATATGAAAAACGCCTTGCTATTGCCCATTTTAATGCAGCGTATGAACTTCTTAAACAGGCAGAAGAATATATAAATAAGACGATGGTCAACATTGAAACTAAATTTATTATCTATTTTTATCTAACAGAAGTTAATTACTATCTGACAAAGACTGGCGAGGCAATAGAATATTTTAACAGGGCAGAAAATTTAGTTCAGGTTATGATATCAAAGATACCAGAAGGCGAACCCAGGCAGAAGTTTTTAAATAAAAGAGTTTTCCGCGAGTATATTGAATTTAAAGATAGAGTGAAATCCCGATAATACCCTGTGCCGGATAAATAATAATTTAATTTTTATTATCCCATCTCAATTAAATCTTTGAAAACCTGTAGTTTGCGGAGCCTTACTGGATGGCGTAATTTTCTCAGTGCCTTTGCCTCAATCTGTCTTACCCTTTCCCTTGTGATATTGAACATTCTGCCCACTTCTTCAAGGGTCTTCGGTGCACCATTACCCAGTCCAAATCTGAGCCTGATAATTTTTTCTTCCCTTTTAGGAAGGTCTTTTAATATCTCATTGAATCGGTCCTTTAATATGGATATTGCTGCTGACCTTGATGGTGAGTCTGACATCGGGTCACTTATAAAATCACCAACAAAACTTGACTCTTCATCATCAATGGGTTTATCAAGCGATATGGGTATGAGTGAAATATTCTGTGCCATTCTTACCTTGTCGGTCGGCAGGTCAAGATGGTCAGCAATCTCTTCAATGGTTGGCTCACGGCCCAAATCCTGTGTCATATCGCGCTGTGCTCGTGCTACTTTATTCATTGTATCAAGAATATGAGCGGGCACACGAACTGTCCTTGCCTGGTCACCAATTGCGCGGGTAATTGCCTGTCTTATCCACCAGGTTGCATAAGTGGAAAATTTGTAGCCTTTACGATAATCAAATTTTTCTACCGCCTTTATCAGACCATTATTTCCTTCACCAACCAGGTCTGCGAATTCAAGCCCTCTATTCACATATTTTTTGGCAATTGATATTACGAGTCGCATATTTCCTTCAATCATTCTTTGCCGTGAACGATTTATCAAATCTTCCCATTTTTCCACAATCTTTAATGATTCCTTCAATCTTTGAATATCGTTGCCAAGGTCGGCAAGCAATTTCTTACGTTCCTTTGTAAAGAGCTGGATTTCGTTCTGATTGCGCAACCTCGGTATAGTCTTTTCAATCTTTTCAAGGCGGATAAGATTGTCCTTGAATGACTGAATTGCACTGTTTAAAGCACCGTGCTGAAGTGCAAGGATTGATAATTTTCTCAGAACCCTTTCTTCTTTTTCAAATATTTTCCATTCCATTGATTTAGAATGGTCTTTAGCACCCTTTTTATAAAATTTTACTAATGAATTGTAGTCTTTTTCAACTGATTTTACACGACGGATAAATCTTTGTCTTTCTGCCCAGAAGGTATGTTTATCCATTATTGCTTCAATTTCCACACGGGAAATCTGGTCAAGACTCTTCTTTCCTAATTCAACCTGTTTACAAACATCAAGGAGGGTATTGATTGCACAGGGGAAACGTAAGAACTGTCTTTCAATCATTCTGTATCCTGTTTCTATCTTAACCGCAAGTTCATACTCTTCATCTTTGGTGAGCAGGTCATAACGGGCAAGCTCTCTAAAATACGCTCTAATTGGTTCTTCTGCCTTGACCGTAGTTTTGGTTACTGTTGGTTTTGGAACTTCTTCCTCTTCACTCTGGACAATAACAATGCCGTTCCGTGCGAGCATATCCAGAACTTCATCAATCTCTTCTGGTGTGACATTGTCTGGTATTAGATTATTAATGTCATTTATGGTTATCTTTCCTGTTTCTTTTGCTTTTTCAAAAATTTTCTGAGAATATTTTATCATTTTGCTCCTTTATTTTTTAAGTAATTCTTTATATTTTTTTAAAGATTCATCATCGCCGGTCTTTATTGCTTCACTTATTTTTGATTTTATTGTTTGCCTCATTATATTCTTCTTGTAAAGACTGAGGGATTGAACAAAATCATCCTCAGTGATTTTTTCAAACTCAATAAGTGAAGCAAGTATCCGGTTTTTTAACTTATCTTCAATCTTCAAATCTACAATGTCGTGAACCGAAAAATTTTCATTTTTCAATAAAATTTCATAAAGATTTTTAATTCTTTCATCTTTAAAATCATCAGCTGAAATAATCTCTTTTGCACGGGGAAAGTATTTGAGATTATTGAGGATCAGGATCATTAATTTTTCTTCGGTTGGCATAGTGGTTTTTGATGGCGGAGCAGGTTTTTCCTGTTTTGGTTTATCTAACCTCATACCCATTGTCTTTCTTATCAGGTCAATCGGGATATCAAATACCCTTGATGTATGCTTCAAATATCGGTCAAATCTGATCGGGTCCTGAATTTTACTTATAATTTCTACAAGTTCTTTAATAAGGCTAACCTCATCTTCCACAGTCTGTATTTTTGTAGCATCCTTATAAAAGTTGAAAAAATCTGGAGCATTGTTGATAAGATTGGTCAAATTATCTACACCACTTTCTTTAATAAATTTATCAGGGTCATAATCTTGAGGTAGTGTTGTAATATGCACATCAACCTGGGCATTGATCAAAATGCCAATGGCACGCAGTGCAGCTTTTATTCCAGACATATCACCATCAAATAGTATATTCACTTTTCTGGCATAGCGTGAGAGTAATACTGCCTGATTTTCGGTCAGGGCAGTGCCCAGAGGTGCACTGATATTTTTTATATTGTGCTGATAAAGGCTGAGCAGGTCAAAATATCCTTCTACCAGAATCGCCTCAGACTTTGCCCTTATCACTTCCTTTGCCTGGAATAATCCATAAAGAATCTCACCCTTTTTGAAGATGGGGGTCTCTGGAGAATTCAGATATTTTGGCTGTATGTAATCATCAATGCCCCTACCACCGAATCCAATTACTCTGCCAGAAAGATTGAAAATAGGAAAGATAATGCGGTCATGGAAGATTTCTCGGCTCTGGGACAAAAGCCCGGCCTGATTCAACCTATCAATATTAATTCCTTTCTGCCGCATAAAAGTAACCAAGCCACCAGAACTTGGTGCATAACCCAGACGGAAGTCTTTCACCTTTTCCATTTCAATCTTTCTTTCTTTTAAATAATTCTGTCCCCTTTTGCCGAGTTCTCCGGTAAGAACGAATGAATAATATTGAGCAGCAAATTCATTTACTTCATATAGTTCTTTATATTTCAAATTTTTTGTAGTATCAATTTCAATGCCAAGATTTTTTGCAAGTTTTCTTAATGCATCAGGAAAGTCAAGGTGTTCATACTCCATTAAAAAATTGATTGCATTGCCACCTTTTTTGCAACCAAAACAATAATAGATACCCTTATCAGGACTGACATAAAATGATGGTGATTTTTCAGAATGGAATGGGCATAATGCCCGATAATTCTTACCTATTTTCTTCAATTGAATATATTGAGAAATCAAATCCACAATATTGGTCTGCCTGATAATCTCATCTATTTTTTCTCGCTCAACCATCATTTGCTCCTGGCTCTATTTCTTCGGGCTTTGCCCAGAAGAAAAGGTTATCAAATCCGATCTTATATCTTCCTTGATGCTGTGACAGCACCACACCTGCTTTATTAGAACCCCTTATCCTTACCATTTCACCAATCTTTGGATAGTATGGTTCTTTAGTCTCTTCTTTTAATTCTTCAGCAAAGACTTTTTTTGCTTCTTTGATAACATCTGGTTTTGGCCCTTCTTTTTTTAACTGTTTTATCAATTCATCAATTCTGCGTTTTGCCCTTATTAACTCTTTGTTATATTTTTCCTGGAGTGTGCTCATTTCTTTCTTCTTTTTTGTTTCCAGCACAGCAAGCTTTGATTCGTATTCGTTAATCAAAGAATCCAGACGGGTCTTTTGTTCCTGAACCGCTTTCAATTCTTTTGACAGACTTTCAAACAATTCGTTTAATGATGCTTTTTCTTTATCAAGATAGTTCATTGCCTTTTCAATGATTCCGTGATTAACTCCCATCTGTGCGGCAAGCTTTATCGCATTGCTCGGCTGGGGAATACCAAGAATGAGTCGGTATGTGGGTTTATCAGTAAATTCCATTCCGGCATTGAGCATATCATCCCTTTTGCTGACAAATATCTTCAAGCTTTCATTATGGGTCGTTGCCAGCACAGTATTATTTTTTCGGGCAAACTCTTCCATAATTGCAGATGCCAGTGCTGAGCCTTCTTCAACCGAGGTCTGATTCATCAATTCATCAAGAAGCACAAGATTATTGCCATTCTTTGCATTCAGGGCATATTTAATCTGCATTATATGACCAGCAAATGTTGACAGGTCAGATTCAATACTCTGCTCATCACCAATATCCGCATATATTTCATCAAAGAAGGGGATGATTGTGCCTTCATCCGCAGGTATAAACAGACCACATTTTGCCATCAGGGCAAGCAATCCCACAGTTTTGAGCACCACAGTCTTGCCACCAGCATTTGGCCCGGAAATGAGCAGGACCTTTTTATCGCCCGGCATCTGTAAATTTAATGGCACAACATCTTTTTTCAAATGCTTTAATAAAGGGTGGAAACTTTTTTTTATATCAAAATGGTCTCCGAAAATAGGGATTGTGCAATTATAAGCATTTGCATAAGAAACCTTTCCAAATAAGAGGTCAAGTTCTGCAGCATAATCAATGTCTGATTCTATCTCCTGTATGGAAAATTTTACAATATTTGTCAGCGCCTTTAAAATGTTTATGATTTCATCCTGCTCTTTCTTTTCCAGTTCAACGAGTTCAGCACCAAATTCCACTATTTCCACTGGCTCAATAAAAACAGTTTCTCCAGAATTTGAATAGGCATGAATAATACCATTAAGGTTCTGCTTCAGATTAGCCTTTACAGGCAGAACATACCTTCCATTCCTTTCCACAATATTGGTTTCAGTAAAGAGATGGGATTGGGTCTCAAGCAGTCCCTGAAGAACGGTTTTGATCTGTCTATAGAGTGACTTTTTCCGCATCCTTATTTTATAAAGTTTTGTTGATGCGTCGTTCCTTATCTCTTTATTTTCGTCAATTCTCAGGTTTATCTCCTCAATCAGTTTTTCATGGTTGTGGAATTTGTTAAAGTATTCTTTTAACTTAGTTTCACGATAACGATTTTTCAATGTTCTTGTATGGATTAGAAAGAGCGATAGAATATAGAGCATTTCTGCAGGAAGGTATGAATAAACACTAAGGGCAGTGCTCAGTTCTTTCTGGGCAAAAGGAATATAAAAGTCCACTCTCTCGCCTGATTTTCTAATATCATCAATCCTTTTGAATTCAAATTCAGCAAGGACTTGAGAAGAAAACTGTTTAATATTCAGAGCCTTTAATTTTCCAGCCTGGGTCTGGCAGAATTCAGAAATTATATTAAGAACCTTTGGAAGTTCAAGAACCTGTTCTGCATGGGTTCTTTCTATAGTTCCTCCCGCTGCCTTTTATATTCTTTTTTCTTTGCTGCAAGAAAGCGCCTTTTTCGTCTTTCGCTCGGTTTTTCATAGACTTCGTGTTTTTTAATAGCACGAAGAATACCTGCGCGCTCTACTGACTTACGAAATCGGCGCATTGCATTATCAAAAGACTCGCCTTCGTACACAGTAATTTTTGTCATCTGAGATTACACCTCCTTTCATTGATGACATAAAAAAATATCAAAGGGATTACTCCCCTTGAACACCAAAATCTCTCATAAAAAAATAATAGATACCAAACTCAAGCAATTTAATCTAAAACTATAAGTCAATCTATATATATTATACTGAAAAATTGCAATTAGTCAAGGGTAAAAATGCATTTTACCCCTTGATTTTTTTAAAATTCCGAGTATAATATATATGTAAACAAATGTTTACTATAATTATAAATTTTAAGGGGGTTTTATGATAAAGAACAGGAAAAAGCAGATACTTAAGGTAATTCAGGACTTTATAAGGGATTATGGTTATCCTCCAACTATTCGTGAGATTGCGCAAATTGTTGGCTTAAAGAGCACCAAAGGTGTAAAGGTACATATTGATGACCTTGCCCGTGATGGATTAATAACAAAGATTGGGACAAAGGCAAGGGGTATAAAGGTTGAGCCAAAGAAGATACCTATTGTTGGTAGGGTAGCAGCAGGACTTCCAGAACTTGCTTTTGAAGAGATAGAAGGTTATTTTAATCCCTTGTCCTGGCAGGACTGTTTTTTATTAAAGGTAAAGGGTGATAGTATGGTAAATTGCCATATATATGAAGGTGACCTTGTGGTGGTGCATCCTGACAAGGTGGCAGATGATGGTGATATTATTGTGGCGAATATGGATGGCGAGACGACCATAAAACGTTTGAAAAGGATAAATGGAAAATTTGTTCTCAAACCTGAAAATGATGCCTATCCAGTCATAGACGAGTCATTTGAGATAATCGGAAGAGTGGTGGGGGTAATAAGAAAAATAAATGCCTAAAAGTCCAAAATGCCTAAAAAAGGGATTGAAACTCGGGATTTAAAGATATGTTTCTCTGCATTGACCTTGATGCCTTTTTCGTTTCAGTAGAAAGGGTATTGAACCCAGAACTCAAAGGTAAGCCTGTAGTGGTGGGTGGTCTGCCTGGTGAGCGCGGGGTGGTTGCATCTGCATCTTATGAAGCAAGGAAATCTGGTATAAGGTCCGGAATGCCTGTTGCTCGTGCATATAGACTTTGCCCTGATGCAATTTTTTTAAGACCCAGTTTCTCAAAGTATGAACTATTTTCAAAAAAGTTTGAGCAGATACTCTATAAATATTCTCCAGAGGTAGAAATGGTATCTATTGATGAGGCATTTGTTGATATCAGGGGCACAGAACGGTTATTTGGTCCACCCATTGACCTGGGGCAAAAGATTAAAAAAGAGGTCAATGAAGTATTGAACCTGCCCTGTTCAATAGGTATTGCCCGCACAAAACCGATTGCCAAGATTGCCTGTGATGAATCAAAGCCCGATGGTCTGCTATTTATCAACCCTAATAATGAAAAGGATTTTTTATTTCCTTTACCAGTGAATGTTTTACCGGGCATCGGTCCAAAGACCTATGAGATTTTAAAGAATTTGAATATCATTACAGTGGCTCAGTTTTTTAATACACCGGATTGGATTTTAGACACTGCCCTGGGTAATAATTGCCGAACAGTTAAATACTTTGTTAAAGGTGGTGATTACAAGATTCTCCATAGTGTAAAATCTATGGGCCAGGAAACAACCCTTACACAGGATACAAAAAATTTAGCATTGATAACCAGTGTATTTTATAATCTCATTGAATATGTATGCCAGCGATTGCGTGCAAATGGTATGAATACCCATTTGTGCACGATTAAACTTAGATTTTCAGATTTCAAGACTATTAGCCGTAGAGTAAATTTGCAGGTGGCAACAAATTCTCAACAAAAGGTCTATGAATCCTGTATGCCTGTATTAATGGAGATGTTGAAAGAGAACAAAAGGGTGAGGCTCATTGGTATATCATTTTCAAAATTTGAATTGAGTGGATTGCAAGCATCAATCTTTTCTAAGGAAGAGAACCGGTTAATTAGATTGAACTATGCACTTGATAGGGCACGCACAAAATTCGGCTTTTATTCTGTATTTCCGGCAAAGAACTTTATGTTAAGAAATGTTAATCTTTAAAATGTATATTCCTTTTTTCTATCACAGCAATTATGGTTATGGTGGTTCTGATTTCAAAACCCTTTTTGAAGCCTTGAAAGAGTATAAAATTCCTGCCTGCGGGATTGTTGATGCCACATTCTTTGGACTCAACGAATTTTTAAATTTTGCAAAGGGATACAGGGTAAAACCAATCATCGGCTCAAGAATTTTTTTATCCGGTCAAGAACAGAGCAGGGAATTCAGTCCCGTGATTTCCGCATTTATTTACCTCTTTATAAAAAATAAAACAGGTTATACAAATCTGTGCCAGATTCTCACCCAATACGCTTTTAAAAATTTAACTCTGGAATTCTTAAAAGAACACTCACCTGGACTTGTGCTTGTATCAAATTATGAGAAGATACTTGATGAGTTATCAACTGCATTTTCTGATATCTATTTTTTATTATCTCCGCATTCTGTTATCCTTTCCCAAAAAAGGATACCCATTATAGGAGGCAATGATATATTCTATGTCCGACCTGAAGAGCGTATGATTTACCGACTTTTATCACGGATAAAAAAATTTAAGCCCGAAGATATAGAAAATAGAATCAATTATTTAATCAACCCTGAAAGATTTATCAAACTATATTATCAATACCCTGAGGCAGTCAGAAATCTTTTTAAATTTGCTGAGATATGTGATTATACCCCTGCACCAGCACAATGGATATTTCCGAAGACAGAAAGGACGCTTATGGAAATTATCAAAGCAAAATATCGTAATCTTAACAACGAAGAAAAGAGGCGTCTGGCATTTGAATACAGGATTATCAGGGAGATGGGATTTGAGCCATACTTTGTGTTGATTTACGAATTAAAAGAGTTTGCAAAGGAAAAGGGTATCGGGATGAATGTGCGCGGCTCAGCTGCTTCATCATTTATTCTATATCTTTTGGGTATCTCTATTGTTAATCCACTAAAATACAATCTACCGTTTGAGAGATTTTTAAATCAAAAGCGTAGTGAACCGCCAGATATTGATGTGGATGTAGAATATAACCAGCGCGAACACTTAATCAGTGAAATTTATAAAAAATTTGGTAATGATTATGTTGCCCGAATCAGTATGATAAACCGTTTTCAAACAAGGGCAAGGTTCAGGCATACAGCGCGTGCATATGGTATTTCAACATTGGAATTGAGAAAACTTAAAGAGCATTCGGGCGAGCAATTGATTAAAGATATAACCAGACTATCAACAAGGATTGATAATTATCCCTATTATTTTTCCTGCCATCCCAGTGGTATTGTTATCACGCCAGAACCAGTATTTAATTATGTCCCGCTCTATCCCAGCCCACAGGGTGCTATTACCCACTTTGATAAAGATGGTATTGGTATTACCGGTCTTGTCAAAATTGATATTCTTGGTGTTCGTGGTTTTCCTGAACTCTATCTTAAAAAAGAAGGCATAGATTTTAATGACCAATCAGTATACAGATTCATTGCTGAGGCAAAGACTATTGGCTGTTTTCAGATTGAGAGTCCGATGGTGAGGCAGATTTTAAAAAGAATACGACCGAAAAACCTGATGGACATTGCCAATGCCATAGCCATAATCAGACCAGGACCAGCACAGGGTGGTATGAAGGAAAAATTTTTAAAACGGCTCAATGGTAAAGAGATTATTGATTGTATCAATCCGGTTCTGGATGAGATTTTAAAAGAAACACTCGGCATCCCTGTGTATCAGGAACAGATTCTGAGTATGGCAAACCGCTTTGCTGGTTTTTCTCTTGAGGATGCAGACCTTCTGAGGAGGGCAATAACCAAGGAACGGAATTCTGATTTAATAAATAAAATCAAAAAAGGATTTTACAAGCAGGCATCAAATTTGGGTTATACTACACAGGAGATTGAAAAGGTCTGGCAGAGAATTTCTGCATTTTCTTCATTCGGTTTTAATAAGGCACACAGCATCACCTATGCCACCCTTGCCTATCTTTCTGCCTACCAGAAATTGTATAATCCCTTAGAATTTTTCTGTCGCTTGATAAATAATCAAGGCGGTTATTATCCGCTCTATGCCTATATCAATGAAGCACGTAGATGGGGTATAAAGATGCTGGGACCGGATTTACATCAGAGTGGATATGGTTTTTCAATAAAAAATGGTTGTTTGCGCACCGGGTTCAATATGGTCAGAAATCTTTCCCTGCCAACAATAAAAAAAATAATAAAATTAAGGCCCTTCAATTCTGCAACAGAATTCTTTCTGCAGGTGCGACCGGATGTGGAAGAGGGTGTGAGTCTGATAAAATCCGGAGCACTTGACCTTTTTGGTTTATCCCTACCTGAATTATATTTTTTACTATTACAATCATCTTTACACAGACACAGGTATACTCCATTGGCACAACAAAATCTTGTAAAAGAGGAATTTTTCCGAACATATTTTTCTGATTTTACACAAAGACAAAAATTACAACAACAATTATCAGTGCTCAATTTTATTCCTGCTCAGCATATCCTTGAATTCTTATATCCAGAAAGGAAGATTCGGATTGTTGATATGAACCAGAAGCTGAATTCAAATCAATTGATTGGCTTGGTAATATCAAAGAGGACAATTCTTACGCAACACAACAAATTTTTATCTTTTTTCAGCGTTGATGATGAAACCGGTGTGCTTGATACTGTGTTATTTCCGGGTCAGTATCAGATTGAACCCACATTACCAGTAATCACAATAAAATATCCTTATACCAGGCAAATAGATATTACTGATTATCCATTATTTTCTGAATAATTATTTGCGTATGATTCAGGTGTAATCTGTCTTCCGCCAATATTGTTGAATACCGCATAGAAGAACTGCACCAAGCCGGGGTGAGCAATATCTCTTAATCGCGCAATCCTCTTGCAGATATTTGAGATTGAATAAAATTCTTTTTTCAGAAGGTGATAGCCCTTGATCAACTGTTCCACACTCATATTTTTAGGTTTGAATACAACTGTGGAATGATTGTATTTGCTCCAATCTTCAGTGAGGAGGCGACCTTCATCCTTTAATCGCTGATATAATCTTGTTCCTGGATAGGGCGTCAGAATATTGAATGTAGCAGTGCTAATACGAGTTCTGTATAAATAATCAATGCTATCTTCAAAGATATCATAGGTATCTTCATCCAGCCCAAAGACAAAGGAAGGATGGAAGAGAATGCCGGCGTCCTGAATCATTTTTACTGCATCAATATTTTCCTGCATTGTCTTAAGGGTCTTCTGAAACTTTGATGAGCCCTTTTTTGATACTGATTCTACTCCGATAAAGAGTCCGCGGCAGCCAGATTTGTGACAAAGATTTAATAGTTCTCTATCGCGGGTAATATTGATTGTGCTCTGACCACCCCACTGGATCTTTAATGGTGCAAGTGCCCGGAATAATTCCTTTGCATATTTAGGATTACCTACAACATTATCATCAAGGTTTAAAAAAATCTTTGACCCGGCATTTTCAATATCTTTTATAACATGGGCAATAGGCAGGTGTCTGACCTTTTTACCAAAGACATCGCTCACTGAACAAAATTCACAATTATAAGGGCAGCCCCTTGTAGTAAAAAATCCGGGCCATTTTAAACCGAGGATTACAGGTTCTAATTTTAGGTCTCTTCTGGGAAGCGGAGATTTGCTCAGGTCAAAAGGACCAGAACGATATATTTTTTTGAGTTGATTATTTTTAAAATCATCAAGCACGGTTTTCCAGATGCCTTCTGCTTCGCCAATGACGACCGCATCTCCATATTTTAATGCCTCATCCGGCAAGACTGAAGCATGGATACCTCCGAAGACAATCTTTGTTCCTTTTTCTTTTAGCCTCTGAGCAATTTTATACCCGCGCGGTGCATTTGCGGTCATTATTGAAATTCCAGCAAGGTCATATTCTTTATTAAAATCAATGTCCTTTATCTGCTCATCAATTACTGTCAGTGCTATGTCAGGAGGCGTTAATGCGGCAAGAATATGTAGTGCAAGCTGCGGGATTTTTAATCCAATCGGTGGCTTCTTTTCTGAAGAACGGGGTGTTACAAGTAATAATTTCACATTTAATAATAACCTTTTTATTGGTGATGTCAAGAGGGAGGGGATGCTGGAAAATTTTTGTAGTTGCCTCATTTATAAAGGAATTGACATTTTATTTTTCCAGATGTATAATTGGGTCAATGGATTCAATCAATACAATAAAAAATGAAATTGCTCGGTTAGAAAAAAATATTATCATTTGGCTGGACCAGCAGATGCTATACTGCATCTATATAAAATTGTAAATTAAGATTTTTGAAAAATGGGTGTGTGATGTTGAAAATTGATGGTAGTTATTTAGAGGGTGGTGGTCAAATAATAAGAACTGCGATTGCCCTATCCACAATAACAAATACACCTGTCACGATATACAATATAAGAAAAGGTAGAGAAAGACCTGGATTAAAGCCGCAACACCTTGAAGGTATTAAGGCAGCAGCAAAGATATGTCAGGCAGAATTATCTGGTGCTCAACTTGATTCTACAGATTTAACATTTATCCCGCAAAAGATTAGTGGTGGTTTTTATACCATTGATACCAGAACAGCAGGTGCCATTACACTAATCCTACAGCTTTTAATACCCATTGGCATTTTTGCAGACAAAACTTTAAAACTTGATATTACAGGTGGAACGGCAGTTCCTTATAGCCCTAATATTTTATATTTTACCCAGGTTTTTTGTTATTATCTTAACAAGGTGGGAATAAATATCACAGCTGAGATAAAAAAACACGGTTTCTATCCAAGGGGCGGAGGAAATGTTGTAGTATATGTAAATCCTAATAGACTTATACCCTGTGATTTCAATGAGCCTGGTCAGTTAAAAAAAGTTGAGGTCTTTGCGGTCTGTTCTAACCATTTAAAGAATGCAAAGGTAGCAGAGAGATTGATAATGGGTTTTCAGAATGTGTATGCAAAAATAAAGACAAAATATCAATATGTAGATACGGATTCTCCAGGTTGTTTTATTCAGGTATGTGCCTTCTTTGAGAATTGTGTGCTCGGTTTTGATGGCCTTGGTAAAAAAGGAAAACCCGCAGAAGAGATTGGAAAAAGGGTAGGGGAGTTACTTAAATCTGCACTAAATAACCCGCCTGGTGCAGATGTTTATATGCTTGATCAGATAATACCTTACATTGCCCTTGTAGTTTCTACAACAGGTAGTTCAATTAAAATAAAATATTCTGAATTATCAATGCATACCCAAACCAATATGTGGGTGGTCAAACAATTCTTACCAGTGGAATTTGAGATACATCAGGATGTAATTGAATGCAGGAAAAAAATCTAAAATTTAATTATTAATTTTCGCCTTCTTCGTGATGATGTTCGTAATCTGCGCCGGGCCCTGCTTCCATTCTCTTGCCCGTCTTTAAAAAGTAGGCATAAAGTGGTGACATATTTCTTAATTGTATAACGATCGGTGGAAATTCATTCAGCACATAATCTACATCTTCATTTGAATTATATTTTGATAGGGTCATCAATACAGAGCCCTGGCCCACTGCTGGGTCAATGTTTATTGCCTGTAATACATGGGACATCTTTAATGTTCTTGAGGTGCAGGCAGAACCACTGGTTACATATATCCCTTTCTGGTCCAAAAACAACAGCATACCTTCACCTTCAACAAATTCTATAGAAAAGTTAATATTATTAGGCAGGCGATTTATTGGATGCCCATTCAGGTAAATGTATTCAATTCTCTGTGGTAGTTCTTCAATCAATCTTTTCTGCAGTATTCTCATCTGTCTGACATTTGTATCCATCTCCTGTTTTGCTATTTCACAGGCTTTCCCAAATCCTACAATTGACGGAATATTCTCTGTACCAGCACGCTTTCCTGATTCCTGAATACCACCATCAATCTGGGGAATGATGCGTATTCCTTTTTTGATATATAGTGCTCCTGCTCCTTTTGGTCCATAGATTGTTGCCGCAGCAAAACTCAATAAATCAACATTCATCTCTTTGACATCAATGGGTAAAATACCGGCACTGGCAACCGCATCAGTGTGAAATAGAGCACCTGCCTGATGGCTTATTTCAGCCAGTTCTTTAATTGCCTGAATTGTTCCTATTTCTGGATTGGCATGCTGGATTGAGACAAGAATTGTATTACTACGCAGATTTTTCTTTAATTCATCAGGTGCAATGGTTCCCTGATTGTCCACTGGTAGATAAGTGATTTCAAAACCATCCTGACCTAATCTTTTTACTGATTGGAGAATAGAAAAATGTTCAATCTTGGAGACAATAATATGATTACCTTTTTGTCTGTATGCGCCAGCAACCCCTTTTATTGCCAGATTATTTGATTCTGAACCGCAAGATGTAAAATAGATTTCTTCGGGTCGGGCATTAATTAAATCAGCAACCTGGCTACGTGCTTTTTCAAGGGCATCCTTTGACTTTTGCCCCAATGAGTGAAGACTCTGGGCATTGCCATAGTCATCTTTCAGATATGGAACAATGGCATTAAATACCCTTTCATCCAATTTTGTAGCAGAACCATTATCAAGATAGACACTTTTCATTTTACTTTAACAAACAGGTTTTTAAATCTTTATTGGTCAGACACTTTTTTAGATTGTTCAGGCGATTTATATCTTCTTGTGTTTCCTTTATCAATTTATTTATGATTTTCAACTCATTTTTGCGCACAAAACTTTTCATCTCGTAGAGTATAAGTAAAGAGTCTTTTTCATACGCTATTGCAGTATCAACTGCATCTGCATTTGTCTTAATGTTTTTTAGTATCTCTTTTTTCTTTACATTATTGAATGTATGGCGGTTGAGCATTGCCTGGATATATAAAGAATATTCATCAGGATAGAGTTCAAATGGCTGGCACACTTCAATTTTGCTGAGAATTTGATTAAGCATATTGATCTGTCCTGCCTCGCGTGCTGCAAGCCACTTGAATGTTTCTTTCACCTCACTTGATTTCGTTTTTGTAGCAACACGCTTATAAAAATTAAGTCCTCTCTTTCTTGCTTCAATATTTATTTCAATAACTTCACTTGCACAAAAAAGGTTTGCCATGTTACCCTCCTTTTATAATAATCTTTTTTCACCAGTAATCTTCTGGATTTCAGTAATATCCTGGGTCACTTCAAGGCATCCAAGATATTCACCTTTTTGATTACGGACCGCGAAATATCTTATATAGATTAATTTCCCACCCATATTAATCCAGAATTCAGCAACATTTCTCTTGTTGTTGCGAAAATCATCAAGGATTTGATTTACTACATGAACGCTCTTTTGCGGGTGACATTGCTGAACTTTGCGACCTATTACTGCCTTTGTGCGTGGGAAGACCCTTTCTTTTGTCTGGCTGAAATAGGCGACTGTATCATTGCGGTCAACAAAAGTTATATCAACGGGAAGTGAATTTAATGAGTTTTCAAGTTCTTCAATGGTAAAACTTCCAGTATCAAACTGAACACTATTTTCAGAAAGCACCGCAGATTTTTCCGGCTCTTTTTCTATTTTTTCTTTTTCAATCTCGGGAGTGAAACAGCAGTATCCAATCTCATCAAATTCTTTTTTAATTTCTTGCCATTCACCTACACCTATTACATTCATTGCAGTTGGAAACAGGATATTATTTTCTTTATAAAAATGGCTTGCCAGTATCTCATTTATACTTACCCCGGTACCATCTATCTTTTGAACAAAATCAGAAAAAGTATGTTCTTCTTTTTTTTCAAGAATATTATAAAAATTTTTCTTTAATTCACGAATTTTGTTATGTTCTGACCACATAATTGCTGGTGGCTGGGTAATGCCATGTTTTTCAAGATAGGGGAAAAGGACATTCTCTTCTCTTAAATAGTGTTTTTCTGAATCTTTAAAATGCTGGGCAATATGTTCTAAAAAATCTATTTGCTCTTTTGCTTTTTCCCAGCCTTGCTTATTCTTCAATATAGCCACTGTATTTTTTATTTCATTTGCATATGAAAGGAGAATTTTATGTTCTTCCATAAGGATATTGATTGGATGACCAGGTGGTGCAATTGTTTTTTCTTTTTCCAGAGATTCTTTGAACATTGCAATATGGACATCGCAGAGTTTATGGATTTCTTCTACAGGCATCCCCTCTTTTATAAGTTCTTCCTCAATTCGCGCAATTTCTTCGGGACCGGCACCCTGTATGATGTTAGCAAATTTTGATTTAATATCGTTAAGGTTAGTACCACTATGCAATTTTCTTATCAACTCTTTTAATTGTTCCTTTTTGTTCTTTCCAAATACTTCACTCATTGGAACTCCTTTCTTTTAAATTGTTACTACCTTATCAAATTCCATAATCAGGTCAACCAACCTGAAATAATCAACAGAATTTGAATCTATTTTTATTCCCCTTGCTTCTGCATCTGGCTCCATTACATAATTTTGACATACCAATTCAATATTATGTTTAGCAATATAAATGCCATTTTGAATAAAAACAACGCAGTCTGAGATATCAATCAATCTTTTTAAAAATCTGATATTTTCCTGATTGGGTGTTTGACTGAAAAGGAAGAGAGTTCTCATATCTAAAAAGTTAATACTACATCTGCATTATTTATCATTTTTTTCAATTCTTCATATGAGATAATATTTGCTTTTACGAGTTCCTCAAAGTCCAGATTTCTCATTTGAATTGAGTCTTCTACAAGAAATAGATTGATGTTATAATCAGTGATATTATTATAAACTTCGGAAATCGGTTTCATTTGAAGTTTTGCCGGAGATTGTCCTTTTATTGCCCCATAAACACCATCACCGATAAGAATTAAGTCAACCTGGGTTTCAGAAAATGCAAGGCCGAGCCCGGCACGGAATGCCTCAGCACTTATACTGGAGCCATAGGGTGGCTTTGTGCTTAAGATAACAACTTTTTTCATTCGCCCAATCCTAAGGTTATGAATCTATCACACTCTTCAATGATTTCGGCAAGGGTCGCAATGCCAGTCAATCTGGTGCCTTCAACCAATAGGTCACGCGTTAATCCGCGAAAATGGGCACAGTCACCACAGGCAACAATTCGTGCTCCTTCATCAGCCAGTTCTTTAAACATAGATGGAATATGCCTTTCACCAGGAGATTTGATATTTTTATTAAGGGCAACAACTGCATCAAGGTATAAAAAGATACTGACACCATAACCTTTTTTCAAAGCTGCCTTACTTAAATGATACGCAGTATCCAGATGTTCAAAAGTATATGGCCCAGCAGTTATTAAAAATCCGATTTTCTTTTTTTGAGCTTCCATATAAAATTTTATATAAAGAGTGTAATCTGTGCCTTTGAGGCATGCTCAAGATAAGTGGCAACTCCCACAACATCTTTTATATTATCAATCAATTCTTCTCTTTTTAAGCCCATTACATTCATTGACATTTCGCAGGCATAAAGATTCACACCGAGTTGATTCGCAATATCAATCAATTCAGGTAATGAGGCGACCTTCTTCTTTTTCATCACATCCTTCATCATATTTGTGCCGATGCCCATCATATGCATTTTTGATAAAGCGAGTTTGTCAGCACCTCTGGGTAACATCATACCGAACATTTTTTCTATAAATGATTTCCCTTTTACCTTCACACCGTCTTTTCGCAAAGCACTCAGACCCCAAAATGTGAAGAACATATCAACCCGCATCCCTGAAGCAGCACCTGTCGTCCCGATTATGAAGGCAGCAAGGCACTTATCAAGGTCGCCACTAAAGACAATTATGGAAACTCTTTCTTGTTCTGCCATTGTTACTCCTTATTTATCTTTTCTAATATATGCTTTTATTAATTCCGGTGTTTCGTTGATTTGTACCAAGGTTTGTCCGGTCTTCCTGCACCAGGCTTCAACATCCGGAACAAAAGAGGGGTCAGATGCAAGAACTTCTAAAATTTCTCCTATTTTCATTTCCTTGATTGCCTGGGAAAGTTTTACTATGGGCATTGGACAGGAGAGCCCCCGGGCATCAAGTGTGCTATTAATATTCATAGAATCACCTCGGTTTATTATAATGATTGCAATCGCAAAGTCAATATCTATTAAAACCACCAAATTTCTTTAATATCCTATGTTCTCGCAACTCATTTTTTGTTGACACCATATATAAAATATATATAATTGTCTGATTGCCTGGCAATTTATTTATGAGTTTCAAAGTGGTCAGTTATGGAGTGCTATCAGTAACTGACAAGGGCGGTAGCCTGTTCAAATAATAATTTGATGTGTGAAAAATGTGTGATGATTATCCTGCGACGCAATGTTGAAACGTGTTGCGAAACCATTCAACAATTAACGATTTTTTCAAAGGAGTATTATGGCTTTGATAAAATTTAATAGTGAACAAAAATTAATTCAAAATGAGGTAAGAAAATTTGTTCTGCAAGAGATTGAACCAATATCTTCTGATATAGAAAAGAATGGCAAAATTCCTGAAGAAATCTTTAAAAAACTTGCTGAACTTGGGTTTTTGTATCCAATTATCCCGATTGAGCCTGGTGGTGCAGGGCTTGATAGTACGAGTCTATGCATTATAATTGAAGAGTTATCCCGAGCCTGTGGCTCTCTTGGTTTTATTATTGCAGTAAATAATGGACTTGTGGGGTTTGCATTGAATAAATACGGAAAAGAAAAATTTAAAACATATTCAAGCAGACTCACCAGCGGGGAAATCGCCGGGTTTGATTATGAAACTGGAATACAAAACGACATTAAAATTTTGCAGGGCAATCCATTGAAAATCACTGGTAAAAAAAGATTTATGTTAAATGCTGATATGGCAAGTTTTGTATTACTGAATATCAACACCGAGAATAGGGATGCTTTATTCATTCTTGATAATTTGAAAGAAAAAACGAAAATCTCAAAACCATATCTCCTCGGAATGAAATCAGCAGGGATTGCTGATGTTGTTTTTGACCATATTGAAATACCTGAGGATTTCTGTCTTATTCAGGGTGCTGATTATAGCCAGGTAATATCACAGATTAGAGAATACTTTTGTTTCTGCCTTTCAGCAGTCTGTTTGGGTATTGCTGAAGCCGGTCTTGAGGCATCCATAAAGTATGCAAAAGAGAGAAAGCAGTTCAATAAGCCTATTTGCGAATTCCCGATGGTTCAGGAGATGATTGCGGAGATGAAGATAAAGATAGAAGCCACAAGAAATCTCATATATGATGCTGCAAGTAGATTTGACAATGGTGAGGAATGCGGGCTTGCGTGTAGTATTACCCAGGCGACCGCAACTGAGGCTGCAGTCTATTGCGGCATAAAATCTGTCCAGATTTTTGGTGGCTATGGCTATACAAAGGATTATCCAGTTGAGCGGTATCTCAGGGATGCAAAATCAATCCAGGTATTGAGCGGATTACCAAGTAAATTAAGAGAGAAAATCGCCCAGGAATTACTTATTTAGAGTTGGAACGAAAGTTTATGAAAAAAATCTGGGTTCATAAAGCCAGTTCATTTAGTTACGCAAACAAATTTGATGACGAATATTATTTAAAAATGGGAAGTTATAAAAGATTAGAGACTGTGCAATACCTGAGGGAGTTATTGTTTAAATTTAGAAAAAGAAAAGATGAAGGTAGAAAAAGATTACGAAGATTTATTAAGATTATTCAACAAATTTAAAGTTAAATATTGTATTATTGGAGCATTCGCGGTTGCCTTTTATGCGCGACCAAGATATACAAAAGATATGGATATACTTATTGATGCGACTGAATCAAATGCAAGAAAAATAGTGCAGGCACTTAACGAATTCGGGTTCAAGAGCCTGGCATTAAAACCTGATGATTTTATAAAACCCAACATTGTAATCCAATTAGGTTATGAACCAGTAAGGATAGACCTTATTACTTCAATATCTGGTTGCACATTCAACAAAGTCTGGAAAAACAGAAAAAAAGGATGGTACGGTAGAGAGCGGGTTAATTTTATTGGTCTTAAAGAATTGATTAAAAATAAGAAGATTTCTTCGCGGAAACAAGACAAACTTGACCTTGAAATTCTTAAAAAGATTCTTTAGAAAAGCAAATTCGCCAATGAAATTTTTTGGCAATATCCTTTGATTATGTATAACTGGTCGGTTGACGAAAAGAAATTTAAAAAAGAAGACCCAGAAGGATACAAAATCTGGCGTCTTGTGCAGATTATAAATTATGGAAGTCCGGGTGATAGGCTGGATAGAAAACAGGTCAAAAAGTACTGGTTTGAGATAAAAGATAGAATAGACCCGTTGTACAAAGAATTTTTGGAACTATTACTATGGCCGAGAAAAAAGAAAGTATTCTTACTCACCAGCAGAAAAAGATTCTAAATTTAGTGGCAGAAGCACCTTATTTTTATAAAAGATTCTATCTTGCTGGAGGAACTGCGCTTTCTGGATTTTACTTAAAGCACAGAATTTCAGAAGACCTGGATTTCTTTTCTGAACATCAGGAAGTCAATCACCTTTACATAATAAATTTTTTTAAAAATAGGGCGAGTTCTCTAAAATTAGAAAAAATTGAGACAAAAAGGGTTTTTGGCTTGTTAACTTTATTCTTCCATTTTTCAGATAGGAGTGTTCTGAAAGTTGATTTTAATTATTATCCATTTCCTCGCATTGAAAAAGGGACAAAGTATAAAAATCTTGAAATAGAAAGTAGCTATGACATTGCAGTGGATAAGGTACATACAATTGCTTTAAATCCCCGGGCTCGTGATTATATTGATATCTACTTTGTGATTAAAGAAAAGAAATACGATTTTAAAAAACTCCTCCTTGATGCCAAAGCAAAATTTGATTGGGATATTTCGCCTATTGATTTAGGAGCAAGATTGCTTGAAGGTTCTAAGCTCAGCGATTATCCGCGAATGATTAAAAATATTTCCCATCGTGAATGGAAGGAATTTTTTATCAATGAGGCATTAAAATTAAAAGATGAAATTTTCAAAAAATAATAAGGGTGGTGTCTATGATTTTAAGCGAAAAACATAAAACATTTAGAGAAAAGGTGAGGGTATTTGCTGATAATGAAGTTGCGCCCAGGGCAAAGGAGATTGATAAAAAGGGCGAGTTTCCCTGGGACCTATTTAAGCGGATGGCAGAATTAGAACTGCTCGGAATTTATGTTCCAAAAGAATATGGCGGTGCTGGATTAGATGTTCTTTGTTATGCTATCGCGGTAGAGGAGATCGGCAGGGTCTGCGGCTCAACCGGTATATTCCTTGCTGCACATTCATCATTGGGTGTCTTTCCAATATACTATGCGGGTACTGAAGAACAGAAAAAGAAATGGCTCATTCCTCTAGCTCGCGGTGAAAAGATAGGTTCATTCGGTCTGACCGAACCCAATGCAGGAAGCGATGCTGCAGGCACCCAGACAAGATTTCAGCTCGTCGGCGACAAATATATCATCAATGGCACAAAACGTTTCATCACCTCAGGCCATATTGCGGATGTGATTATCTTCACTGCGACAAAAGACCCAGCGCTCGGTTATAAAGGCATTTCAGCATTTGTAGTAGAAAAAGGCACACCTGGATTTATACCAGGAAAAGAAGAGGATAAACTCGGTCTACGCGGTTCAGTCACTTCTGAATTGATATTTGAGGATTGTGTTATTCCGAGAGAAAATATCCTGGGAAAAGAGGGTGATGGTTTTAAGGTTTTTATGGAGACCCTTGATGGCGGAAGAATATCAATTGGGGCTTTGGCACTCGGTATTGCCCAGGGTGCACTTGATGCATCAATTAAATTCGTTCAGGAGAATAATTTAACAAAGAATCAGTCAATTCAATCAATGATTGCTGAGATGTCAACAGAGATTGAGGCAGCAAGATTACTTGTGTATCATGCTGCACAGTTAAAAGATGCAGGTCTGCCTTATTTGGAAGAATCAGCAATGGCAAAGTATTATGCCTCAACAATTGGTATGAAGGCAACGAGCATGGCAATAGATATTCACGGATTGCTCGGTATTACTGATGAATATCCGGTGGAAAGATTTTTACGTGATGAGAAATTGATGGAGATTGGCGAAGGTACGAGCGAAATCCAGAAGATTGTCATTGCCAGACAGATACTGGGGAAATGAATGCAGTATCGCTGCGCTTGCAGTATCACTTTGTTTACAGGATCGTCCGCCACTGGCGGACTTGTTTAAATAATGAAGTTTAAATACGAAGATTTGGAAATCTGGCGTTTGGCGGTAGATTTAATAAAAAAGATATATCAAATACTCAAGAAATTTCCTGAGGATGAAAAATATGATTTGGTCTCACAGGGGAAAAGAGCGATTGTCTCAGTTGCCTTAAATATTGCCGAAGGAAGTGGAAGGAAGACTGATAAAGATTTTAGTTTATTCATTAATCGCGCGATTACTTCGCTTCAGGAGAGTGATGCTGTGCTTAAGATTGGAATATCTTTAGGGTATATAACGAAAGATGATTATTTAGTTATTGAACCATTGATTAAAGAAGAGTATTATAAGTTAATTGCATTTGATAAGACATTACTCAAATGCTCTGTAAAGCGCAGACGTTATTCTGTAAAAAAGTAATTTGGCAAGCCGCAGGCGATACTGCAAATCCCGAATTTTGTTTCGGGATGATACTGCAAATCCGCCAAGAATTGTGGCGGATGATACTGCAATTACTGCTATTTTTAAATTAGGAGGTATTATGAACTTTGATTTAACCAATGAACAAAAGATGCTTCAGGACCAGGTGCGAAAATTTGCAGAAGCTGAACTTGCACCTTTAGCACCGGAAATTGATAAATCAGGGAATTTTCCCTGGGATAACATAAAAAAGTGCGCAAAACAGGGATTAATGGGTATAGTTGTGCCTGAAAAATATGGTGGTTCAGGACTTGATTTTGTATCCCTGGCAATTGCGATAGAAGAGATTTCCAGGGTTTGCGCTACAACTGGCGTCATTGTAGCAGTTAATAATTCCCTCTGTACCTATCCGATTCTCACATTTGGAACAGAAGAACAGAAACAGAAATACCTGCCACAATTATGTAGTGGTGAAAAGATTGGTGCAATCGGTATTACTGAACCGAATGCAGGAAGCGATGTAGCAGGAATGGAGACAACCGCAAAACTTGATGGGGATTACTATATTCTCAATGGCACAAAGCGATTTATCACCAATGGAACTGAAGCAGGAGTATATGTAGTATTTGCCTATACAAATAGAGAACTGAAACACAAAGGTATGAGTGCATTTATTGTGGAACGTGGCACTCCTGGCTTTAGCCTTGGTAAGCATGAAGATTTGATGGGAATCAGGGCAAGTGGAAATTGTGAATTGATATTTGAAGATTGTAAAATTCCACGGGCAAATCTTTTAGGCAAAGAAGGCGATGGATTTAAGATTTGTATGAATACCCTTGATGTTTCACGGGTTGACATTGGTGCCCAGGCGGTAGGCGTTTCTCAGGCAGCGCTTGAAGCAGCAATAAAATACTCAAAAGAAAGAAAGGCATTTGGACAGCCTATCTGTGAATTTGAGATGATTCAGTCAATGCTGGCAGAGATGGCAACCCAGATTCATGCAGCAAGGTTATTGGTCTACTATGCGGGTTTTTGTAAGGATAAAGGGATGCCCAGATTCTCTAAGGAGTCTGCAATGTGCAAATATTATGCAGCAACAATTGCAGTAGATGTGACAAGAAAGGCAGTGCAGATTTTTGGTGGTTATGGTTATACAAAAGATTATGCAGTAGAGCGATTCTATCGTGATGCAAAAATATTAGAACTCTATGAAGGCACGAGCGAAATCCAGAAAATTGTGATTGCAAGAGAACTTATTAAATAAATAAAATGCAGGATCGCTGCGCTTGCAGTATCGTTTCACTTGCAGATGACGCAGTATCACTTCGTTTGTAAAAGACAGGTATGCAAGCCACACGCGATACTGCAAGTCCCAAAGGGACGATACTGCAAATCCGCCAAGAATTGTGGCGGATGATACTGCGATTACTGCTTTTTTAAGGAAGGAGGTCATTTGAATATCATTGTCTGCATAAAAAGGGTGCCTCAGACTGCTGAGGCAGATGTAAAAGTTGATGTTTCAGGTAAGGATATAGTTAAAGACCGTCTCGCCTTTGATA
>JBBILZ010000027.1:0-32306 GCA_037444665.1 Caldifarciminota bacterium
TAATTAATCCAGCATAAATCATTAGTAAAACGTAAATATTTGTGTTTCCCAAATTACTTTTTATTAAAATTGCATATTATAAAACTGGGGGATGGCAAGACAAAAAAGGGGCTTTTAGCCCCTTTTTTGAAGTATAAAAATAATTATTCTGGCTCTTCATCACCAGGCATTGTGTCATTGGGATTCTTTATGATATAGGGTAATCCCCAGGCACGGGAATAATAAGTCGCAGTAGAATCACCAAATAGTGTTTCCCAGCCAATGACATCCACTGCACTATGCCGAACCGCAGGCGTAACTATCACAGAATCATCAGCAATAATCCAGGTGCGGGTAAATGTGGTTATATTTTCACGATAGAATGGCTGGCGCCAGTGCCTTTTTAGACCTATGCCCGGTCTATGGCCAGCACCATGGTGGAGGAATGCCCAGGTTGAATCACCTTCAGCCCTGCAGGTAACAGTAACCTCAACTGTATCTTCGGGATAGAAGATTGGCAATTCATCCTTAGTAAAGTACTTGTTTGGGTCATTTACTACAAATTCATAATTTCTGCTCGGAACGCGCGCACGCACCTCAGTGATTGTTACTGGATGTGTTGTGCCAACAGTATAAATATCAGCAACGGTGATACTCACTAAATGCCAGCCTGCATCATCACGAAAACACTTTGCTTTGCGAATAATACTATCTGTGATTGCACGGTTATATATTAACAATGGATTTGTCGTATCATTTCTTACAAAGAAACCATAATCAGGCGGTGTGCCCTGTAAATATGCAGTCATTGTCACAAATGCACTATCACCAACCACATCAATATCATAATGCCTGTCCACTGGCCGTTCAATAAACCTTACCCATTTAACAAAAAATGGAAAGGTATCAGTAGCGAGATCCGGTCCGTTTATCAAGGCAGGTGTTTTTGTGCTATCATCAGATGTCTGAACTTCACCACCCAAAAACCAGCACTTATCAAGAAAAGCCTGTACTTCTGCCTCGTCATTCTTTGCACAATTTATCAACATTACCATCACCAGTGGCACTAAGAATAGAACCCTGAGATATTGCATTTTAACCCCCTTTCTGTTTATTTTGACGAAAAAAAGGTGAATAAGGTTTAAAAAAGTCTGTTTTAATCATTCTCAGCATTACAAAAGAAATTTTGGCATTTAAATTTTTAATTGTTATAACAGGACTCGTCTCTGTCCGAAAAATCTGTATTTTTTTTATTTATCTGAACAGAAAAATTTAATCTATGCCCGATAAATCGGGCGACTACAATTGGGCTCGGTTAAAAAGATCCATTTTCAACTGGACATTGTAGTTGCCTCATTTATGAGGCATTCTATTTTGGCAAAAGTCAGACGATAAATCAGAAAATAAGGAGAAGATTCAATTTTTTTTGTTTATTGACAATTTTTATTATTTATATAAAATTATCCATAAGGGGGTAGATATGCTTTTAATTATATTGTTTGGAATGAGTGCTATAATAAATACTAATGTTGAACAGGTCCTCCAAACTACACAATCAGTCCTAACTGAAATGGAGATATCCATTGCAAAATCCACGGACGGAAAGATTGAATCTGCTCTTATTGACATTCCAGTATGCGAACTCAATCATTACATAACTGAAAACTTTCCGGATGAAAATCCTGGCTGGAAAAATGCTCGTTTTCATTTGGTAATTGAAATCAAAAAAATTGATACCGAAAAAAGTGAATTATTTATAAACGCAGTTTTTGAGCGCTATGGTGTTCCTAATGCCTTTCTTCTAATTCCGGACGAATGGGTTATCGTCCCTTCAAATGGTTCAATGGAAAAACAAATAATAGATGCGATTACTCAAAAAATCTTAAGCCAAACCGGGGGTGAGAAATGAAAAAAATTATAATAATCTTTATTGCTATGTTCCTCTTTGCTGACCCACCTTGGTCAACAAATATTAAGGTAAGCCAGGACCCTGGCACTGGCAATCAGAATGAAACCACCATTGGTATTTTTGGGGGCAACCTCGTCTGTGGAGGGTGGAATGATAGCAGACAAACAACTTATCATGTGGGATTTGTGCGCTCAACAAATGGTGGCTCATCATTCTTCCTTGATACATTAATGATTGAACCTACATATCCTGGAGATTGTGACCCATGTATTGCCATCAGTGACTCAGGACATATCTACTATTTCTGGCTCTCCTACAATTCTTCCAATTATACTGGTGATATTTATTTTGCCAAATCAACCAACTGGGGACAATCATGGGGACCAATGAATTGTGTTACACCAGGAACTCCCAATACACTGGATGACAAACCCTGGGCAATCATTGATAATAATAATATCTTTTTATCATGGTATGATTATGGCGGAACAGGCGCTCTCCGTTTCAAAAGGTCCACTAATCTCGGACAGAGCTGGATGTCACCTGTAACGATCGGAAGCGGTGGAAACGGGACAATGTGCATTCGTGGCACAGATTCAATGCTCTATGTAGGTTGGGGCTATCAAGACCTGCGTTTTAATCGTTCAACCAATATGGGTGCCACCTGGGTGGGACAGACAACCATTATCACCTGTCCGTGGAGCCCACCTTCAACACCCTATCGGCTCAATAACATCCCGTGTTTCAAATCAAATAATGCAAGGAATGTTTTGTATGTGGTCTTCGCTGATTCCCGTTTTGGTAGTGGCCAGGTGGATGTGTCTTTTTCAAAATCAACTAATCAGGGTGTCACATGGTCAACACCAGTAAAAATCAATGATACACCAAGTGGTGATACAACCCTGCAATTCTATCCATTTATGGCAATAGACCCGAACGATAACATTCATGTAGTATGGTATGATACCCGCGGTGGTAGCAGATATTATGTTGCACTATACTACTCTTATTCTACTGACCAGGGCGTAACATGGGCACCAAATCAAAGGGTAACTGAAAATAGATATTACACCAATGCTTTTATTGGCGATTATCTTGCCTGCGCAGCTGATGCGAATTATGTATATGCCCTGTGGTGTGATTGTAGAAATGGTTCAACTAATCCAGATGCTTACTTTTCCAGAACAGTGAATCCAGTCGGAATAAAAGAGAATAAAACCACTACCCATCCGTATCGCCAGTTGACCCTTGAAATCCCCAATCCATTTACTAAAAATGCAAAGATAAAATATAGCCCACAGAATGCTGTGCTCAACATATATCAGATAGATGGCAGAAAAATAAAATTCCCAGATGCTCCTGGTGTTTATTTTGTTGTTCTACAAAATGGGAATGAAATGCTCTGCAAAAAACTTATTATGATAGAATAAATTTGTCCTGAGATCGAGCAAAAACCTTAGAATAATTACAATGTAGTTGCCCAATTTCCCGAAGGGATTCTCGTCCCATCGGGACGGAGCATTGGGCTCATTTTGGTGCTTGATAAATCAAGCAACTACAATTTCAGGGTGGCTAAACTATTACTGATTCAGAGCCACATATACTCGTGGCTCCCGATACCCCTTGATATCCCCTGTTAATGACAGGGAAGATAATAAAACTAAAGAAGACTCAGGTATTACATTCCTTGACACAATAAATCTTTTGTGCATAATTGTAGCTATGTGGTGGCATGACGAAGAAGAATTTATAACCGAAGAAGAAACAGAAAAAGGGAAGCGGGATATTGGTCTGATAAAAAAACTCCTCCCCTATTTCAAACCTTATATAAAAAGAATATTTATTGCGTTAGTATTATTATTACTTTCTACTGTCCTGGCACTTCTGGGACCAGTTTTTATCAAGCACACAATTGATTATGAAATCCCGAATAAAAATCTCCAGGGCCTTGTTTTAATCGCATTTTTATATTTTGTTCTTCAGGTTCTTATTATCATTATCAGGTATTTTCAGCAGATTGAGATTGCAATGATTGGTGAACGGGCAATCGCTGATTTGAAATTGGATTTATTCAAACATACAATCGCCCTACCCCTTGCATTCTTTGACAAGAATCCTGTAGGAAGATTAATCACACGGGTAGAAGGTGATGCAGAAACACTTAAAAATCTATTTTCTTCAACCGCCGTGGTTCTTGCCCAGGATTTTGCCCTGCTGATAGGAATGTCGGTCGTAATGCTTAGTGTCAACTATAAATTATATTTGTTGATTTTGACCATGCTACCAATTTTTTTATACGCATTCTGGTGGTTTGGAAGAAATGTGCGGCCAATATACATAGAACTTCGGCGAAAAATTGCTGAAATAAATAGTTTCATTATGGAAACATTAAGGGGATTACCTGTGATTCAGGTCTTCTTACAGGAAAAAAACTTCCTTGGCAAAATTGACCAGATGGGAAAGATTAAATTTAATCTGGAAATGAAATCTATGTTATACTGGTATCGCATCTGGTTTTTAGTGGATTTTGGTGAAATCATCGGCATTATTTTGATTCTTGGTATTGGTGGCATCTGGGCATTGAAAGGTATTATCACTATTGGCACGCTCTTTTTATTTATCAGTTATATTACAAGATTCTTTGGACCTTTGCGTGGCTTATCTGACCAAGTCAATCTTTTAGAACGTTCCTTTGCCGCAGCAGAGAGAATCTTCAATATTTTATCATATCCACCTGAGTATGAAAAGACTGAATCAATAGAATATAGCACACTGAAACATAATATAAAATTTGAAAATATAACTTTCGCTTATGAAAAAGATGACTGGGTTTTAGAAAATATAAATTTTGAGATTAAAAAAGGAGAAAAGATCGCCCTGGTTGGAGAGACCGGTGGTGGAAAAACTTCAATAATTGCCCTGCTATTGAAATTTTACAAACCAAATCATGGTTCAATAAAAATTGATAATATTGATTTGAACAGTATTAATCGTTATGCACTGCGTGCAAAAATTGGTTTTGTACCACAGGATGTTTTTTTGTTTCCAGGAAGTATTATTGATAATTTAAGACTCTTTAATACCCAAATATCTGAACAAAAAATATTTGCTACAACTGAAAGGATTGGCTTACACCAGAGAATTTTAATGCTGCCAAAAGGTTATGATACAGATATAATTGAGCAAGGTATAAACCTATCATTTGGTGAACGACAACTCCTTTCCTTTGCCCGGGCATTGGTCTTTGAACCAGAAATCATTATCCTTGATGAAGCAACCTCTTCTGTTGACCCGGAAAGCGAAAGACTGGTCCAGGAAGGAATAAAGGAACTCTTAAAGAACCGCACCGCGATTATAATTGCCCACAGATTGACCACAACCCGACTCGCTGACCGGATCCTCGTCATCCATCAGGGTAAATTTGTTGAACAGGGAAATCATCAGGAACTTCTCAAGAAAAAGGGACTCTACTACAAATTCTATAAATTGCAATATCTCCAGGAAAGGGTAGGTTAAATTATGAAGACAATTATAACATTCTGGAAAGAACGACCAAAAAGACTGATATTCCTTGTCGCATTCACAATTGTCTACACATTTTTGGTCTTACTCTTTCCATATATTCTAAAAGATATCATTGATGGAATTAAAACCGAATTTAGTAGGCCCCAGCTATTAAAAGCGATTGCACTCCTTGGAATTATCGGTATCCTCCGTTCTACTGCAGGAATATTTCTGCCTTATACGCGGGGCAGAACAAATGAAATATTTAATCTCAAGGAAAGGAACAATATCTTCAATACCATCCTGAAGCAGGGGCACTCTTTTTTCAATAAATTTCCTGCCGGTGATGTTCTGGAAAGGATGGATATGGACCTGGGCGAACTATCCTGGTTTGCCTGTTCTGGAATCTTTAGACCCATTGAGGGACTACTCACAATATGTTTTGCAGTCTATTTTCTCTCCCGCATAGATTGGCGATTAATGCTCATTGCAGTCTTACCAATGTCTACTGCGATATTTGTATTTACTTTTTTTGCCCCCCGTGTGTATCAATATTTTAAAAGATGGCGCGAGATAATATCACTCGTGCACAATCTCCTGCAAACAAACTTCACTGGTATTAGACTGGTCAAGGCATACACAATGGAAAAAGAGAATACAAAAGAATTTAAAAAATTGCTAACCACCCGAATTGACGCTGCAAAAAAGGTCTATCGGATTGAATCATTACTCCAGAACATCTTTTTTTCAATAGAAGAGATAGGCATTGTGCTGGTATTATTATGCGGTGGAATCTTTACTCTTAATGGTTCATTGACCATTGGCGAATTTGTTGCATTTATGGCATACATTATGATCTTACTCCATCCCATCATTGACATTGCAAATTTCTTTGTAATAAAAAAGCGCGCAGAGGTTCAGGTAAAAAGGCTGGAAGAAATAAAAAACTACCCTGCAGATGTGAGCGATACTGGCAAAATTACAGATTTAAAAGGTGACTCTATTCTTACCCAGGAACTATCATTTGCGTATGATAAAAATGCGCCGCCCGTATTAAATAATATCAATATAAAAATTCCACTGGGCAAAAAGATTGGCATTGCTGGAACAGTCGGCTCAGGTAAATCTACACTTTTGAAATTGATAATGAGAACTGCTGAACCAACCTGCGGAAACATACATCTCAATGGCTTTTGCATTAAAGAGATTAACCTTGCTGCATATCGGCAATTATTCTCTTATGTGCCACAGGAGCCATCTTTATTTTCAGATACGATTTATAACAACATCACCTTTGGCAGAGAAAGAGAAAAAGAAAGACTGGAAAAAATAGTTGAAATCTGTCAGCTCAAAGAATTTATTGATAATTGTCCAAAAGGATATGATGAGTTAATCGGTGAGCGGGGTTTAAAACTCTCTGGTGGCGAAAAACAGAGAATTGCAATTGCCCGCGCACTTTTGAAAAATGGAAGTATACTCATTCTTGATGATGCGACAAGCAACCTTGATGCTGAAACAGAAAAACGGTTTATTGAAGAAATATCAAAGATGGATAATATGACACTGATTATTGTCTCGCATAGATTGTCCATCCTCGCAGTTTGTGACTATGTTTATGTCCTTCATCAGGGCAGAGTCGTAGAACAAGGAACACCAGATTTTCTTATTAAAAAGCGCGGTTTATACTGGAAACTCTATCAATACCAACTGATTCACTCCAGTTCAGTTTCATATTGACATTGTTGAATTTATTATTATACTTAAAATTAAAAGGAGCATAACTATGAAACTGATAATCATTCTTATTATTGTGGTGATAGTTGCCTGGATTATTGTTCAGATGATACAGGCTTCTGACAAGAAAAGAAGAGAAGAAATTATCAGAAAGAAAATAGAAGAAAAAAAGAAGCAGGAAGAAAAAAATTCTAATATTCCAGGTTTTTAATTAACTTTTTAATGTCTTCGGGGATGGGTGCTGAAAATGTCACCCATCTTTTTATTTGCGGATGAAAAAAACTGACTTTCCAGGCATGGAGCGCCTGGCGATTGAATAAAATTCGTGTTTTTTTAATATTATAGTATCGCTTATCTCCTATTATGGGATGCCCTATCTGTGCAAGTTGTAATCTCAATTGATGTGTCCTTCCTGTCTTCGGCATCAACCTTACCATCATTGCATTTTTAAAAAATTTAATGACCTGATAATGGGTCTCTGCATATTCACCACTCTTTTCAATCCGCCCCTTCAACACCCCTTTTTTATTTTTTAAAATACCCTCAACAATACCAATATAGGTTTTATTTACCTTTGCTGCCCTGAACTCCTCAACTAAAAAATCTCTTGCCATAATCGTCTTTGCAAAGATTATAACTCCGCTCGTTTCACGGTCCAATCTGTGCACAGGATATACTTTTTTATTTTTTCGGGCAAGAATTTCAGTAACTGCAATCCCTTTTTCTGAACCTATCTTCTCGGTCAGTAAACCAACTGGCTTATTAACAATCATCACATAATCGTCCTCCCATAAAATCTTCACTTCTGGCAAATTCTTTATTTGCAAACCTGTATCAATTATTGCGATGCGGTCACCTTTTTTTAATTTTTTTGAAGGAAATGTTACCCTGATATTATTCACAAGAACAATACCCTGTTCTACAATCTGTCGTGCCTTGTGCCTTGGTAAATCACTAAATAGGGCAATAACATAATCCAATCGTTTCTCAGCCATTTCCGGAGTTACAATAAAAATGTTTTGTATTAGATGATACTCTTCGTACTTCATATTTTTATTCTATCCAGTAGCGCCATTTAGTCAACTATTCTTTTTCAATATCATTACCTTGACATTGTAAATTTTATGAATAGAATTAAAGAATGAAAGGACAAAAAATGAAAAATAAAATAATCGCTGTTAATCTCTTAGCCGCTTTTTTATTGCTGTCAAAAACCTGTGTTGCCCAGGAACTTGATAGTGTCATCAATAAAACTATCGCTAATTACCAGAATCTGAATAGTTTCTACATTGAGTTCACTCAGCAATTTTGCGAAAAGACCTCTGGCACGTGCCAGAAATTTGAAGGGTGTATCTATTTTCTTAAACCAAACTATTTCAGAATGGAGTTGAAAAATCCCCAGCAGTTATATGTCGGTGATAGTGTCTCTTTATGGCTCTATCTTCCTGATAAAAAAAGGGCAATTAGACAACACTTTGGACCCCAGGTGCCGTTTGCAGTCAACCCTGATATCTTCCTTAAAAACTATCAGGAGAGGTTTAACGCAGAATTAAAAATAGATAAAAATTATGAAATAATTTTGACGCCGATAGAGAAGACCGAAATATACCAGCGCATTGTCGTCACAATTGATAAACAAAAGTATCAAATTACAGGGATAAACATTATTGATGAGACAGAATCGGAAAATAAATTTATCTTTAAAAATATTCAGTTGAACAAAAAATTGTCAAAAAAACTCTTTGAATTCAAACCGCCAAAAGGAACTGAAATAATTGAGCAGTAATTTTTTAATGGATAACCGCTGTTTTGCCTGTGGCAGGGATAATGCCATAGGCTTGCATTTAGATATCACCCAGACTGATGAAGGCGTACTTGCGCCAATAAAATTGAACAAAAATTTCCAGGGCTATCAAAATGTGATCCACGGAGGGATTGTTTCAACCATCCTTGATGAAATGGCAGTATGGGCTGCTTACAAAAAGGGACACAAGGCTGTAACTGCTGAATTAAATATGCGCATAAAAAAACCAATGAATGCTGACACAGAATATATTGCTCGAGGAAAGGTTTTAAATGTTAAATACAAATTAGTATTTGCGCAGGCAGAAATAAAAGACCTAAAAAATGAGATTATCGCCTGTGCTGATGTGAAACTGATAAAAGTTGACTAAAGTCTATTTTGTATCACTCGGTTGTCCTAAAAACCTCGTTGATTCTGAGGGTATAATGGGTATCCTTGAAAAATTTGGTATTTCAATAACCGATTCACTAAATAAGAGCGATGTGGTTATTATCAATACCTGTGGCTTTATAAAACCAGCTCTCAAAGAAACCGAAGCAGAAATAAAAAGAATTTTAAAACAAAAGAATCATAAAAAGGTATATGTTTATGGATGTGCAGTAAATCGCGCAGGTGAATCACTTATGAGAAAATTCCCTGATGTTACTGCCTGGTTCACTCTCAAAGAAAAAGGTGCTCTAGTCAAATCCATTATCAAAAGAAATATAAAATTTAAATCACGACTCATAACCACGAGCGGATTTGCCTATCTCAAAATTGCGGATGGTTGTTCTAATCACTGTTCTTATTGCACAATCCCGCAGATAAAAGGTGAATTCAAAAGTTTCAGATACGAAGATTTAATAAATGAAGCAGAAGCACTGGCAACACTTGGTATAAAAGAGCTCATCCTGATTGCTCAAGATACTGCAAAATACGGAATGGACATTTATGGTAGACCAATGTTAGCCCCATTATTAAAAGGTCTGTCAAAAATTAAAGGGATTGAATGGCTCAGGATTTTGTATGCGCATCCCCGTTCTATAACATCTGCGCTAATTGCAGAGATTAAAAATAACCCAAAGGTCTGCAAGTATCTTGATATGCCAGTTCAACATATAAATGACCGGATACTTGCCTTGATGAATCGCGGTGTTACAAAAAAAGACATTATTGATATTATAAAAAAATTAAAGGGGATAACCCTGCGCACAACTATCATGGTAGGTTTTCCCACAGAGACTGAAGAAGAATTCAATGAACTTTATGATTTTCTTAAAAAGGGATACTTTGATTGGTTCGGAGCTTTCAGATACTTTCAGGAACCAAAAACTGATGCCGCTTTTTTCAAACCCCTTTCTCAAAAGATAGTGAATCAGCGATTTAAAAAGATATTAAACCTCCAGCAATCATTAATTGATAAAAAGAATAGACTGAGACTGAACAAGTCTTATAAGATACTCATTCATCACAGAGGCAGAGATATTATTGGCCATACAGAATTTTCTGCGCCTGAGATTGATGGGCAGGTTATTATCAATTCCCGCCGCATCATACCCGGACAATTCTGCTTTTTGAGAATTAATAAAATAAAAGGAGCAGACCTGTATGCACAATAAATTTTTACTGATTATTGCCCCGGTATTTGCCCTGGCATTAGAATTTCCACTGGAATTTAATGGTGGCGTATTTTTAGGTAAGTATCTTAACAGCGATACAATTAGATTCAATATGGATGCATCAGCACAATTAAGATGCACAATGATAAGACACAACAGATTTTCTTTTTATATGGAATATCGCGACGACCTTGATATGGCTGAGCAGAAGGGCGGTGTTTCTCTTGACCCACGCTATTCCCATTATTTTGTCATTGCTGGTTTTGAATACCATTTGGCAAAACTATTCGGTCGGTTTTCATTTATTCATGATTGTGTGCATGATATTGATTATGAGGTTGAAGGAACTCCGGTCTTTAATCGCCTTTTATTCTTGATTGCCAATGCTGATTACCACCCAACAAAGATAATAATTTCGTCAGAAAAAATAGTCTGGGCACTCGGTTTCAAATTTTATCCCCATACTAAATATCATGGTTGGGACATAAATGCGGGTGCTGATTATCAGTATGAATTCATACTGGATGCAAAATTTACAATCTGGGATAAAAAAAATTTTAGTGCACTCATTAATCCTGATCTTGGCATCTGCCAAGGTGATACTACATTATACCATCAGCATGCAATAAAAGGAATGGTATTTTATAAAAACAATGGTCGCAGATTTGGATTTGAGTTGAAATACAATATTTATAATAATGACCCAATAAAAAATCCAGGAGGCTTATGGCTACTTTCAGTATTTGTGGAATTTTGATTTTCAATCTTTTTGCTGCCAACCATTCAGGCAGTTCTTATGAGTTATTCAGTATTGGTTGTCAGCTGGAGATGGAAGGCAATATCGCAGAAGCTATTGAATACTACATTGCTGCATTAAAAAAAGATTCTACTGCTTCAGAACTTTACTATGCATTAGCAAATGCCTGCTATAGAATAAAAAAATTTGATGAAGGGATTGAATATGCAAAAAAAGGTCTAAATTTTGTAAAGGATAGCACTGAATTATACGGTATGGTTGCAGCTGGCTACATTGTCCGGGGAGACCTTAAAAATGCAATAAATTATTATTTAAAAATCAAGGAACTCAAACCAGGAGACGCAGGTATAGCCCAGACGGTATCCTTGCTTTATGAAGGATTCGGTGATCTGAATTCAGCCAGGCAAGTATTGCTGGAAATTCCTGATAGCCTCAAAAATATTGAAATTTATAATCGCCTGGGCACAATCGCCGGAAAATCAAAAAATCATAGAGAGGCAATAAATTTTTTCAAAAAGGCTTTAGCACTGGATACAACAAATTATACTGCGTTGCTCGGTGTTGGCACGGGATTTGATATTCTAAATGTGAAAGATTCAGCAATCTATTACTATGAGCGAGCTGAGCAATACGATAATTCCACTGATTTGCGGAAAAGGCTCCTGGACCTTTATGGAGACATGGAAAATTATGAAAAGATGGTTAAGATTGCACATGAGATTTTGAATACAGATTACTATGATTTTTTTGTGCGCCGTAGTCTTGGTTTTGCATTATACAAATTGGGTATGTTTAATGATGCCTTGAATGAATTTCTGGTCAGTGCCGGGCTCAATCCACAGGATGACTATTCCCGTTTTTATATTGCTCGTATTAATCTTGAGCAGAGAAATCTTGATGAAGCACAACGGGCAATTGAAGAGGCAATAAAAATAAATCCTGATTTTATTGAACTCTGGGTCTATGCAGGATTTATCGCCCTTGATAAAAAAGAGTATAAAAATGCAAAATATTATTTTAGTGAAGCAGCATATCGGAATGCCGATATGTCGCAGATTTATTACCTTCTTGGTGCCACATCAGAAATAGAAAGCGATTATACCAATGCCTACTTCTTCTATAAAAAATCACTAAAACTAAATCCTTCTTCTTTGCCCGGACTCTCTGCCCTGGCAAATTTGTGCGACCGTATTGGAAAAAAAGAAGAGGCATTCAAAACATTTGAAAAAGTTATCTCATTTGATTCTACAGATGCTACTGCCCTGAACTATGTAGGTTATACCTATGCCGAAAGGGCAGAAAGCCTTGAATATGCCCTCAACCTGATTGAACGAGCTCTCAGCATTGAGCCGAACAATGGTTATTTTATTGATTCCCGGGGCTGGGTCTATTATCAGAAAGGAGACTATGAATCAGCCCTCAGTGATTTAAAAAGAGCGAGCGAACTGGTTGAAGATGCAGTCATCCTGGAACATTTGGGCGATGTCTATGTCAAACTTAATGAAATTGAAAAAGCGATTGAGGTGTATCAAAAAATTCTCAGTCTGGAGCCACAGAATAAAAACATTAAAAACAAATTGACAATTCTGAAAGGAAAATAGTGTATGGAACCTTATCGTATCAAGGTAATTGAACCAATTAGGATGACAACACGCACAATGCGCAAAAAGATACTGGCGCAGGCAGGTTATAATCTATTTCTTATCCCTGCCCAATATGTTGATATTGATTTGATATCGGATTCAGGAACTGGCGCAATGAGTGCACGGGCATGGGCAAAGATGATTGAAGCAGAAGAAGATTTCTCCGGGCAGAAGGCGGGTGAAGATTTTTTGAGGATTGCCCGCAATATAACTGGTTTCCCTTTTATCCAGCCCGTACACCAGGGAAGGACGGCGGAAAATATCCTGTTTAAATTACTCTTTAAAAAAGGGGATACGATAATCTCCAACACCCATTTTGAAACAACCAGAGCAAATCTTGAGGGAATCGGCGCACGGGCACTTGACTTTGCTGAATTGAAACCTATGTTCTGTGGTAATATCAATCTTGATCAGCTGGAAACCGCAGTAAAAAAGGACAAAAATCTCAGGGCTGTAATAATGACCCTCACCAATAATATAAAAGGCGGCCAGCCGGTATCACTGGAAAATATAAAAGAAACTTACCGGATTATTAAACAGAAAGATATCCTGTTAATCTTTGATGCCAGCAGATTTGCTGATAATGCATTTTTCATAAAAAAATATACAAATTATAAAAAATCAATTCTGAGTATCTGCCAGGAAATGTTCTGTTATTGTGATATTCTCTATTTGAGCAGTAAAAAAGATTGTCTTGTCAATATTGGTGGATTTATCGGTTTAAGGAACAGAAAAATATATGAATGTCTGCGTGAAAAGGTTATTGAACAAGAATCCTATCCAAGTTCAGGCGGACTTGCGGCAAGGGACCTTGCGGCAATGGCAATAGGCCTGGAAGAGTCCATTGATGAAAAATTTCTTAAATCGCATATTGATAAGGTCCATTATCTCGGCAGAATCTTAGAAACCAGCGGGGTAAATGTTTTTAAACCATTTGGTGGCCATGGTATTGTGATAATACCGAAGACCTCTCTTCCTTACTCTGCATTTGCCCTCGGGGCACAGATTTATCTGGAAAAAGGGATAAGGACTGGAGTATTCGGTAATGAGCTCAGACTGGCAATTCCCCGCAGGGTCTATACAAAGGAACATATAGAATTTGTGGGAAAATCCATTGCGCAGATATATAATAAAGCAAAACCGCTTCATTTAAAATTGAAAAATAGACCAAAATCATTCTTCAACTTCTTTGCTCAATTTTATATATAGAATTACAATTAATTCAATATAAACTTTCTCTGCGGGAATTTGTCTAACTCTTGACAGGATATTATTTTTAAGTAAAATGGTAATATATGAAATTAGACATAATTGTTAATAGGGAAAAAACGAAAATAATCTTAAATTTTAGGAACTTTCAAGGAGGTTTCTTTGCAGGAACGATTTACTGAAAGAGTTAGAAAAATTTTACACATTGCTCGCGAAGAGGCGATAAGGTTCAGACACAATTTTATTGGAACCGAGCATCTGCTTCTTGCCATGATAAAAGAAGGGGAAGGTGTTGGAGCAATGGTTTTGATAAATTTAGGTGTTGAACTGAATGAATTACTCAAGGCAATTGAAAATTCTATCACCATTGGGTCAGGTGGTAAGATTGATGTTACATTGGGTAATGAAGCAAGGGTCTGCCTCAATTATGCAATGGAAGAGGCAAAAAATCTTGGCCATACATATATTGGAACTGAACATCTCCTCTTAGGAATTATCAGAACCGAAGGCAGTATCGGTGCTCAGATCCTTGTATCAATGGGCATTGATTATGACATTGCAAAAAATGAAATTATCCAGTTATTAAAACCAGAAGGCGTTGCTGCTGGAAAATCAAAAGGTAAGCCACGGGGTTCAGCATTAGAATTATTTTCTCGTGACCTAACCCAGTTTGCACGCGAAGGCAAACTTGACCCTATTATCGGTCGTGAAAATGAAATTGAACGGGTCATTCAAATCCTTTCAAGACGAAAAAAGAACAATCCGGTCTTGATTGGCGAAGCAGGCGTTGGAAAGACTGCGATTGTAGAAGGTCTTGCTCAGGATATTGTTGCGGGAAATGTTCCAGATTCATTAAAGAACAAAAGGGTCCTTGCACTGGACATGGCATCAATTGTGGCAGGCACAAAATATCGGGGACAGTTTGAAGAAAGATTAAAAGCCGTAATCAATGAAGTCACTAATAATAAGGATATTGTATTGTTCATTGATGAATTGCATACTATTGTTGGTGCCGGTGCTGCAGAAGGCGCCATAGATGCATCAAATATGCTCAAACCCGCACTCGCCCGTGGCGAACTTCAATGTATTGGCGCAACCACACTTGAAGATTATCGTAGATATATTGAAAAAAATGGTGCACTGGAAAGAAGGTTCCAGCCTATTATTGTCAATCCACCTTCAGTGCAGGAAACAATCGGAATATTAAAGGGGCTAAAAGAAAATTATGAAAAACACCATCAAATAATATATTCTGATGAATCGCTGGAAGCTGCTGCCTATCTTTCTGAACGATACATTACTGATAGATTTTTGCCGGACAAAGCAATTGATGTGATTGATGAAGCCGGTGCAAAGGTAAAATTGTCAAAAATTGCCAAAGACCCAAAAATAATTGAACTGGAAAACAAACTACTTGAAATAAAAAAGGAAAAGGATAAGATGGTCGCAGACCAAAAATATGAAGAGGCTGCAGAATTACACAAAGAAGAGATAAAAATCCAGGAACAGATAAAAAAACGCAAGGATTCATATTCGGAAACCTCAAAACCCGTGGTCTGCGAAGAGGATATTGCTTTTGTAGTATCGCGCTGGACTGGTATACCGGTTTCACGGATTGAAGAGAAGGAATCAAAGCGTTTATTGAAGATGGAAGAAGAATTACATAAAAAGATTGTTGGACAAGACGAAGCAATAAAAGTTGTTTCCCGTGCAATCAGGCGTAGTCGGGCTGGCGTAAAAGACCCGCGGAGGCCCATTGGTTCTTTCATATTTCTTGGTCCCACCGGTGTTGGTAAGACCGAGCTTGCGCGACGGCTCGCTGAATTTCTTTTCAATGACATAAATTCATTGATTACCCTTGATATGTCTGAGTATATGGAGAAATTTAATGTTTCAAGATTGATTGGTGCACCACCGGGTTATGTAGGTTATGAAGAGGGTGGTCAATTAACCGAAAAAGTCAGACGCAAGCCGTATTCAGTGGTTCTTCTTGATGAAATTGAAAAGGCACATCCGGATGTCTTTAATATCTTATTGCAAATTCTTGAAGATGGCCAGCTCACTGATTCATTTGGCAGAAAAGTTGATTTTAAAAATACCGTAATAATAATGACCTCAAATATTGGCACCGCTGATATAAGAAGGAGCGATGGCATTGGGTTTGCAAAAGTAGATTCATCTGTGTCTTACGAAAAGATGAAAGAACGATTATTAGAAGAAGTAAAAAAATTATTTAATCCCGAATTTCTCAATCGGATTGATGAAATTGTAGTATTCCGTTCATTAACAAAAGAAGATATGAAAAAGATTGTGGATATCCTGATTGGTGAACTTGAAGAAAGGCTTGATGACAAAAAGATGGTGCTGGAAATAGATGAGTCAGGCAAGGATTTACTTGTGGAAGAAGGCTTTGACCCACAATTTGGAGCAAGGCCTATCAAGCGGACAATAAGAAGGCTTATTGAAGACCCACTATCAGAAGAGATTCTCAAAGGTAATATCAAAGAGGGCAAACACATAAAACTCGTGCGTTCTGGAGACCGGCTGGAATTCAAAACCAAATGATAATTTTTATTCTCTTTACCTACACCATTGCCAATATCACTGTTGATGCAAAGTATACAGATAAAGAATTAATCATTCAGACAAGCGGGATGAAAATTGGCGAGCAATTCAAGGAATCAGCAATTAAGCAGGCAATCAATAACCTTTATCGGTTACGCCTGTTTAACAACATTGCCATTGATACATCAATCGTCGCAGATGGAATATTTATTAATATCTCAGTAGATGAAGCACCGTTTTTAAGTGGGAAACCACAATTCATTGCTAATAAAAAAATCAGGCAGGGTGATTTGCTAAAAAAAATTGACCTGAAAGATGGACAGGTCTTAACAAAAAAGGCAATCTTTGATGCTCGGGTAAAAATAATTGACCATTATAATGAAAAGAATTACTACAATACGACAGTTAGTGATAGTATCGTTCCAGACACACTGAACCGTGTAAAACTATATTTTATTATTAATGAAGGTTCACCCCTACGCATCAGCAGAATCAATATTGAAGGCAATTACGCACTCACTGATGGTGCAATAAAACGAAAAATGCAAAACCGCGAAAAAGGATTCTTACGAAGTGGGAAACTTGACCGGGTAAAACTCAAGGAAGATGTTGAACGTATAAAAAATTTCTACCGGGAAAATGGATTTCTTGATGTGATTGTGCAAGAACCTGAAATTAATGTCTCAGATGGAAAATTGACCGTAACAATTAATATTACTGAAAATCAGCGTTATTATACCGGCAACATTAAGTTTTCTGGCAATAATCTTTTTAGTAGTGACCAGTTAGAGAAGAATTTAAAGTTGCAAACAAATGAGATATTTGATCTGACAAAAGCGCAGAATAGTTTGCAGAAATTTTACGAGATTTATGCAGATGAAGGTTATATATATTGTGCTATTGTTCCGATTGAGACAATTAGGGATAGTTTCATTGATATTGAATATCAGATCACAGAATCGCGGCCTGCCAATATTAACCGAATAAATATTGCGGGCAATTATCGCACCCGGGAAAAGGTTATCCGTCGTGAAATTGTTACCCTTCCCGGCACAAGATTCAGACGGTCACAGGTTATTCGTAGCATGCGTGAGATATTTAATCTTGGCTTTTTTGAAGATATCACTCCTGAAACCGGAACACCTGATGATAGCGGAAATATAGATTTAACCTATCGGGTTAAAGAAAAAGAAGGTGTTGGTTCAATTGGTGCAGGTATGGCATATTCAGCCCAGGATAAATTAACCGGCTATATTGAATTGAGCCATCCCAATATTTTTGGACGGGGACAAAGAGTTTATACAAAATTTGAAATTGGTGGAAGACTGACCAATGTTCAATTCGGTTTTACCGAACCCTGGCTTTTTGATACAAGAACCACTGCCGGTTTTGATATCTATTATACTAATCGGCGCTGGGACTTTTATACAAAAAGGGATATTGGTGGTGCTACAAATTTTTCATTTCCATTCTTTCTTGATTATACAAGATTTAACTACACATTCAGGGTGGAAAGAACGCAGATTCTGGATATTGCAAAAGAATATCAACCAACTACGGGCTATGACCTGAGAAATGATACAATCCCCAAGTGGACTTTAGCAAATAACTATGGAATAATCCGCGATACAAGGGATTTTATCTTTAATCCATCAAGTGGTTCATACATATCACTGCAGAGCGAGATTGCCAAACCATGGATATTTGCCAATATTGATTATAACAGATTTACTTTTGAAACAAGGTCATATTTTCCTGTTTACTGGAAATTTGTGCTTATGACAAGGTTCCGTGCCGGTATTGTCACGAGTTCAAGTGAAGTTCCATACTACAAAAGATTTTATGCTGGTGGCACTGGTGAAGATGGTGTGCGTGGTTATTCAGACCGTTCTCTCACCCCTTTTGAAAATGGGAAGGCAGTTGGTGGAAATGCCTTATTCATTAATAATCTGGAACTTAAATTAAAATTGTCACAGAGTTTTGCATTCCTTGTATTTTATGATATGGGTAATGCCTTTGCTTCATATAAAGATATCAATCTTTATGACCTGAAACGGGGTGCGGGAATTGGCATCAGGGTAGAAATTCCAATGATGGGAGTACTCGGTTTTGACCTTGGCTATGGATTTGACCGGGCACAACCTGGTTTTGAACCACACTTCCAGATAAATCCATTTGGAATGTTTTAATAATGTCCTTGCCCAGGAAAACAGGAGGTATAAAGAATGAAAATCCATAAAATAATCCTTTTAAGTTTATTAATACCGTTACTGGTTATTGCCAAAGAACAAAAGATAGGGTTTGTAGAATCATCCCAAATTTTTGCACAGTATCAGGCGACTGCGACTGCCAATGAACAATTTAATGAATTTGTAAACACCTGCCGGGATTCAGCAGCAAAATTACAATTGAATATACAAACCCTAAAGAATGAACTTGATGCGCAGAAATTGATGTTGAGTGAAGAGGCACGCCTTAAAAAACTTGATGAGATTGAAACCAACACACAGATTTACAATCAATACCTCCAGGATGTTTTTGGTCCCGGGGGAAAGATTGAACAGAAGAATGATGAATTGATGGCACCGCTTTTGAAAAAAATAAATGAAGCAATTGCCAAGATTGCCCAGCAAGAAGGATTCTCAATGGTACTTGACCTTTCCGAAGATATTTTCTATGCCTCATCCGAACTTAACCTTACTGAACTTGTGATAAATGAATTGAATCGCGAGTATGGTGTCGCAACAATCGTTCCCACAGAAACAAAAAAATATATTGGCATTATACCTTTCCGCGAAGAAAACAACGAAGCATTAAATGAAAACCTCGGTGAAAAATGTCAGGATGAGATGTATAAGGCATTGAGTCAGTATACTACTGCCTTTAAAATCACCAGCAAAGCCGAGATAATGACGAAGCTAAAAGAACAGCAATGGGATTACAAAAAACTTGACGAAAATCAGGCAATTAGAACTGGTAAAGCTGCACTCTGCGATTATATCTTTATTGGTAAAGTGAGCAAAACCAGCAATAAAATTGATTACACAATGAAATTGATGGATGTAAAAACAGGGACAGAATTAGGTTCGCGCACAAGTAATGTAACCGATGATATAAAATTTACTGAATCACTTACCAATGACCTGAGAACCCTGCTTGAAATATTGCAGAAAAAATAAAAAAATATACTGCCTAAATTTTTGTCAAATATAAATATTTAATAACTATCACTTTCTTGACATAACCCACTCTGTATATATAATTTTCAAAACAGATGGCGAAGCTATTATCTTCAAATAAAATAAATATATACATTGGTATTGTTGTTATCATTACAATAACTTTTTTCAGCCTTTCACCTTGTATAGACAATGATTTCACAAACTGGGATGATGATGTATATGTTATAAACAATATCAATATCCGTTCATTAGTGCCCAATAATATATTTACAATTTTCAGTTCATTTTATTATGGTGGTTATATTCCATTGACCATTATCTCTTTTGCGATAAATTACCATTTTTCACAAAACAATGCCAGTGCTTATCATTTAACCAACCTCATTATTCATATAATCAACAGTCTTTTGGTCTTCTGGTTTATATTTTTATTAACAAAAAATATTCCGATAGCAATGATTACGGGCTTATTCTTTGGAATTCATCCATTACATGTTGAATCTGTCGCATGGATTACAGAGCGTAAGGATATGTTATACGCACTATTTTTTCTGACATCAACTATTTTCTATATTTATTATCTCCACAAGAAAACAAGTAAATTTTATTTTCTAAGTCTGCTCTCCTTTATCCTTTCGCTCCTTTCAAAACCTTCAGTAATTTCTCTGCCTTTTATATTATTGTTGATTGATTATTTTTATACAAAAAGAATAGATAAAAATATGGTCCTAAAAAAAATTCCCTTTTTTATATTATCTCTGGTCTTCGCAATCCTTGCATTTATTGGGCAACGCTCAGTCAGTGCAGTACCTGCAAATTTTTTACGCTCTCTACCGACCAATATAATAATTGCCCTGCGCATCATTATTTTTTACCTTTATAAAACCATTTTACCCATTAAACTTTCCTGTTTTTATCCTGCTCCCGCAACAATTGACCAATGGCAATCAAAAATTTTTCTCTTTGCACCATTAATATTTCTGGGGCTGGTAATATTGATTATTATATCCAAAAAGACTACACACAAAGTCATCTTTGCCAGTCTATTTTTTGCGTTTGCCATATTACCTGTGATACAATTAATTCCAATCGGACAATCAATAGCAGACCGTTATACATATATTCCATTAATTGGTATATTCTATATTTTTGCTGAAGCCTGGACAAACCTGTATATAAAATCGCAAAAAATATTAAAAATATTTTTTATTGTAATTATGGTCTTTATCATCTGCTGCTTTTCGTTCCTTTCTGCCAATAGATGCAAGGTCTGGAAGGACGGAATAACTCTCTGGAGTGATGTAATAAAACAGTATCCTAATCTGGCAAAACCCTATAATAATCGCGGCATACTGTATGCTCAGAATAAACAATATGAGCTTGCCCTGCGCGACCTGAACCAATCCATTACTCTCAATCCCAATCTTGCAGAAACATTTAACAATAGAGGACTCCTGTTCCTTTCAATTATGAATTATGAACAGGCAATCTCTGACTTCAATCAGGCATGCAAACTCAAACCCGATTATGCAGATCCATACCTGAATCGCGGACGCTGTTATCTCTCTCAAAATAGATTAGAACTGGCGCTCAATGACCTCCTTAGGGCAATCAGGCTCAATCCATTTTTAATAGATGCATACACCATTCGTGCCAGTATTTATACCCATTTAAAAAAATATCCGGAGGCAATTGCGGATTTTTCAAAAGCAATAAAGCTCAATCCATACAATGCTGAATCATATAATAGTCGTGGAATACTCTATTGTTATGAAAATAAATATGACCTGGCAATTGCCGACTTTAACCAGGCAATAGCATTGAAACCAGAAGAGCCAAAAGCCTATAATAATCGTGGTAATGCCTATGCCACAATTGGCAGAATGGATAAAGCAATTGCCGACTTCACTAAAGTTCTCAGTATTGATTCTACTTATGTTGATACATACTACAATCGTGCGCTTGCCTACTTCTTGAATAAAAATTATGACCTGGCTTTGCAAGACCTGTTAAAATATAAAGAACTCGGTTATCAAGTCCCTCAAGAACTTTTTCAGAGCATTTCTGATTCTTTATCATCTCACCGGTAAAACATTTCATAGCACTTCAACCTACTTCTTTCCGTTAAAACAAAAAATAATTTTATTGACAATTTGTGCTAAAGGGTTATAATTATTATAAATTGTTATGGATGAAGAATATCATACACCGGGCTTAGATATTGAAAAAATCCTTGAGAATGCGGTGCACGCTGCTGAAATATTCCGAACCTATGACCAGATAAAAATTGACCAAATCACTGAAGCAGTTTATAGAGCCGGTTTTGATAATCGCCACCACCTGGCAAAACTCGCATTTAAAGAAACCAGATTGGGAAGATGGGAGGATAAAGTTATCAAAAATGCAATTGCAACAAAAATTGTATATGAAGATATTAAAGATACAAAGACAGTCGGAATAATAAATGAAGATAAAGCACAGGGGATAGTTGAAATTGCAGAACCAGTTGGCCCAATATTTGCAATGACGCCAATTACCAATCCTACCTCTACCGCTCTGTTTAAGATTATAATTGCTGTCAAAACACGGAATCCCATCATCATTCGTCCACACGGTTCAGCAAAAAAGTGCACTACTGAAGCATGCCGAATTCTTTATGAAGCCGCAGTCAATACTGGTGCACCAGAACACTGTGTTCAGTGGTTAAAGACATCTACAAAAGAAGAGGTTTTAACTTTGATGTCCCATAAAAAAATTTCTCTTAATCTTATTACTGGTTCTCTTGAACTTGTGCGGGCTGCTTACCGTTCCGGCAATCCAACAATTGGTGTTGGTCCAGGAAATGTCCCGGTCTTTATCAGTAAAAGTGCGGATATCCCATTTGCTGTGGAACAAATTCTTATATCCAAAACATTTGATAATGGAACCATCTGTGCAAGTGAACAGGCAGTGGTTGTTGAACAAGATATTGCCGAAAAAGTAATTGAAGAATTTAAAAAACAAAAGGCATATTTTTTGTCTGAAGCAGAAATCAAACTTTTGGAGCCAGTAGCCTTTGATTGTAGCAAAAATGTAATGAAAGTTGAAGTTATCGGACAGCCAGCATCATTAATTGCTGAAATGGCAGGTTTCAAAGTGCCCGGCGACACCTCAATTCTAATTGCTCCACTCAAAGAAATTGGACCCCATTGCCCTTTATCAATGGAGATTCTTGCTCCTATATTGGCATTTTACATTGTAGATAACTTTAATGATGCATTGGAACTCTGTTACCGGGTCAATCAGCATGGTGGGCTCGGACATACTGCAAGCATCTTTACTACCCAGGAATCTGAAATTGAGCAATTCGCTTCAAGAATTAAGGCGGGAAGAATTCTCGTAAACACACCTGCCTCACATGGTGCACTGGGTGGAACATACAACAAACTCAAGCCTTCGTTTGTGCTTGCCTGCGGCACAATAGGTAAAAATATAACTGCTGATAACATAACAGTTAGACATCTTCTTAATATCCACCGTATAGCGATAAGAAAAGAATGTCCTGATATGAAAAATTTTTTATGAAGAGTCATTGACAATTATTCCAAAATTGCTATAATCAGAATATGCGCCCGTAGCTCAACTGGATAGAGCGGCGGACTACGAATCCGCAGGCTACGTGTTCAAATCACGTCGGGCGCGATATTGAAAAACAATGGAGAGGATTGATAATTGAAATTTAAATACGAATAGCGAGGTCTATCTTGGATGACAAATTCTATATGCGTGAGGCACTAAAAGAAGCACAAAAGGCATTTGCTGAGGATGAGGTACCCATCGGTGCGGTAGCGGTTTATAAAAATCAGATTATTGGTCGCGGGCATAATAGAACTGAACACCTGCAGGATTCTACAGCCCACGCAGAGATAATTGCTCTCACTGCAGCTGCAAATGCGCTTAGTACATGGCGTTTGAACGATGTGATAATCTATACTACAATAGAACCCTGTATTATGTGTGCTGGGGCACTGGTGCTGGCGCGGGTAAAAAAGATTGTTTTTGGAGCAAGGGATGAAAAGTTTGGTGGTTGTGGTTCAATTTTCAACATTGTGCAGGAAAAAAGATTAAATCACCAGATTGAAGTCATTGAAGGTGTTCTGAAGGATGATGCATTGATATTGATAAAAAAATTTTTTGCAAAAAAGAGAAAAAAATAAATGAGAAATTATTTCTGGTAGAGTAAAGATTAAGGATTAAGTGATGATGCGTGAGAACAGGTTAACGAGGGGGATTAGAAACAGATGGTTGTTCGGTTGTGGGTTTGGATGCTCGTTTCGTTTAAGGGTTTGGTCGTTTGTATTTAAAGACCCTAACCCTTTGACGATTGACGAAACGAGTTTCGCAACCGCATAACAATTGACGATCTTTTTAGGAGAGATGGCCGAGTGGACTAAGGCGCCCCGCTCGAAACGGGGTATCCCGCCAAAATCGGGATCGGGGGTTCAAATCCCTCTCTCTCCGTAAACAAGATTTAATCCCTTCAGCTCATCCTCAACCCCCACTATAATCTGAAGTTTTTAGCTCAACGGATTTGTCATAATCCTACTTTTTATAATAATTAAACCACTGTTGGATTATGAACTTCTCCCTCTCTCTCCGCATCCTAAACTTCCCCCCCACTACTAATCTAAAATACATCTATTGGGTCAACATCAATTTCTAATTTTGTTCTGGTAAGCGAAATTTGCTTTAAAAATTTTAATTTACGATGGTCAAATTTTAATGGTGCTTTGATTAAAATATAAACACGATATCTATCTCTTATCTTATAATAGAACGACTGATTCGGACCATAAATATTTATATTTTTCAAGTGTTTCAATGAGTCATAAATTTTCTTTGCATCTTCCCAAACATTCTTTTCTGTTTTTGCTGAAAGACGGACAAGAATCAGCCCGCGGCTGATTCTTGAACCCAATTCCTTCCGTAACTTCATCTCCTGGGCATAAAATTTCGGGTAATTCTGCAATTGACTGAAAAGTATTGAGTATTGTTCAGGATGGTATGTCTGTATTAAAACTCTTCCTGGCTTATGCCCCCTACCTGCCCTGCCTGCGACCTGTGTGAGAATCTGAAATGTTTTTTCACTACCGCGAAAATCTGGCAAATTTAGAATTGTATCTGCATTAACAATACCCACAAATGTGACATTAGGAAAATCAAATCCTTTAGTGACAAGTTGAGTGCCAACAAGAATCTTTGCCCGCTGCTCCTCAAATTTTTTTAAAATGGCATCTGCCTGTCCCTTTTTCCGGGCAATATCACGGTCCAGTCGTAATACAATATGTTCCGCTAACTCTTCCTTTTTTTCAGATGTTTTATTATTCGCAATTTCACTTTTAATAAGATTTTTAATCAATTCTTCAATCCGTTGTATACCTGCACCACGATACAAAAGAGTTGATTTACCACAATGCGGGCATATACTAAAGTAATCTGTTTTATAGTCGCAAGTATGGCAGGCAAGAATTGAACTACCATTTTTTTCAGACTGTCTATGATAGACCAGGGGTAATTTACAGAATGGACAACGCACAAGATAACCACAATTAGGACAGATTAAACTTGGCGCAAAACCTCTACGGTTTAAAAATAATATTGCCTGTTCATCTTTCTGCAGAACCTCTTTTATTAAATCCGCAAATTTTTTTGATACAAATCTTCCGCCCTCCTGTTTTAAATCAATTACCTCAACTGATGGTAAGGGTCGTGCATCAATCCGCTCTTTCAAAGTCAGAAGTCCATACTTTCCAATACCTGCATTGTAGTATGTTTCAATCTGAGGGGTTGCACTACCAAGGATAACACAAATATTTTCAATCTTTGCCCTGACCACTGCAACATCCCGGGCATTATATTTTACAGATTGCTGATGTTCCTTATAAGAATGGTCATGTTCTTCATCAACAATGATTACCTTTAAATCAGGTATTGGCAGAAATATTGCACTGCGTGGGCCAATTATCACCTTATATGTACCATTCTTAATTGCGTACCATACCTGGCGTCGCTCTTTCTCAGTCATTGCTGAGTGAATCGTTACTGTATCTCTACCAAACCGCTCAGAAAATCGCTTTAACAACAACGGAGTCATTGATATTTCGGGCACAAGCACGAGTGCCCTGCCGCCATTTTTTAGAACACTATCAACAACGCGTAAATAGACTTCGGTTTTGCCGCTCCCGGTTATCCCAAAAAGTAAAAAAACTTTGAATGTATTTTTTCTCAAAAAATAGAGAATTTGCCGAATGGCATTATTTTGATAATATGTAGGAACTGGTTCTTTAACTCTTACAGGCATTGCCTGCACAGGTTTTATAATATCAAACTTTTTCAATATCTTCGGTGGAAATGCCTGTTTCAAAACTTCACCGTAAGTTGAAATATAATATCCCGCAATCCATTTATACATTGCCAACAGAGTGGGTGGAATAAATCTTTTTTCTACAAGTTTTTGCACATTTTTTAGATTAGGAAATTCAGATTTGACATTTGTTGCCACAACAATACCATACTTAAACTTATTTCGCAATGGCACAAGAACCAGGTCGCCTGGCTGTAAATCAAATTCGGTCTTGTAAGTTAAATAATCAAACTTTGTATTAGGTATTGCCACATCAACCAGCATAATTCAAATCCTGTCTTTTGATATTACCAATCTATATAAACCAATGAAAAAATCACCGAACCATCCCCTTATTCATATATCGACAATGGTGCATATGTAAATATGTACAATGGTACAATGGTAAATAATCACTCGTCATATTGAACTTTAGAGTAAGTTCGATGGACAAATTCATTGAGGCTCTTAAGAATCTTCCGCATTTCATCAGGATATTTAATCCAATAGAAAGAACCGTTAATTCTTGTTTCAAAACGAACAATCTCCAAATTTTTTAATTGCCCAAGGTGGTGTGATACAGTAGATTGTGAACGCCTGATAGAGCGTGCAATTTCTGATACATATTGAGGACCATTATCCAGAAGCAATCTGATGATTGAGTACTTAGCTGGTTCACCCAGTGCCTTTGCAACCCGTGATTCACGATAATATATCTCCCTCATTGGCTTCAAACCGATGTTCTTTGCCATAATACTCCTTTCCTTTTTGCAATAATTATAACCAACCTATGGAAAATTTCAATATTCAAAAACAAACATTACACACATCAACTTTCAAAGGGTTATTCATATATCGACAATGGTGCATATGTAAATATGTGCAATGGTGCAATGGTAGATATAATGTTTGGTGGCGAAGTGCGGTATTGCTGTGGATTATTATGTATGATAGCAGTTAATTTTATTGTAGAAGCTGTTGTAGTAGCGCATAGCAGCTACATTTTGAGGTAATGAACTACCATAAGTTATAGTAATAGTTATTGTAGCCAACTACCTCAATCGTTCTGTCCTATTTTTAATTGCTCCATTATTTTTTCGCCTGCAGATGTGCCAATGCGGTTTGCTCCCGCATTGATAAATGCAAGGGCTGTTTCATAATCCCTGATTCCGCCAGAAGCCTTAACTCCAAATTTGGGACCAACAATTTTTCTCAACAATTTTACATCTTCAATTTTTGCCCCTTCACGGGAAAAACCAGTTGAGGTCTTAACAAAATGCGCTCCGCTTTCTTTAATGATATTGGCTGATGATATTTTTTCCTGTTCTGTAAGAAGACAGGTTTCAATAATTACCTTCACCACCCTATTCTCAGCTGCCGTAACAATCGCCTTAATCTCCCTGCCCACATATTTGTAATCTCCGCTCTTTAACCTTCCGATATTCATAACCATATCAATTTCATCACAACCCATTTTTATCAAATCTTCAGTTGCATACACTTTTGTTTTTGTCGTTGATGCGCCAAGTGGAAAACCAACAACACTACAAATTTTTATATCATCAGGTAATTCTTTCCGCGCCAGTTCTACCCAGCACGGATTGACACAGGCAGAAAAAAATTTATATTTTTTTACACCGGCGATAAATTTCAGAATATCTTGCTTTGTGGCATCTGCCTTTAAAATTGTCTGGTCAATGAATTGATTTATATCCTTCATAGTTCACCCCGCAAAATTTATATTATTTGCCATAATATAGTTCATTAAATCTTTCCTTGATTGTCCAGTAAATATATAAAGGCATCACATCTGCCCTGATTTTATCTTTCTTTATCCATCTACCACCTTCTCTTATCTTTTTTACACGAAAAATGTATATACCTGCCCTTGTCTCAAAAATTTTCTTCTCACCTTTTTCTGCGTCAAATACTGCTCTGGCAAGAGGATTCATCGCATCAGGATAAATTATTTTTTTAAAATCATATTTTTTTAATTTCTTTGCGCGCATACGCACTGCACTACTATCACTATTCTCCCATTTGAGAAATGTATATTCAATCTCTTTACTCGGTGGTTCAAGCAATTTGTCATCAGGCAACAAAAGTTTTCTTCTCAGATGTTCAAAACCTGCCACATCAGATTGTATATACTTCACAAAATCTTCTCTGTTCAAACCCATTTTTCTAAAATCCTGTTCAGGGTTTAGAGATAAAGAATAAAGAAACTTTGCAAATTCAAGGTCTTCACCGTATTTGATATAATTCATTCCTGCATAAACCCATTCTGTTTTTGGCAATTCAAAAAATATGCTGTCCAGAGTCTTTATAGAATTATTTGTGCTGGACATACTATCAGATAAAACCAATGAACTATTTGTCAATATATTCAAATCTGCCATTGTGTCAAGTGATGCAAAATCAAAAAAGCATATACCCCTTCCCCCATTTTTTCGCACAAAATCAATTTCTGTATTTGCCTGCATTTCCATACCCTTCCATAAAAATCCAATACCCATTATTGAACCAGGCATATGATACATTGAGAAATTTAAAAAATCCTTAAAAAGATAGATATCTGGAGTATATGACATAACAACAGGGTAATCTATTACACCCTTCCATTGCCACCAATCCTGAGCATATTGATATGATGCCCGTGAAGGGCTGGAAACAGCAGCACAGGAAAGGATGCGATTCTTATTACACTTTTTCATCGCCGTATATATCTCGTATACAGTTTCCTTGATATTCCTTTGCCGTTCTTTGTTTGCAAGATAAAAATTATAGATAATGTACCGATTGAAAAGATTGAGCTGGGGATATCTTAACAATGTTAGCCAGCGCAAGTCTCTGATATTCAAACCTGCAAGTAAAGCACATAACAAAGTATCATTAACACCCCAGAAAACTCCAGGATAGCGTATAAAATCAAGATGTATACCATCCACTGCATATTTTGCAAGGACTTCGGTGCACATTGACTTAAGATACTCTCTGACTTCGCCTATTTCCGGATCAAGAAATGTTCCTTCTAAACCAAAATCCTGACGTTCAATCGGTGAATAATCAAGCATACTCCTGCCATACACATCTTTCAGAAACCAATCAGGATGGATATAATTTATGTGTTGGGTTGAATCAGGCAGGCTATCCATTGACCATATTAAAAAAGTATTAACCCAGGCATGTATCCTCAGATTTCGCATTTTTGCTAATTTAATTAATGAATCAAGAGGGTCATATTCTAATGGCGCATACTTTGCCAGATATTCACTTCGGGGTAGAATTTCAGATTTGTAGTATGCATATCCACCAACAACCACCTGGACATAGAGGTCAGTTATTTTTAATTGCTCAACGAGATTGATTATATTAGGGATAGACTCGGGCGAAGCAATTGATATTCCCCGAACCCACATACCACGGTGTGCAAGCACACCATTGTCAATATTGAGCAGACAAAAAATTATAAGCAGCATACCAATCCTGATTTATTCAACTTATCTTCCAAATCTTTTATCCAGGTCATCAAGATTTATTTTTATAACAATGGGTCTGCCATGCGGACAAATAAATGGATTTTCACAGGCAAAAAGTTTATCAATTAAACTCTGCATTTCTGCGGACGAGAGTCTTTGACCAGCCTTTATTGCCATCCTGCAGGCAATTATCTTTGCCAGTTCCTTTTTTTCATTCATAAAATTACCCAGATCGCCAATTTCACTGAAAAATCCCTCAAGGTCTTCTCTTGTTATCTTTGAATCAGATGGCAGTGTATCAATTACCAGGGTCCTACCAGAAAACTCTTTAAATTCAACACCTATTGATTTGAGCGTTTCTTTTGTGTGTTGATATATACGATATTCATCTGGTGTCAATTCAATGGTAATAGGAAAAAGAAGATGCTGTGCTGGTCCCCTGTTATTGAGAATAGATTCATAGATAATTCTTTCGTGTGCAACATGCTGGTCAACAATTATCATACCCGTGCTGGTTTGAGCAAAGATATATGTATTGTGTAATTGCCAGAATTCTCCTGTTTCCTGCATCGCTGAAATGGGCTGGGCAGAATCGTGTGCCTGATATGATATTAAAGAATCCTGGACAAACCGAGCGTCTGGTTTTGCATCACCAGAAACAACCGGCTCAGAAGTATATTCTTTTACAACTGCGCGATGGAAAATTTTTTCTTTAATCGCCTGAGTCAACAAATCTATCACATACCTTTCCTCTTTTATCTTAACTTCACTCTTTGCCGGATGAATATTTACATCCAGTGACTGCGGAGGAATGTTGATATTTAAAAAAAATAGTGGCGGATTCTGAGGCTGTTGATAAACTTCATTGATTATCCGCACAATACGCGGATATCTAACAGGCCTTGAGTTTACATAGATAAAATTAAAATTTGCCTTTTCATTAAAATCAGGAGGCGATAAAAAGCCATTAAAGGATATCTCACCGACTGACAATTCAAAGGGCAGTAATTTTTTAACAAGTGAATCAGGATAAATTTGCATCAACCTCATTTTTAGCGAATCTGCACAAGGGATATTTAAAATATTTCTGTTTGTATCAGATAATATAAAATGTACCTGGGGAGAAATCAATGCATAGGTTTTAACAACGTCAATAATCAGGCGCTTTTCATACTCATCAGATTTCAAAAACTTCATACGGGCAGGTAGATTAAAGAAAAGATTGGACACCTTTATGCGGGTGCCCCTTTCACGAAATATATCAATAACCTGTTTACTACTCCCTGCCTCTACGCTAATCCTTGTTCCTTCATTACCATCAGAGGTTTCAAGTTCCAGCGAGGAAACATGGGCAATGCTTGCCAGTGCCTCTCCGCGAAAACCAAATGTCTTAATATTTTCTATATCCTCAATATTTTCTATCTTACTTGTGGCATACCTTTCTAATGATAATAAGGCATCCTGCCTTGACATACCACAACCATCGTCATTCACCAGACATTTCTTTTTACCACCTGCTTCAATTTCTATTTCAATCCGTTTTGCACCCGCATCAAGAGAATTTTCAATCAATTCTTTTATCACTGAACTCGGACGAATAATGACCTCACCCGCAGCAATTTTTGAGCGGACTTCAGGTGAAAGGATTTTTATCCTGGGCATGGTATATTTTATAAAGTGCACAGGCAAAGTCAAGCATTGCATTAAAAAATTGTATTGACTTATGCCAATATTTTTATATAATTAACTCAATCCTCGGTAGCTTCAGCCTGAGGCTGACTCTGCCAGATGGCAGAGCAATGATAGTAGGGAAAAATTAACCTCAGGTGAAGTGGAGCATCCTCCGCCTAAGGCGGACTCGCCTCTGGCGAGGGCTGTTAGAGAGGTAGAAGTGTTTACAGTTTATGTAATTGAAAGTTTGAAGAATGGAAAAAGATATGTGGGTTTTACATCCAAACCGGTTAACCAAAGATTGAATGAACATAACCGGGGATGTAACAAGTGGGCAAGAGAGAATAGACCATTTAAGTTGGTCTATCAAGAGTTCTTTGACAACGAAAAAGATGCCCGAAAACGAGAAGTTTTTTTAAAATCGGGTCAAGGAAGAAAATTATTAAACACTAAAATTCCTCGGTAGCTCAATGGTGGAGCATCCGGCTGTTAACCGGAGGGTTGCAGGTTCGAGTCCTGCCCGAGGAGTTATTTATGACCATCATGTCATATTTTGTTTATATCCTGCGTTCAGTTTCAACCGGGAAAATATATATCGGTCATACAATGAATCTACAACATAGAATTGCACAGCATAATGATTTAAACAATAGATTGACACTTCATACCAAGAGGAATACTGGCCCCTGGGAAGTGCTCTATTATGAAGAATATAAAACAAGAGCTGAAGCAATGAGGCGTGAGCGATTTTTGAAAACAGGCCACGGACGGAATTTTATTCATAGAGTGGTGTTAAAAAAATAGTATTAACCGGAGGGTTGTTCGCCATACAGTGTGGCGAATTCGAGTCCTGCCCGAGGAGCCAGATTGAACGATTTTTCAAACCTATA
>JBBILZ010000028.1:0-32027 GCA_037444665.1 Caldifarciminota bacterium
ATTAGAATCCAGTAAGGCAACACCCCAGGGCTTGTTGTGGTGATAATACAAATCCACAGTATCACGATTTGTGCCCTGATTATATACCCATAAATCATAATTCTTTGGCACACCCGCAACTGTATAACCAATCTGGTCAGGCTCAACCAAAATCGCCACCAATCTTTGGATTCTTGTAGTAATAAAAACTGTATCTGTAAGCGCTGGATTGATATTGGAATTACCAATTAGCCTTAATGAATCAATCTCACCACCCTGGGCATTATTCGGCGGTGTAACCGCAAGAACAATCCGCACTGTATCATTGATATTGATAATCACATCAGGAAGTGAATTATTGTTATGGTCAATCAAGGGATTTGTGCCCGTAGAATCAAATAATCCTATCTGCCAGTTTGTATTATGTTGATACATTAAATCAACTGTATCAAGACCAATCCCAATATTTATCACCCTTACATCATAATTCACATGCACATTGGGCAGTGTTGAATCTGCCTGATCCGGCTCAAGGATGAGACGGATAATTGGACCAGGATAATAAATCTTTATGCTATCAAACGAGAATTCTGTTGTTCTTTTATAATCAGTATGAAACACACATCTATATTGGAGGTACATTTTGTTAGAAAGTAGGGTATCAGTTCCACCATTCTCCAGAAAAACCCAGGGACTCCAATTATTTGTATCCAGGGCACCCCTTACCCACAGGGAGCAGGTTACTCCGATTGGGAAATTACCCCACCATCTTACTGAGTCAACTGTGACTGTATCATTGGCATTAAAAATATTTGAGAGATATCGTTCTTTATTAGACCTGTCATACAGATTTCCCAAATCTTCCCAAACTGCATCGTCTGATTGCGTTGGGAAAATGAATCTATCAGTAGGTGAAAATCCATTATTATTCCAATATAGATAAGTTTGCGTACCCGCACCACCAAATACGACATCTTTTTGTCCATTGTTATCAAAATCGGCTACATTTACTACCTGCATTTGATTATTTGTTGAAAGTGGCAACGAAATAAAAGTGTTGTAGCTTGGTCCCCATATTATATAACCAGCATTTACGTTAAGCTGGTTTGCTGCAATGTCTAAATTGCCATCGCCATTGATGTCTTCTGTAGAACAATCTCCATAACCGTTTCCAAAAATATTAGTTGATGTATTAAACCCGGTAGCAGAACCCCAGAAAATAATATCATAAAATGTTGAATTAGTATTTATAAATACATCCAAATAACCGTCGTGATTTAAATCAGCGATTGAATGATCTGAATTTCCATCCGCATTCAAATGAAGATAGGTATTAAAATTTGGCCCCCAATATATTGTAACTCCATTGTCAACTGATGCAGAAATATCTAAATTTTGATCATAGTTTAGATCAGCAACATTAAGACGATGGACCCAAACACTGCCGCAGATAATAGAATCATCGGGCACTTTCAAATGAAAAGGACCAGGACCTGTATAAAAGTATATCCTTTGTTGGGCACTTAAAACAATATCTAAATAGCCATCATGATTTATATCTACCAATAAAGGAATTTGCGCACCTGCAGAATTAAAAATTACTGAATCATCGGCATAAGGCAAAAATCCGATTGTATCACCGTGAAATATGTGCGCCTTGTTATTATATTCTGCAATAATAATGTCATTGTATCTGTCATGGTTGAGATCACCTATACTAAATCCTTGGGGGTGTGTATTTAATCCGTATAGGGTGGTCTTGCGTGTTGTATCAAAACCAATCGAACTATTCCAATATATTTCTGTGCGTGACATTCCAGCACGACCTATAACCAGGTCGAGCCAATTATCATTATTTAAATCCCAGTCTCTTCCTATAATACGCAAGCCACCATTAATAGGTGAGTATAAATATCCGCCCAACTCATATCTTCTTAAATTTAAATTATTCCACTGCCTCGCACTGTCACCATCTAAATAATAGTACTCATACCCATCAACAAAATCTGAAGCTGTTTTTTCAACCCAAACTGATTGGCCTAACATCCATTTAACATTTATAAAGAAAAAGCACCAAAGTAGTAGGCTATAAACAGGAGTTTTATTTAAAGTTAATCTTGCGGTAATCAATATGCCCTCCTGATAATAGAATTATATTCACATTTTATTTACTGTCAAGGGCATTTTTTTATGGTTATCTTATTAGATCAGTAGAATATTCATGTAAAATAAAATCCATTTGCACTCGTAATAATTAGTTTTTTAATGATATTAAAATACTTGATATTATTGAGAAGGTGGATATAATAACAGAAATGAGTGCACGAACTTGTAGATTTATTGATACGGGTGTTCTGACTGCCACCGAGAATATGGCATTAGATGAATTACTTTTAGAGTTACGGGGTAAGAATCAAATTCCTGATACCATTCGTTTGCTCCAGTTTACTCCCGCTGCTGTGCTCGTTGGTTTTCACCAGGCAGTAGAACAGGAAGTCCGTACTGCATACTGTAAAAGAATGGGGATTGATATAAACCGTCGTATTACTGGTGGCGGTACTATCTATTTTGATAAGAGTCAGATTGGTTGGGAGATCATAGGTGATAAAAAAAACTTTGGTTGCGAACTTCCTAATGCGAGATTTTTTGAAAGACTCTCCCTGCCAATTATCAATATGTTAAAAAAATTAGGCATTGATGCAAAATTTCGTGGCCGTAATGATATTGAGGTGTCAGGAAGAAAGATTTCAGGTACTGGTGGTGCTGAATATAATAATGCCTTTTTATTCCAGGGCACACTCCTGATTGATTTTGATGTTGATAATATGTTGAGGGCATTGAGGATTCCGATTGAGAAATTAAAGAAGCACGAGATTGACTCACTGAAGGAACGTGTTACCTGCCTTGCCTGGGAACTTGGTTATACACCTGATACAGCAATTATAAAAAGGATGATAAAAGAGAGCTTTCAAGAATTTTTTAATTGCCAGCTGATTGAAACAGGTTTGAGTGATATGGAATTAGGCCTGCTTGGGCAATATGTTAAAAAATTAAATTCAGATGAGTGGATTAACAAGGTTCGTCTGCCTTTATTAGAGCAGCCCACTTTGTGGCAGGCGCGCTATACAAAAGCTGGCAAGATTAAGATATTTTTTATTGTGAATTTACGACGCAGGCGATTGCAGTATACAATTATCACCGGTGACTTTTTTGCTTTTCCCCGGGAGGCAATTTTTAACCTTGAGGCATTATTAAAAGACCTGCCTCTGGAAAAAGAAATAATTACAGGAATAATTACTGAATATTTCAAAGAAAAAAGTGGTATAATACCAGGAATAGAACTCAAAGATTTTTTGATAATGGTTAATGGGCTTTTTGAAAAATTTAAACTTATGGAATATGACATACCAGTTAGATTTGTTAATCACCTGTTTCTTGTTAATGGAACATTTGAGGAGATTATTGCCAGAAAGCCAAATCATCTTCTTCTTCCTTATTGTGCAAAATCAACTGATTGCCGGTACCGCTATCTTAATGAGTGCACATTGTGTGATGAATGTTCCACAGGTGAGGCATATAGATTGGCGCAGAAATTTAAATTGAATCCGATAACGATCACGAGTTTTGAAGATTTGATGAAAAATTTGAGAAGGTTAAAAAAGATTAATGCACCGGCATATATTGGATGTTGTTGTGAACAATTTTATGTTAAGCATCAACGGGAATTTGAAGCAAGCGGCATTCCTGCAATACTTTTGAATATAAGTGATGAAACATGTTATGACTTGGGCAAGGCAAGTTTTGCCTATAAAGGTCAATTTGAAAGTCAGACCCATCTTAATATCAACTTATTAAAAAAGGTGCTTTATGCCTTATGACCTTCTTGTGGTAGGAGCTGGACCAGCAGGCTCAATGGTTGCACAGATTGTTGCAAAGGATAATTACAAGGTATTACTCATTGATAAAAAGAGCGTGATTGGTGAACCGGTTCAGTGTGCTGAATATGTTCCTGCGCTCTTATCAAAGGAGATTTCAATACCCGCAGAATGTATTGCCAATGAGATAAAATCCCTTGTTCTCCATGCACCGAATAAAAAGATTTATCAATTCTCAGCACCTGGTTATATCCTTAATCGTCTTCTCTTTGATAAATGGCTGGCAATCAATGCAATAAAAAATGGCGCTGAACTGTGGCTCAATACCAAATTTATAAAATTTACTGATGGATATGCCATTCTGCAAAGGCAGAATACTACTGTAAAAATCAAGGCAAAAATTATCGTAGGTGCTGATGGCCCATCTTCTGCAGTGAGGAAGGCAATAAATGAAAAGAACGAGGACTATGTTATTGCCTATCAACAGGAATTTCCACTGGTAAATGCAATGGATTATACTGACGTATATTTTGATAAACGATTTTTTGGTGGATATGCATGGCTTTTCCCCAAGAGACACAGCGCAAATGTTGGATTAGGTATAAAACTGAAAAGTAAATCTGGTTCAGAAGTTAAAAAAGTCTTTGCATTTTTTGTGAAGAATTTAATAAAAGAAAAAAAGATTTTTTCTCATCCCATTACTACTACCAATGGTCTTATACCAGTTGGCGGTCCGATAAAGAGTGTAAAGAAAAATATTATTCTTGTTGGTGATGCTGCTGGTCAGACCCATCCCATTACCGGGGCTGGTATTAGTCAGGCAATTATCTGTGGAAAACTGGCGGCACAGGCAATCATCAAAACATTGAAAAGCAAAGATGCAAATGACCTCAGTTATTACGAATCAGCATGGAATAACTTATACTATGATGAGTTAAAAAGGGCTGTGCAAAGACGAAAATTAATGGAATCAGAATGGAACAATCTTGAAAAAATTTTTAAAAAATGCTGGGTATCTTTTGCTGAATACTATGAATGACCTAATGGCATTGGCAGACAAGGCACGGAACCTCTCTTACCGATACCATGGTAAAAGGGTTGTTTTTTACATACCTGGTATGTTTGTTTACAATGGCCAGCGTGGTGAATATCCTGCAATTTCATTGACTGGAACAGAATGCCATCTGTCCTGTAGCCATTGTAATGGCAAATTACTCCAATCAATGATTCCTGCAGCAACGCCAGAAAGTTTGATTGATGTTGCCGAGAAATCTTTAAGGAGTAATACCATCGGTCTTTTACTGAGTGGCGGTTTTAACGTAGAACATACTATTGATTGGCACAATTTTTTGCCGGCAATAAAAAAGATAAAAGAATCAAAAGACCTGAAAATTTCTATTCATTGCGGAATTATAGATAAAAAGACTGCATTCGAACTAAAACAGGCAGGTGTTGACCAGGCACTGATTGATGTGATTGGTGATGATATGACAATCGCCCGCGTTTACAAAACCAATATTAAAGTCAGTCAAATTGTAGATACAATGAAGGCGCTTCTTGAGGCAGGAATTCCAGTTATTCCGCATATTGTGGTAGGGATTGATTTTGGAAGAATTGTTGGTGAGTACTGTGCCGTTGATATGTTGAAAAATTTATCAATAAAAAAAATGGTCTTTGTCAGTTTGATGCCATTACCTGATACAGAGATGCAGGATATAAAATTGCCATTGGCAGAAGATATTGCCCGAATTTTTATATATGCCCGTCTTAAATATCCAGAAATGGAAATGGCACTCGGTTGTGCACGGAGAAGGGGATACTGGCAGATAGATACCTGGGCAATAGATTGCGGAATGAACCGCATTGCTTTGCCTGCTGATGAAGCCATTGAGAGGGCAAAGCAATTCCATCTCAAAATTGAATGGCAAAAAACCTGTTGTTCACTCTAAGTTATGAAAGGAGCAAAAATGGTAAAAGAAAGTCCTGAATATGTTCGTATTAGCCAGGCTGCGGCAATGGTGCTTGGTTTTAAAAATGGTCTATTTTATCGCAATGCAAAGTCACCCTGTATAAACATTCTTTTAACCTATACCACTGGCTGTGCGGGAAATTGTGCTTATTGTGGACTATCAATGAAGAGGCCAGGAACATATTCAGAAAAGAGTTTTATAAGAGTAGAATGGGGAATCTATGCGTTAGAAGAAGTAATAGTTCGCATTGGAGAGAAAATTGACGATGTGAAAAGGGTCTGTATTTCTATGATTACGAACCGAAAATCAGTGAAGGATACAAAGATTATCACTTCTGTAATCAGAAAGGCATTAACGGTTCCAATCTCTATTCTTGCTGCACCTACAATTCTGGGTCCGAAAGATTTTGATGAATTTAAAAAATCTGGGGCAGACCATTTAGGTATTGCTGTTGATGCCTGCACTCCAGAGTTGTTTGATAGACTGAGAGGCAGGGGTGTTCATGGCCCCCACCAATGGGAACAGTACTGGCAGTCGTTATATAGAGCAGTAGAAGTTTTTGGCAAAGGAAATGTTGGAGTCCATCTTATTGTTGGTCTTGGTGAAACAGAGAAACAGATGGTTGAGGTAATCCAGCATGCACATAACAAGGGTATTGAAACCCATCTATTCAGTTTTTTCCCTGAATCTGATTCAGCACTCGCCCATTATAAACCACCACACATTGGCACATATCGCCGTATCCAGCTGGCACGCTATTTAATAAATAATAATTATGCCACAATTAATGATTTAATGTTTGATGAAAAAGAAAGAATTGTCAGGTATAATATTCCGGATAATATATTGAATCCAATCATTGATACAGGCAAGCCGTTTATGACGAGTGGTTGTCCAGGAAATGATGGAGAGGTTGCCTGTAATCGTCCTTATTCTGATTCACTGCCCGGTGAGAATATCAGGAATTTCCCATTTCTTCCTGATGCTGATGACCTCATAAAAATTAAATACGAAATCAGTTTATTTGATTGATGTAAAAAATATTGACAAATATAAAAATTTAATTATAATTTACTACTTTATGAAAAAGAATCGTAGAAAAGTTCTTATTGTTAATAATCTGCAATACCGGATGTTGTTACATACATTTGGATTACTGGTTGCGGTATCAATTATACTTGTTCTCGCATTCATTTTTATTTTTGGTATTGACCGAACATTCACGCAAGAAAAATGTTCCTTTTTCCAGTGGGCAATCTTTATAATTGTTGCCTTAATTCTATATCTGATAAGTTATATAACAATACTGAAACTTTCTAATCGGATTTATGGACCATTGCATCGGCTTTCTGGTTATCTTAAAAGATTGAGCGAGGGTATAGAAACCGGTGAAATAAAATTTAGAAAGGATGATGTATTAAATGGTATTCAAGAAATATACAATAATCTATGCAAATCGCTGACCCGAACTCTCCATTATGACTATAATGAGATTGTCAATACATTTTCACAACTTGAAGATATTCTTGATAAAATTCATCAAAAGACCATCACCGAGGAAGAATTAAGTGGTTCGCTGGAAAATATCTGTAGTCGTCTTGCCCGGGCACTTGATCTGACAACCGATGTAGTACATCCAAAGGATACGGATAAATAAAATCTAATTGTTGATTATTTTTTATTCGGGGATGACCTTTAAAAATTTGTGTTTTCCTGCTTTGATAATAATTGGCTTTGTCAGTTTGACTGTATAATCAATTCCATTGATTGTTTCATTATCAATGTCTATCGCACCTTCTTTTATTTTCCGTTTTGCCTCAGCACGCGAGGGCATAAGTTCTGTTTTTACGAGCAGGTCAACGATATTAATTTTCCGGTCCGAAATATGGAACTCCTTTAATTCTGTGGGCAGTTCCTTTTTTGTGAAAATTTTTTCAAATTCCTGCGCTGCCTTTTCTGCCTGTTCAGCTGAATAATACATTCTGACCAGAGTCTTTGCCAGATTAAATTTTGCATCCCGTGGATTTATTGAGCCATCTTTCAATCCTCTTCTGTATTCTTCAATTTTGTGCGGGAATGCATCGGTGACCAATTCAAAATATTTAATAATTAAATCATCAGGTATGGACATCGTTTTTCCAAAGATTTCTTTGGGTGGTTCAGTAATACCGATGTAATTGCCAAAACTCTTGCTCATTTTTCTTATACCATCAGTGCCTTCCAGGATGGGCATAGTCATTACAACCTGGGGCTCCATTTTAAATTCCTGCATTAATTCCCGTCCCACAAGCAGATTAAATTTCTGGTCAGTTCCACCCAATTCAACATCTGCCTTTGTAGCAACAGAATCATAAGCCTGGAATAGTGGATAAAGAATTTCATGCATGTATACCGGTATGCCCTGTTTTAGGCGGTCAGAAAAATCATTGCGTTCAATAATCCTTGCAACCGTATATTTTGCGGCAAGTTCTATAAAGTCATAAATACTGAGACTACCGAGCCATTTTGAGTTGTAAGTAAATTCTGTTTTTTTGGGGTCAAGAATTTTGAAGATCTGCTCTTTGTATCTTGCCATATTCTTTTTTATCTGCTCACGCGTAAGTTTGGGTCGTGTTTTTGAGAGGCCGCTGGGGTCGCCGATCATACCAGTAAAGTCGCCGACCACGAGAACTACAATGTGCCCCAGTTCCTGGAATTGTTTTAATTTCCGCAGCTGGACACTGATACCGAGGTGTATCTCAGGCGCAGATGGGTCAATACCCAATTTAATACGAAGTGGTCTGTGCCTTTTTAATTTTTTTATTAATTCATCTTCATTAATGATTTCGGTAGTATTTATTTTAAGCAAATCAAATTGCTTTTCTGGTTCCATTTTTATATACCCTTTCCCAAATTATTTTTGTTTTTAATTCCAATTCTGAATCATATTCTGACATCTTTTTCTCATAATCAGGATTTGCTAATATTTCTGCAGCGGCTTCGTCTGCCGGTTTTGCCTTTGTTTCAATGACCAATTTTTTTGCCAGTAAATAGTGGTCGCGTATTGGGCAGGGCCTTAATAGGTCGCCTTCTTTCCAGTATTTGAACTGCCATTCCCTGATACGTTTAGGTAGAGGAAGGTTGATCAAATAATTTAGGTTTTCCCCTTTTGCATATATTTCCTTTAAATTCGCAGCCGCGTAAGGAAAAAATACACAGGGATAGACATTTGCCTGCCAGTCAACATAAAAATAACCTCCTGGCCTGCCCGCAGAAATACAACCATCTGAAACTGGACCGTGATTCCAGAAGTCGGCATACATTATTTTTTTGTCGCGAACTATTCCCCAACTCTTTTCCCAGAGCATAATCCTCTGTTCTGGTGTTGGGATAAGTTCTGGAGTGATGTCCCTGCCAATAGGCATATAGTGAAAGACCCAGGCATAAGCTGCTCCAAGTTTATTAAAATACAGGTCTATAAATTCGTCTGATACAATCTCTTCAGCATTATCCCTGGTTGCGGTGATTGAGATACCAAAGGTGACACGGTATTTCTTTAAAAGTTGCAGGGTACTTACAATTCTATCAAAGAAACCATCGCCCCTGCGCCTTTCAGTTGTTTTTTTCATTCCTTCAACCGAAATTGCCGGCGTTATATTTCCAAGGTTGGCAAATTTTTTTGCGATTTTTTCATTGATTAAACTGCCATTTGTATACATTAGAAAGAGAGACTCAGGATTTTCTTCAAAAATATCAATTATCCCTTTGTTCCCCCATTTATAGAGCATAGGTTCACCACCAGATATTACCACAAACCGCGCACCCCATAAATCACGCATTTCTTTTATTGCCCGGGAGAAAATATCATAGGGTAACTGTTCTTTATCAGATGCAGAATTTGCATAACATCCCTGACAGCGGAGATTACATTTCTTTGCGGGTGAGATGGTCATAAAACCGGGAGGGTCAAAATTAAATATTGCCCGGAATTCTTTTTCTTTTTCAGCACGAAGATTGCTCAGAATTGCTTTGCTTATTATGGTATTGGTAAACTTTGAGGATGTTCCAAACCGCATCCCTGAATAGACCATTGCCCTCAGCATATAAAATTTGTCCTGGAGTACCCCTGGTAACCCAACTGGACCGGGGACATTTTTAATTGCCAACCATATCCCTTTTTCAACAAGCGGTAAAAGAAAAGGCCGTAGCAATGGATTATTTCCTGAATTAAAAATTCCGTAGAGAAGATTTTTCATTAAAAAGTTATTAATTTTTACTTTTGTTTCCAACCGCATAATTGAATTATATCCAAAATAAGGTATTTGTCAATTATGGTACAGTATAAATTGAATAGACTTAAGTCTTGATAATTGAAATAGTTGTATTTTATCTCAATTTCGCACCGGGGATATATTCACGGGCGAGCATAAGTAATCTATTTAGTGTTGCATCATCATATTGTTTATTGCGATAATTTTTGTTGAAAGCATTAATAGAAATAAACCGCTGCAAGACCCATCTCTTTGCTCCTTTTATTGTCTTTCCAATATTTTTTATTGCTGATTCATCTATTAAGTCGGGCACGCAAGTTGTCCTAAATTCATAATCAATGCCAGAGTTAATAAGAATGTTTACAGATTTTAATATTTTATCAAGCAAATCTTTATTTTCTTTAGACCTTTGTTTTTTTCCGGTTGCAAGATAATATCTTTCATCAAGCGGCGCCTTAATATCCATTGCTACATAATCTATAAATTTTAATTTTAGTAGTGATTCAAGGGGTTCAGGAAGGGAGCCATTGGTATCCAGTTTTATCCCTAAATTATTCATTTTTGCTTTCTCAACAATCTCCACCACATCATTATAAAATAATAAAGGTTCACCACCAGTCAAAACAATGCCATCAATCCAGCCCTTTTTTTGTTTAATTTTTTTTAAGATTTCAATGAAATCATAGACAGGAAATTTTTCCGGGTTTATTATCAATCTCCAGTTCTGACAGAATGGACAGCGGAAATTACAACGGTCAAAAAAGATCACCGAAACAATTTTCCCATCCCAGTCCACAAGTGAGGTTTGAATGAAGGCGCGAATCATAATCTATTTAAATGATTAAATATTGATTGTTCAAATATTTTTCCCGGATTGAGAATATTATTAGGGTCAAATCCCTTTTTGATCTTTGCCATTAACTGAATAATTGTTCGCTCAAGTGCCAGTGGAAGAAATGGGACTTTGGAAAGTCCAATACCATGCTCAGCGGTAATCGTGCCACCGAGTTTGAGTGTGATTTGATACATCTCTTTGCGCATTTCAGCAATAACAGGATTGTTTTTGCTATCTTTCTGACCTGTGAGATTTGAAATACCAACATCAGTATGGATATTGCCATCACCAAGATGTCCGAATGCATATAGTGTTCCCGAATATTTCTTTACACACTCTTTTAACTGGAAAATCAATTCTGAGATACAATTTTTAGGCACAACCAGGTCCTCGCGTGCAACCACTGTAGTCTGTGCCTTCAACGCCTCACCGATTTTTTTTCTGACTTCCCAGATGCGCTCGCGGTCCTTTGGAGTCTCTGCGACCAATACATCAATTGCATCCATTTTTATTGCCAGGTCGCCGATCTTTTCATATATTCTTTTAACATAAGAAAGATCATTGCCGTCTATTTCCAGTATTGTATGGGCATCTGCTTTACTATAAGGAACTTCACGGCATAAATATTTTTCAACCATCCTCACAACTTCGCCGTCCATTAATTCTATTGCCGTGGGCATAAATCCGTGTTTTAAAACTTCTATAGAAAATTGCGAAGCGGCTAATGTTGTGCGGAAAGGAATATAAAGATTTACTACAATATCAGGTATGGTTAAAAGTTTGATTGTAGCTTCGGTGACGACAGCAAGGGTTCCTTCAGAACCTACAATAAGGTCTATCAGATCATAGCCCGAAACATTTTTTAATAATTTACCACCGAGCCGGTGCATACTTCCATTGGCTAAAATGACCTCCAGACCAGTGACATAATTTTTTGTCACACCATATTTCATTGCCCGTGGTCCACCTGCACACTCAGCAATATTACCACCGATTGTGCATGAATCCAGACTTACCGGGTCAGGAGGGAAAAAAAGATTGTATTTTGATAATTCTTTTGCCATCATCCCGGTGATTATTCCTGGTTCAACAACTGCCATCAGATTTTCGTGGTCAACTTCTTTGATATGGTTCATATTTTCTAAGGATAGGACAATACCGTTATATAAAGGCACAGCACCAGCAGACAGGCTTGTGCCACCACCCCTTGCTGTTACTGGGATGAGATGCTCATCAGCCAATTTTAAGATTGCGGATATCTCTTCTGCATTTGTTGGTTTTACTACAACTTCAGGCATTGAATAATAGAGTGGTGTCTCATCATGGGCATAATTTTCCAGGGTTGCGCAATCAATAATCGTATAATTTCTACCAACAATTGAGACGAGCTGGTCAATAATTTTGCTTGATACCTTATTATACATAGATTTTAAACCACTCTGTTTTTAGATGTTATAGCAAGTATATCTGAGAAATATCTGAAATCAATACTCATAATGCCTTACTCTTGCAATAGATAAAATTATTCCAATTCCTATAAAACAGGCGAGTAATGATGAACCACCATAACTGATGAAGGGAAGAGGCACGCCAGTTATTGGTAGGATACCGACCGTCATCCCCATATTTATAAATGTTTGGTACCAGAACCAGCTCAATATTCCAATTGCTACCAGGCTCAAAAATTTATTTTTTGTTTCTCTCGCAATGGATAAAATTCTGTAGAACAGAAAGATATACAGGAATATTGATATCAGGATGCCAATAAATCCAAGTTCTTCACCAATGCAGGAAAAGATGAAATCAGTGTGCCTTTCTGGTAGAAATTCCAATTTTTTTTGTGTGCCTGAAAGGAATCCTTTACCCCACAATTGTCCTGAACCAATTGCTATTTTTGACTGGATTGCCTGCCAGGAAATTCCTTTTGGGTCAATCCACGGTGAAAGGAATGCGATGATTCTTTTTTGCTGGTACACTTTTAAAGAACGCCAGATAATTGGGGTGATGAGTCCGACAAGTGGATTTGCAATAACATGGTATGATATCTCAGTTAATTTTTTGCGTGTATACACAAAAATTCCAAATACAATCATAAATCCGAGCCACAAATAGATTGAGAAACTTGTGATTGCAGCAATGAGGGGTGAAAAAAAGATAACGATTTTTGCAAGTGGCATCCCTGCCCAATAGAGCATAAAACACATTATAGGAAAGAATATCTGAGCAGCGCCAAAATCTGGTTCAATAAAAATGAGACCCGAAGGGATGACAATGATAAGCAGAGGAATCCAAAAGTCGCTAAATTTTTCCAATTTTTTCTTCTCGGCAAGATAACTGGCAAGGAGCATTATTGTGCCAATTTTGGCAAATTCTGAGGGCTGCAGAGATGAAAATCCAATATTGAGCCAACGCCTTGGATAACCAGTAGCATAGAACAGAACAATGAGTGTAAGGAGGCAGGTTATTATGTAGAGAGGGAGGGAAATGGTTATCCAGAAGCGCGAAGAAAATTTTGTAATAATGATACAAATAATAACGGCGCTGATTAACCAGAATGCCTGCCGCAAAAAATAGTTTAACCCACCGGTTGAATATATCATTATCAACCCCATTAGCGAAATTATTAAAGAAATAAAGAGTATACTCCGGTCAATATTTTTCATATTGTTCTGCTTTATTAATTGCCCAGAAGGTTTTGATAATTTTACCTGCAATTGGTGCAGCAATGCTTCCACCGTGCCCGGCATTTTCAACAATGATACAAACGAGGATTTCTGGATTTTCACTGGGAGCATAACCAACAAATATTGAATGGTCATCTCCATGGGGATTCTCTGCAGTGCCAGTCTTACCACTTACCAGAAGACCTGGAACCCGTGCCATCATTCCCGTACCTTTTTCAACTACGCCGGCCAGTGATTTTTTAACAGTATTCAGTGCTTCGTTTTTTATATTTATTACAAAATTTTGCGTTTTTAGATTTTTGTTTAAATGGGGAGTGGCAATTGTATTATCAAGATTGGCAAATAGTGAATATGCGCGTGCAAGTTGTAGTGGAGTCGCAAGGATATCTCCCTGGCCAATACTCAGGTTTAAAATGTGGCCTTCGGTCCAGCCCTTACCATATTTTTTTTCCATCCATTTTCTTTCGGGCACAATACCAGTCTTTTCCTGGGGTAAATCTATCCCAGTCTGTTTTCCAAAGCCGACATCATCAAGCATTTTAGTGATGACATCAATACCCAGATACCTGCCTAATTGATAAAAGTAGACATCGCAGGAATAGATGATAGCATCTATTAAACTGAGGCTCCCATGAATTTTCCAGCATCCAAAGTATCGGTTGCCGAATTGTAACCCACCCTTACAGGGGTCAAATCGTTTATTGGATTCAATAAATCCAGTATCAAGTCCTGCGAGTGCAATAAATGGTTTGATTGTAGAACCGATCGGATAGCAGCTCATTGTCGCCCGATTATATAATGGAGCATCATCTGGATTATTTAATAGCTGCCACTCTGATTCAGTTAGACCGTGAACAAGACGATTCGGGTCAAAGCCTGGTTTAGAGAATATTACATAGACTTCACCATTTTGTGGGTTAAATGCAATGACCGCAGCCCGTGGAAAATTTTTTAAGAATTGTGCTGTAGAATCAGTTAGTTCAAGGTCAAGTGTAGTATATAAATCCTTGCCAGGGGTTGGTGGAATTGCCCTGTATTCAGATACTTTACCGAGTTCCCTACCTTTAACATCAACTTCAATGAAATCAAGACCATCAGTACCTCTTAAAATGGCTTCGTACTGTTGCTCCAGACCAATTCTGCCCGTATAGTCACCAATTTTATAGTCTTTCATTTGTTTCAATTCTAATTCGGTAATTTCACTGACATATCCGAGAATGTGGCAGAAAAGTTCCTGAAAAGGATAGTTTCTTACTGGTTCAATACCAACCTCAATGCCTGGTAAATCTTCAAGCGATTCCTCAATCAGAGAAATCTGTTCAAAGGGGATGTCGCGGCTGATTTTAACTGATGCATAAGGATTCTTTTCAAGTTTAATTTTTCTTTGGATTGTGTTTAAGTCAATTTCTAACAGGCGTGCGATGCTTTCTATACTGCTTTGCTGAGCCAGTGCCGGGATTACTGAGACATAAAATGCAGGACGGGTATTGGCAATAATTCTTCCTTTTCGGTCATAGATATTGCCTCTTGGCGCACTTATATATTTTTTTTTGATACGATTTTCGTCAGAAAGACGGTGATATTTTTTGCCTTCAAAAATCTGCAATTTAAAGCTGAATACTATGATAATGGCGAAGATTCCGAAGATTAAGATTTCTAATGTGCGATACTTCTTTAACTCTTTATCCATACTCTAAAACATATTTTATTCAAAAGGTATATTAAGGGAAGACTGAGAATAATCGTTAAAATTATTGTGGTAATATAGAAAGCCAGTCCATTTACCGCAAAGACCAGAAAAACACGAAGCAGGTAAAAGACGCTAAATACAAGGATTAGAGTGAATGGCTCGCGCACAAAATATTTTTTGAGAAAAATCAAGGCTTGGCTCAAAATTAAAAAAATCATCATATTGAGTCCGAGTACTGCTGGATAATAAAGGTCTATTAGTAAACCGACAAAGAATGCAAATAAAATAGAAAATTTTTCGTCTTCGTTTAGAATAATAAAATAGACCAGAATCGTAATAAAATCAATGGAACTGTTAATGGGAAGGAAAAGATAAGCAAGGACAAAATATGCCAAAAATCGCATAAGGTTCAGTATGCTACGTATACATAATTAAGTTTATTTATCTTAATTGCTGGTGTTATGACTACTTCCTTAAAAAACAGGTCGTCTTTATATCTTATCTCAGAAACTGTGCCAATCAATACACCCTTAGGAAATATTTCACTTAACCCCGAAGTGAAAATAGAATCACCATTATTAATTTCGTCGTCAAGTTTTATATATTCAAGCATCAACTGTCCATTCTGTTTTGCAATTCCATAGATATTGGTTTTGGATGCAACTGCACTGATGGTAAATCCTATATTTTCAAATGTTTCAACAATGCCGGTCCTATCTGATAATGATTTAATTCTGCCCACGAGTTTGTTCTGTATAATTACCGGGTCGTTAATGTTTAAGTCGTCGTTTTTTCCTTTATCAATATACAAATATCCATTAAAATTTGTGGGGTCCCTGCCGATAATATTTACTTTTATTAATCTTAGATTGGCGGTAGTGATTGTATCGGGAAGTCCTGAAAGTTCAAGATGGTTTTTCAAGTTTTGGTTTTCAATTTGAAGTTTACTTATTTCTACCTCAAGGGCATCAATTTTTTTCTGGGAAATATTAAGATACTGGAAGTAATTACTGATAGACCTTACTGGAAATAAAATAATTTCAGAAATATGGGCGCTGATATAAAGATCGGCATTCTGATTCAACACAATAAAAATTAGTGAGATTGTAAACAAAATTACAAATAGAATAATTTGAACACGTCCCAATTATTCTCTCTTCAAGGTAAATATTACTTTTTCATACCTTTGCATATCTTCAAGAATTTTGCCGGCACCAAAAACTACTGCCTTATTTGGTTCTTCCGCGACAGTGACTGGAAGATTTGTTTCCTCGCGGATCAGAGTATCAATTCCTCTTAATAAAGAGCCACCCCCCGCCATATATATGCCAGAATTTACAATGTCTGCGGCAAGTTCAGGAGGAGTCTTTTCAAGGGTGAGTCGCACTGCCTCAATTATCATAGAAAGCGGTTCTTGAATTGCTTCCCTTACTTCATGGCTTGTCAATTTGATGGTTTTAGGAATGCCCACAACAAGGTCCCTTCCCCGCACTTCTATAGTCTTATCCTCTTCCGTAGGGAATGCATTACCAATCGCAATCTTTATCTCTTCTGCGGTCTGCTCTCCAATGATCAGATTATAGTTCTTTTTTATGTATTGCACAATTGCATCGTCCATTTCATCGCCTGCCACCCTTATGGAGTTGTTAGTGACGATACCTGAAAGGGCAATGACAGCAATTTCCGTTGTCCCACCACCGATATCTATGATCATATTGCCCTGGGGCAGATGAACCGGAAGGTTGATGCCGATTGCTGCCGCAATCGGTTCAGAAACAAGATATACCTCCCTGGCACCCGCTGCCTCAACCGAGTCACGAACTGCCCTTTTTTCTACTTCCGTGATACCCGATGGGACACAGATAATAACCCGGGGACGGGTAAATAATTTTTTTTGCTGGATCTTTTCAATAAACGTTCTTAAAAGCAATTCAACCATTTCAAAATCTGCAATAACACCATCTTTCATCGGTCTGATGGCTTTGATATCTTCAGGTGTTTTACCTAACATTTTTTTCGCTTCTTCACCTACTGCCACGCATTTTTTTGTTTTTGTATCTACTGCCACGACTGTTGGTTCATTGAGCACAATACCCCGACCGTGCACATAGATCAGCGTAGTACAGGTTCCAAGATCAATTGCCACATCACTCAAAAAGTGACTTCTTAAACTCTTTAAAAATTAATAAAATTGAAGCTCCAAAGAATGCCTCCTTGTATGATATAATATTTAATTTCTGTTAAATGTCAACTATAATGTTGGTCGTTTCTCGTTGGGGGTTGGAAAACTCGTATCGTTATTCGTCAAAGGCCTATGGGTATTTCATCTTAGTATATTGACTGAGTAATAAAATTGGGTATATTTGTTATTATGGCAGATAAATTTAAACCTGGACCATATAATTATTGTGATTATCGTTGTGACCGATGCGATGAAAGGGATAATTGCCGTGTTTACAAGGATAATGAAGAAAGGATGCTCCAGCATTATCTCAAAGGTGAAGACCCGGATGACCCACAGATATTCATAAATGATTTAAAAGATATTTTTGATAAAACAAATGATATGTTAAAAAAAGCTGCAGAAGAACAGGGCATTAATATTGATGAATTATCTGATGAGGAGGAGGTTCCTGAAGTAGACCCGCACGATTATATTATTTACAACTATGCCTATGAATACTATGAGCTAGCAAAAAAAATGATAGAGAAAATTGAAAAAACAGGAATGCCTGAAGAGATTCAGGAGGATTTTGATGATTTTGCCTGGTATCACACACTGCTGGTTGCCAAGACCGGTAGACTTGTAAGTGGATTTGAAGATAGGTTTTTTGATGACGAAGTGAGGGAAGTAGAAGAAAAAGGGACCCTGCAGGTAATAAACAAAGCAATTACACTTTCAAAAAAGGCGCTTGAAAATATGCTAAATGAGCTGCCGGACGATTTTCAACAGATAATAAATTTACTTAATTTGATAAAAAGATTTGAAGAACAGATTAAGATAGATATAAGGGCGAAGGTAAAATAATTAAATAATTTTAGCTGAATGAAATTCAGTCCTTTCCTCCATTGATTTTTTGTTGATTCCAGATATAATTTTTAAAAATGAAGAGAGAAGAGATTGAAAATAAAATTCTAACCGCTGTAAAAAGGACAATAGAAGAGCATAATATGCTGAAGGGTGTAAAAAGAGCAGTTATTGCATTTTCTGCTGGTCCTGATTCTGTATGCTTGCTGGATGTTTTAAAGACAATCTACGGCGATAAAATAAAATTTTGTCTGGTATATATAAATCACGGTCTCAGACCGAAAAATATCTTAAAAAAAGAAGAAGAACTCACAAGAATATATGCACGGCGGTATAAATGTGTCTGTAAAATTATTAGAATCAAAGTCTCTAAAACAAAAAAAGGTACTGAGGCTGAAGCAAGAGAAAAACGTTATAATGCATTGATTAATTATGCAAAAAAGATATCTGCACATAGAATTATTCTTGGCCATAATCTTGATGACCTCGTAGAGACTTTTTTTATGAATCTTATTCGGGGAAGCGGAACCCTGGGATTGTTATCAATTCCTGCGGTGCGATTACCTTATGTTAGGCCTTTGATTGACATAAAAAAATCTGCCATTTTAAGTTACCTGCGAAAGAAAAGATTGAATTTCTCTCTGGATTTGACCAATCTTAATTTAAATATTAGACGAAACTATATCCGTAAAAAAATTATTCCATTGATGCTCAATTTAAATCCTCAACTTTATGAGGTTGTAAAAAGAGAGATTTCTATTTTACACAATGATGAAGAATTTATACAGGATTTTGTTAAAAGGGTATTTAAAAAAGCGGTAAAAAAAGGGTCTGATGGATTCACTATTGACTTAAATCATTTATTTTGTTATAATAAGGCAATTGTAACCAGAATAATTATGGAAATTATTAAATGTTTGAAGGGCGATTTAACAGGGATAACGAGTAAACATATTGAGGCAATCATCGGTCTAAAGAGTAAGTTGAGTGGTAAAAAAATTTTGCTTCCTCAAAATCTATATGCACAAAGAATTTTTGGGAAGATTTTTGTTGGTTGTTGTAATAAAACTAAGATTGAAAAATTTTATATTCCTTTAAAGATCGGTGAAGAGGTCATTATCGGCAGCCTGAAATTGAATTTGAACATTGTCAGAAAATATGATTTAAATCGGCCATTAGCATATTGTGAAGTTTTTGATTTCGCAAAGATTTATCCGCCACTTTTTTTAAGGAGTCGGAAAGCTGGTGATACAATAAAAATCAAGAACGGAAGGAAAAAATTGAAAGAAATATTTAATGAAGCGAAGATACCAGTTAGTGAAAGAGAGAATGTGATGCTTTTATGCGACCAGCACAATATACTCTGGGTGATCGGTGTTCGTCGGGCTGAACTAGCTTATATTGATAAGCAAACGAAAAATATCTTGAGGGTGAAATTTGAATATCTTAATTAAAGAGGATGATATAAAAAAAAGGGTCAAAGAACTGGGTAAGGAGATAAATAATGATTATAAAAATAGAAATCCAATTCTTATTGGTGTTTTGAAAGGAGCATTTGTGTTTCTTGCAGATTTGTTAAGAGAACTGGAAATACCTGTAGAGATTGACTTCTTAGGAATTTCAAGTTATGAAGGCACAAAGTCAAGTGGTGTTGTTCGTATTACCCAGGACTTATCTCTTAAAATTGAAGACCGCGATGTTATTCTGGTTGAGGATATTGTAGATTCTGGCAGGACCATTAATTATATTATAAACAACTTAAGAACGAGGCAGCCAAGAAGTATTGCAGTATGCACACTTTTAAATAAAAAGAGTGGCCGTGTTATTGATGTTCCTCTTACTTATATAGGATTCAATATTCCGCAGGTTTTTGTTGTAGGTTATGGTCTTGATTACGAAAAAAAATTTAGAAATTTAAAACACATTGGAGTTTACAGTGGCGAATAAGAAACAGCCGCGTAATCGTGCCTGGCAGACCGCAATAATATGGACACTGGTTGTCATCCTTGTCTGGTTTGGTTACCAATACTTTGCGGCACAGGGGAGTCGGGCAGCAAATATCCCATACTCTGTGTTCATTCGCGAATTGCGCATCAGAAATATTGAAAAAGTTACAATTTCTGAACGTTCAATAAAAGGGAGTTTTCGGACACCTGTCCCATACGAAGGGAAAAATTATAATGATTTCAACACTTTAATACCATTTGAAGACCCTAAACTCTCAGATGAACTAATCAAATATAATGTAGAGATTGTTGCAAAACAGAGGTCAAGCTGGCTGGATATTATCATCGGTATTTTCCCCTGGTTGATTTTGATTGGTATCTGGTTTTTATTTTTAAGGCAGATGCAATCAGGACAGAATCGGGCACTTGGTTTTGGTAGAAGCAGGGCAAAGATCGTCCTTGAAAATAAACCATCAACAACATTCAATGATGTGGCGGGCGTGGAAGAAGCAAAGCAGGAATTAGAAGAGGTAATTGAATTTTTAAAAGAACCGAGAAAATTCACACGGCTTGGCGGCAGAATTCCAAAGGGTGTATTATTGCTTGGACCACCAGGAACCGGTAAAACTTTGATGGCAAGGGCAGTAGCGGGTGAAGCGGGTGTTCCTTTTATTTCCATCAGCGGTTCAGATTTTGTAGAAATGTTTGTGGGTGTTGGTGCTTCAAGGGTGAGGGATTTGTTTGACCAGGCAAAGAAAAACTCACCCTGTATCGTGTTTATTGATGAGATAGATGCAGTGGGAAGGTTGCGTGGAGCAGGACTTGGCGGTGGCCATGATGAGAGGGAACAGACACTGAATCAGTTACTTGTTGAAATGGATGGATTTGAGGTTAATGAAGGAATAATCTTGATGGCGGCAACAAATCGTCCTGATATACTTGACCCGGCATTATTAAGGCCAGGAAGATTTGACCGCGTTGTTGTTCTTGATAGACCAGATGTGCGGGGAAGGCTGGGTATATTAAAGGTCCATACACGGAAGACCCCACTTGCACCAGATGTGGACCTTGATATTCTTGCTCGTGGAACACCGGGCTTTTCCGGGGCTGACCTTGCCAATATGTGTAATGAAGCAGCCCTTCTTGCGGCACGAAGAAATAAAAATAAAATTTCAATGCAGGAATTTGAGGATGCAAAAGACAAGATACTGATGGGTGTGGAAAGAAAAAGCTTGATCATCTCAGACAACGAAAAGAGGCTCACTGCATATCACGAGTGTGGTCATGTGCTTGTGTCAAAATTTTTACCGGAGATGGACCCCATTCATAAAGTTACCATTATACCGCGTGGTATGGCGCTCGGTGTGACTCAGGCTCTGCCCATTGATGAAAGGCGCACTTATTCAAAGACTTATTGTTTTAACCAACTTGCTTTTATGCTTGGAGGCAGAGTTGCTGAGAAACTCATACTTGGTGACCTGTCAACAGGCTCAGGGAATGATATTGAAAAGGCAACCAAACTCGCACGAAAAATGGTCTGTGAATGGGGAATGAGTGATAAACTTGGTCCATTGACTTATGGTGAAAAACAGGAAGAGATATTTTTGGGGAGAGAGATTGGGATGCATCGCGATTATTCAGAAGAGACAGCACGGGACATTGATGATGAGGTCAAGAGCATCATAAAAAAGGCAGAGGCAATTGCAGAAGAGATTATAAAAAATAATATTGAGACATTAAAGAAACTGGCAGAAAGACTATTGGAAAAAGAGATTTTGACTGGTGAAGAGATAGATAAGATAATCAAGGGTGGCGCCAGGAAAGCAGAGGATGAAATGAAGGTAAAAGAAAAAGAGAGGAATGATGGATAAGAAAAAGATTGAACAGGCGATTAGAATTATCCTTAAGGCGATAAATGAAGATTTGAATCGCGATGGTTTAAGGGATACGCCTCGTCGTGTTGCAGAGATGTATGAAGAAATCTTTGCGGGTGTTAAACAAGATCCTAAAAAAGAATTGAAAACATACAAAACAAAGAATGAAGACGAAATGATTTTAATAAAAGATATACCTTTCTATTCTATTTGTGAACATCATCTTCTGCCTTTTTTTGGTAAGGCACATATTGTTTATATTCCCAAAGAGAATAAGATCACGGGTTTTTCCAGTTTGGTACGGGTAATTGATATTATGGCAAAGAGGCCATTGTTGCAGGAGCGACTGACCCATGAGATTGCAGATTTCTTGATGGCTCATCTCAAGCCAATGGGCGTGCTCGTTGTCATTGAAGCAGAACACCTCTGCCTTTCAATGATTGGTGTGAAAAAACCCGGAACTTTAACCATTACTTCAGCAATTAGAGGAGTAATGCAGTCAACCGCCACCAGGGCTGAGGCGCTTTCTTTAATAAAAGGTAAGTAATATTTTGAAATGGTAAAAAAGAGGGGCGGCAAAGCCGCCCCTCTTTTGTTTTTTAATCAGGATTACCGTTTGGGCATGAAATACGGAAAATCGGTCTTATTCTGGTAGGCAAATGTCACATCAACTGTTGCGGCAGTAGAATCATAGTTATCAATATGGAGTTTTACAAAATTCCCTTCTTCAGTTTTGAACGCAATGAGGTCACCAACAACAAATGCTACATGGTCTTCGGTTAGATTTGCTGGATTTACATAAGAGACACTATCAAAATCAGCCTGTCCAATACTTGTCATCAATGTTGTCCTGCCATTGGGCCTGCGTGAGGCTGAATTTACCTGGAGGGTTTCTGCACTACCGCTGATGAATCTCTCAAAGAAAACATCAGCACCAGGGAAAGTGTTGAGCGATTCACTGGTAACGGCACCGGTCTCAAATCTTAAGCCGCAATTGACTTCGTTTGAATCATTCGGATAGAGTTCAAGTTTTACTGTAACTGTAAACTCCGGTCTTGGTGAAGCCGTGACAAAAGGCACATCTGAATTGTAATTACCGACCTTATCATCGGTATTGACTGTTCTAACCTGAATGTAGTAAACACTATCGTTGCTCAGATTATTTGCAGTATATGAGTTTGTCGTTATAACATTTGTATTATGTGCATTCAGATTTTCACCATCGGCTACGAGCAGGGCTGTAGAATCAGTGTAAACATAGACATTATAACCACTGAAATCAGTGTGTTGTGTAACTGTAGTATCTTCTTCCCATACTACTGTTATTGAACCATCGTCCATTATTGTAGCAACAATCTCTGGTGCGGCGAGTTTTTCTGCTTCGCCACCGCAACCAACGAGTGATACCAATGCCACAAGGGCAATTGAACAGAATATAAATCTCTTCATTTTTTTCTCCTTTTTTTGTTTAAACACAGAGACCGCAAAAAATTCGCGGAGACCGCAAAATTTTGCGGAGTCCACTTATGGATGTTCCCAGGCACATCCACAAGCCCATTAACCACCTTTTTTCTTCCCTGTTATCACCTCCTTTTTATAAGCAATTTTTATATATGGCATATTATATCCAGAATTTAAATTTTGTCAAGGCGAAAGAGGGCTATTTATAAAGGGTGAAGAGGTAGTGCCCGATAAATCGGGCAACTACAGTTCAATGTAGGGGTGATCTCAATTTCGGCAAAGGCAGTGGTTGACTTTTAAAAAAATTTTATTATAATTTTCTATGCGGATGTTAATCTTGAGTTGTAAGAGTGCATTGCACAAGGAAATTGGCGATCTCAGACCATTTGAAGAGGCAATAAATAGATACATAAAAAAATATCATCGTCATCAAATTAAATTGCTCTATTTTGATGAACTAAATAAATTCAAAGTGAAACCTGCAAGAAAGAATCCTAAGGCAATAAGAGAATTTATTAACCAATTGGAGAGGAAGTGGGGAGAGATTGATACGGTTTTAATCATCGGCGGTGATAAGGTAGTTCCATTTTATCGCCTTCCCAATCCTTGTGACGATGATGATAATAATGTTCTATCTGATAGCCCCTATGCCTCAAGCGATGATGATTTTTTAATTCCAGAAAGAATATGCGCAAGAATCCCGGATAATCGCAAAATAGATTTTATTATAAAACAACTGACCAGGTCATTTAAACAATATAGTAAATCTTTTGGAATGAGTGCCTTTGTGTGGAAGGAGGCTTCAAAAAATGTATACCAACAGATCGGTGATGTAAAGAATTTAAAGATTTCTCCACCAACAACATCGGCAAATTTTAACTCAGCATGGCTCAAAGAAAAAGATTACCTATATTTTAACCTTCATGGAAGTGTAGTTTCAGAAAACTGGTATGGGCAGGAAGGTGGTAATTATCCCATTGCCCTGACACCAGGTAATATAATTGATGCCTGTGGTTTTGTTGCATCAGAGGCATGTTATGGTGCATATATTTTAAATAAATCAGAAAAGAATGCGATTTCTTTAAAATTTCTTGACCAGGATAATAATCTTGGATTTTGTGGTTCTACAACAATTGCGTATGGACCTCCTACTCCACCATCAAGTGAAGCAGACCTTTTTGTGAAATATCTTTTTGAATATTTGAAACAGGGATTGACTACGGGTGAGGCATTTAAAAATGCAAAACTGGATTTTGCTCGGAAAAAAATTCGCCGTCACGGATTTTTAGATGATGATGACCAGAAGACATTACTGCAATTTGTTTTATATGGAGACCCTTTATTAAAATGTGGTTAACAATTGGACATTGTCCAGAGGAGTATAATGATGCTTGAAACAAAGATTCTGTCTTATATAAAAAAAATTATCAGTAAACAATTTCCTGAGTTTAAGGGAATTGAACCAAGAGTTATAAAAAAGAAAATTGCTCCCCAGCAAATAGTATACAAAAAACTTTCTTTAGGAGAGGCAAAAGGTGCTAAAACAGTATTCAATCTTCGTTTTGAGCGGAAAGTAAAGACAGTTGATGCAGTGGTGATGAAACAGATACTGGTTGTGACAACCAATGAATCAGGGCAGATTATTAAAATAAGTCAGTCAAAATAAAAGGGGTGAAGTGTGATTGAGATATTGGTAGTTATTTTAGTTCTTTCTTTTTTGTCTTTAATCTTTTCTATCCTGCAAAAATTTATGCCGATTAACATTTTTCAGATAGTAATATTATTGCTCACTGCATATCTTCTGATTCGGGTGCGGGTCAAAATTTCCCGCGCAGAAAAAGAAAAATTAAGGGCAAAGATTGAAGAACTCGAGCAAAAGATTGAAAGTTTAGGAAAGAAAGAAGTGTAGTCTTTAAATCTGTTTACCAGGTCGCCTTACGAACTCCGGGTAATTCACCCTGCAGGGCAAGCTCCCTGAGGCAGATACGGCAAAGGCCAAATTTTCTATAAAAACCTCTTGGCCTACCGCAGCGCTGGCAACGATTATACTTTCTTGTTGAGAATTTTGGTGTTTTTTTCGCTTTATTTATCAAACATAACTTTGCCAATTAGCCTCCTTTATTTTTTCTTTTCAAATGGCATGCCCAGACCTTCAAGAAGTGCCAATGCATCTTCATCTTTTTTGGCAGTTGTGACAATGGCAATGTCCATGCCGAATACCTTTTTAATTTTATCATATTCAATTTCAGGAAAGATTGTTTGTTCAGTTAATCCGAGATTATATGAGCCTCTGCCATCAAAAGAATCTCTTTTAAATCCTTTAAAATCCCTGATTCTGGGCGCGGCAAAATTAATGAAACGGTCAAAAAATTCGTACATTCTTTTGCCACGGAGTGTAACTTTCATACCGATGACCAGTCCTTTGCGAATTTTAAAGTTTGAGATAGGTCTTTTTGCACGAGTATATACAGGCGCCTGACCTGTAATACGAGCAAGGTCATCTCTTATTATTTCAAGAATTTTAGGGTCTGTAACTGCTTCACCAACGCCCACATTTATCACAATCTTTTTTAATGCTGGAACCTGATAAATATTTTTGTATCCTAATTTTTTTAATAATGTTTTTTTCAGTGTGTCATCATAAAATGCTTTCAACCGTGCTTTATAATTGGTCTTCATTCTAATATCTCCCCACATTCTTTACAGATTCTAACGCGTTTTTTTTCAACCTTCTCCTTTTTTATCTTTGTTTTTTTCCCACATTTTGGACAGATCAAAACGAGATTGGAAATATGTATAGGTGCTGGTTTAGTGATAATGCCAGAAGGCTGAGTTTGGGAGCGAGCGCGCTGGTGTTTCTTTACTAAATTTATACCTTCAACAATTGCGGTCATTTTTTCTGGGTCAATCTCAAGCACTCTACCCCGCCTTCCTTTTTCTTCGCCAATATTCACCTCAACCAGATCATTTTTTTTGATATGAAATTTAGGTTTATGATTTTCCGATTTTTTCTTCATACAACCTCACTCGCCAGTGACAGTATTTTTGTAAACCCTTTTTCTCGTAGTTCCCTTGCTACAGGTCCAAATACTCTTGTGCCTTTTGGTTCTTTCTGGTCGTTAATTAATACACAGGCGTTGTCATCAAACCGAACATAAGAACCATCAATTCGGCGAATCTCTTTTTTGGTGCGAACAATCACTGCCTTTGCCTTATCACCCTTTTTAATCGGTGCATGGGGTAGTGCATCTTTTATCGTGACATTTATGATGTCGCCGATATAGGCGTACCTTCTGCCAGAACTACCCGTAACATGGATACACATTGCCACCCGTGCTCCAGTATTATCGCATACCTTTAATCTTGAGTATATTTGAATCATGCTACCCTCTTAAACTATTTTTCTGATAACCCGCCATCGTTTTAATTTAGATAGTGGCCGGGTCTGTTCAATTAAAACCTTATCACCAACTTTATATTCATTTTTCTCATCATGCACATATACTTTTGTTGCTTTTCTCAAATATTTTTTATATAAAGGATGTTTTACATATCTCATCAATTTAACAACAATCGTCTTTTGCATTTTATCGCTTACAACAGTGCCGACCTTTGTCTTAGGCATTATTCTCCTTTCTTTTCCTTGGTTTTAGTCTGGGATTGTTTTGCCTGCAATAATTTTATTTTTCCCAGTTCATCCTCTCTAAGAATTGTTCTTATTCTGGCAATCTCCCGTTTGATTGAGCGGATTTTCAAGGGATTAGGAAGTTCTTGAGATGCATGGCGTAGCTTTAAATTGAATAATTCCTTGTACAGACCGTTCAGGTCATTAATCAATTCATCTCTGGTCTTTTCTCTTAGTTCATAAGCCTTCATATTTTATTCCCTCTTCTCTTTTGATAAATCTTGTTTTTATTGGCAATTTTCTGGCTGCGATGCGTAAAAGTTCCTTCGCCTCATCCTGTGCGACCCCTTCAATTTCAAACAGAACTCTTCCTGGTTTTACTACACTTACCCAGAATTCAGGCATACCCTTGCCTTTTCCCATTCTTGTTTCTGCTGGTTTTTTTGTCACTGGTTTATCAGGGAAGATTCTTACCCACATTTTGGCACCTTTTTTCATACTGTGCGAAATTGCGACTCTTGCTGCTTCAATCTGCCTTGCCGTGATCCACGCGGGTTCAAGTGCTATTAAACCGTATTCACCGAAGGCAATGGAGTTACCACTTGTTGCCTTACCTTTTCTACGACCTCTTTGTTGTTTACGGTATTTAACTTTTTTCGGTTCTAACATTACTGGACATCTCCTTTATATATCCAAACCTTGATGCCGACTGTCCCATATATTGTAAAAGCAGTAGAACGGGCAAAATCAATATCGGCTTTAATTGTTTGCAATGGCACGCGACCTTCGCGATACCATTCAGAACGGGCAATTTCCGCACCACCCAATCTTCCACCACAAGTTACTTTGATACCTCTGGCGCCAATCTTCATCGCCGAAATAACGACTCTTTTCATTGCCCTGCGATGGGAAATTCTCTGTTCAATCTGCCGCGCAATGTTCTGCGCAACCAGAGCAGCATCAAGTTCCGGAATTCTGACTTCTTCAATATTGATAGCCACTTCATTCTTAACCAAACTTTTTATTTCTTCATGCAGTTTTTTTATCTCCTCACCGCCCTTACCAATGACCTTACCGGGCTGGGCAGTGTATATTGTAATGATTACCTTGTTTGATACGCGCCTGATAACAACATTTGAAACCATTGAATCAGAAAGGCGCTTATTTAAATAACGACGAATCTTAAAATCTTCGGTAACCATTTTTGCATACCCGGTTTCATCAAACCATTTTGATTTCCAATCTTTTGTAATACCAAGGCGAAAACCTATAGGATGAGATTTTTGACCCATTATTCTCCTTTCTTTGTCGGAATTGGTTTCCGAGAATCAACGACAAGTGTTATGTGGCAGGTTCTTTTTCTAATCATGGTGGGACTTCCTCTGAAACCCGGTCGCCACCTTTTCATCTGAGGACCTTCATTAGCAGTTGCCTCTTTTACATAAAGGTCTTTATCATCTATGCGTATTGCTCCAACACGATTCTTTAAATTAGCCACTGCTGAATTTAGGGTCTTGAGAACCGGTATCTTTGAGCGTGAGTGATGGATGCTGAGAATTGCTCTCGCTTCAGGAACATCCTTACCCTTTATAATTCTTAAAATTTTTCGCACCTTTAATGCTGATATTCTTTCGTATCTTTTTATTGCACGAACCATCATTTCTCAAACTCTCTTTCTTTTTCTGCCTTCCTTGTGCCAGAATGGGCACGGAATGTTCTTGTTGGTGCAAACTCACCAAGTTTGTGCCCAACCATTCTTTCCGTGATATAGACCGGGATAAAGCGATTTCCATTATGGACTGCAATAGTAAAACCAACAAATTCCGGTGGAATCACAGAACTTCTTGCCCAGGTCTTTATAACCTTTTTCTCTTTTGTTTCAATCAAGTGATTAATCTTTTTTAGAAGTTTCTGGTCTACATAAGGACCTTTTTTAAGCGAACGGGACATTACTTTCTCCTTTTTAGTATGAATTTATCAGAAATTTTCTTCTTTTTTCTCGTTTTTTTGCCTTTGGTCAACCAACCCCAGGGTGAGGTAGGGTGCCTTCCACCGTGCGACCTACCTTCACCACCACCTAATGGATGGTCAATTGGATTCATTGCCACACCACGCACATACGGTCTTATACCTTTATGTCTGTTTCTGCCCGCTTTACCAATAGAGATACTTGAATGTAATGGATTGGATACCTTTCCAATCGTTGCTCTACAGCGTAAATCTATTAAACGGACTTCACCAGAAGGTAATTTAATGTGGGCATAATTTCCTTCTTTTGCCATAATCTGACAGGATAACCCGGCGCTTCGCACCAGTTCACCACCTTTTTTGGGCGCTATTTCAACATTATGTATTTCAACACCCAGTGGAATATTATTCAACGAAAGACAATTGCCAATTTTGATAGGGGCATCTTCGCCAGATACGACAGTATCACCAACATTGAGCCCATCAGGGCACAATATGTATCGTTTTTCTCCATCTTTGTAAGTAATCAGGGCAATCAAGGCGCTGCGATTTGGGTCGTATTCTATCGCACATACTATTGCTGGAATATTGTCTTTATCGCGTCTAAAGTCTATCACCCTTATCTTTTTATGATGTCCACCACCGCGATGCCGCGCAGTTAATCTACCCAGATTGTTTCTACCTCCGGTTCTCTTTTGTGAAATGATTAGTTTCTTCTCTGGTTTTTTCTTTGTTATTGGCGGCACATTAACAGTATAGAAACGGCGTGCCGGAGTTAATGGACGGTATACTTTTATTCCCATTATACACCCTCTATTATTTCAATTTTCTGGCCTGCTTTTATCCAGACCGAAGCTTTTTTATAACCAGGACGATAACCACTTGAGCGGCCGAGCCTGCGCAATTTGCCACGATAATTGGTTGTTCGCACATTTACTACATTTACATTGAATAATTTTTCAATTGCTTTTTTAATCAATTGTTTTGTTGCATTCTTTACAACAAGAAATTGATAACAATTATATTCTCTTAGTCGGTCCGATTTTTCAGTGATAAGCGGTTTAATTATTACTTGTTCGTAACGCATCTTTTCTCCAATTCTGCGATACTATTTTTTGTAAAAAGTAGATAATCAGCAGAAATAACATCATAGCAATTTATATCCGCTGCCCTTTTTAACACAATGCCCGGAATATTCTGGGCAGCAAGTAAAATATTTTTATTGATAGCGTTTGTGCTGATCAATAATTTTGCATTATTGAGATTGAGCTTCTTTAATATTTCCTGTAATGCCTTTGTCTTGGGTGTATCAAGGACAATATCTTCTATCACAATAATTTTATTTTCTTTTGCCACAGCGCTGAGTGCGGATAACAGGGCGAGGGTCTTCTTTCTTTTAGGAACAGTTTTGTAATAATCTCTTGGTTTTGGACCGAAAACTACACCACCTTTACGCCAGATTGGAGACCGAATACTACCATGCCTTGCCCAACCAATACCTTTCTGTCGCCATGGTTTTTTACCACCGCCCTTTACTTCAGCACGCGTCTTTGCTTTTGCCGTTCCTTGTCTTTGGTTATTTAAGATCGTAAAGGCTATTTCCCAGAGCAGTGTTTTATTGACTTTGTTTTCAAAAATATCCTTGGGTAATTTAATATTTCCTATTTCTTCGCCGTTCTGATTATATAACTTTGTTTCCATTATTCTTCCTTAAGTAATAATAACCAACCATTTTTGGCACCGGGAACAGCACCATTGAGATAGATAAGATTGTTTTCAATCTTTAAAATTTTTAAATTTTTAATGGTGACCCTTTCATTTCCATAATGACCCGGCATAGTTTTCCCTTTCAGGATTCTTCCGGGGTCAGAATGTCCATGGCTGGCTGAGCCAATTCGCCGGTGGGACATAGACCCGTGCGAACCAGGACCGCCTTTCCAACCCCATCTTTTCATTCCGCCACTGAAACCTCTACCTTTTGTATAACCACTAACTTTTATTTTATCTCCTACCGCAAAAATTTTTGTATCCAGGACATCGCCAACCTTATATTTTTCAATATTATTAACCCTTATTTCAGTAAGCCACCTTGCCGATTGTAAGTTTGCCTTTTTCAGGTGCCCGGCAAGTGGTTTATTAATTTTTTTCTTTGTTCCGAATGCAATCTGTATTGCCTTATAGCCATTGTTTTTATCATCTTTTATCTGAACAACTGGGCAGGGACCTGCCTCTACTATACAGACTGGCATTATTTTTCCATCATCAGTAAATATCTGAGACATTCCGATTTTTTTACCAATCAATCCAATCATAGTATTTCCTTGTTTGGTCTGAAACTAATTCTTAGAATTGATCCGGTCCCTGAGAATTGAAATATTGTATTTTTAGTCATCATATTGCTTTGACCTCAACATAAACACCGGCAGGTATTTCAAGTTTGTTTAAGGCATCAATGATATCCGGGGTAACATCATTGAGTTCTATTAGCCGCTTGTGCACACGTAACTCAAACTGTTCACGCGATTTTTTGTCCACATGTGGTGAGCGGAGAACCGTGTAGAGTGAACGTTCAGTAGGTAATGGCACAGGTCCTGACATTTTAATACCAAATCTTTTTACCGTATCAACAATAGATTTTACTGATTGGTCCAGTATCCTGTGGTCATATGATTTTAGCCTTATTCTTAATTTATTCATTTATTTGCCTTTTTTATCTATTCTATTATTTTTGTTACGACGCCTGCACCGACCGTCTTACCACCTTCACGAATTGCAAACCGTAAACCCTGCTCAATCGCCACCGGCGTAATCAACTCCACCTCTAAATTCGCATTATCACCAG
>JBBILZ010000029.1:0-31358 GCA_037444665.1 Caldifarciminota bacterium
TATCTTTAAAGCATTCATTTTGACCTCCTCAATTTTGAGCCTTCGCCGTCTTTCAATAATATTATAATCAAAACTCTATTTATGTCAAGATATTATCTTTCAGAGTCCTCCTCATTTTCTTGTCTTATTTTCTACGTCTATAAAAGATGGAATCATCCCTGCATCAAAACATAGCTGCCCGATTCATCGGGCATTATATTCTGTGTTCGGCAAGGAACAGGTTTGAGGTTTTTGGGCATGGATGCTGGTACGGTTATAGGGCGTGGTGGAGGGTGAAAATAACGGGACTAAAGTCCCTACTCCACTTTCACATAGATAGGAATAGAGTTTTTAGCCTCGTGAAATTTTTTACGGGACTAAAATCCCTACCCCAGATGCCTAATAGCGTTAAAGTTCTGGAAAAACTAAAGAGGAAAACAGTGGGGAGGTCAGATTATCTTTTCACCAGCGGAACATAATTTTTCAACAAGAGTGATAGACTTACCACTGTGACTGAACTCATTGCCATTGCCAGACCGGCAAATTCTGGTCTGAATGTAATCTTAAAGATAGGGTAGAGGACCCCAGCGGCAACAGGGATGAGAATTATATTATAAAAGAATGCCCAGAAAAGGTTCTGCTTTATCCTTGACATCACCTTTCTGCCCAGCTGGATTGCAGAAACCACATCAATGACTTCATTCTTTATTAAGACCATATCACCACTCTCAATGGCAATGTCAGTTCCACTGCCCACTGCAATACCCAAGTCAGCGCGGGCAAGTGCCGGAGCATCATTTATTCCATCACCAACAAATGCTACGATTTCGCCTTTTTCCTGCAACTTTATTACTTCATTTGCCTTATCCTGCGGTAAAACCTCGGCAATGACATAATCAATACCAATCTGTCGCGCAACACCCTTTGCTGAATTCATGTTATCGCCAGTAATCATAGCTGATTTGAGATTCATTCTTTTTAATGCCTCAATTGCCTTCTGGGCTGTTGATTTTATCTTATCTGCAATAACCATTAAGCCATAGATTACTTCCTGGTCACCAATGATTACAATCGTCTTGCCCTGTTTTTCTATTTCCCTTACCTTTTCTTCTACCTCTTTAGGGAATGTTATGATATTCTCCTTTAAGAATTTGGCATTGCCAAGAAAATATAATTTTCCATTAATCTTTCCTTTTATACCTCTACCTTCAACAGTCTCTAAATCTTCACACTCCAGTAAATTTACATTTCTCTTTTCTGCTTCTTTTACTATTGCTTCAGCCAGTGGGTGCAAGGAATTTTTTTCAATACTGCCGGCAATCTGTAAAATTTTTATTTTTTCTTCTTCATCGCTACCATTGATTTTAATAGTTGCCTGTTTTACCGGAATAATATCAATTACCTCAGGTTTCCCAGTTGTTAATGTTCCTGTCTTATCAAAGACAACCGCTGTGATCTTCTGTGCAATCTCCAGTGCCTCACCATTTTTAATCAAAATTCCCAATTCTGCACCCCTGCCAATGCCCACAGTAACTGCGGTTGGTGTAGCAAGGCCCAATGCACAGGGGCAGGCAACGACGAGGATGGAAATTAAAATACTCAGGGCAAAATGCAGATTTGCATCAAAAGCAAAATACCATAAAATAAAAGAGAGGATAGCAATACTCAATACAACCGGGATAAAATAACTTACGACATTATCTGCAATCTTCTGGACCGGCGGTTTTGAAGTCTGTGCCTCTTCAACGAGTCTTATTATCTGGGATAAGAGCGTCTCCTTACCAATTTTTGTCGCACGGAATTTTATTACTCCATTTTTGTTTATTGTGCCACCAATGACTCTATCACCTGATTTTTTTGCTACTGGTATGGGTTCTCCAGTAATCATTGATTCATCTACCGAACTCATTCCTTCTATTACATCTCCATCTGTGGCAATCTGCTCACCAGGTCGGGCAATAATAACATCATTAATCTGAACATCATCAATGGGGATTTCTCTCTCAGTATTATTGCGTAAAACCATAGCGGTCTTTGGTTTTAGCCCAATCAATTTTTTGATTGCCTCAGATGTCCTGCTCTTTGCCCTTGCTTCAAGATAACGTCCCAGTGTCAAAAATGTAGCAAGGAGTATGGCTGCTTCATAAAACAAAAAATCTCTGGTCAGAACAATATTGAATGTTCCGAGAACACTTGCAATATATGCCACACCAATGCCCATTGAATACATCACATCCATATTCAGAACTCTATTTTTTATTGCCTGGAATCCTGCCTTAAAAATTGGAGAACTGATATATAAAAATGTGGGTGTGGAAACAATGAACAGGATATAATGGAGGGGAAAATTGAGATGATGGAGTGGAATATACATAAGAACCATCAAGGGGATGCCAATGATAAAGCCGATAATAAATCTTATTCTTTTATTTTTTAATTCTCTTTCTCTTAGTCTATTCTCGTATTCCTGGTCAATCTCTTCGTCAATTCCAAGGAATTGATAGCCCACATCTTCTATCGCTTTTTTTATCTTTTCTTTGCTAACGACTGACGGGTCATAATTGACCGTTGCCTTTTCTGTCGCAAGGTTAACCACCACATCAATTGTGCCATCAAGTTTTTTTAATGAGTTCTCAATCGTGGTTACGCACGTTGCACAATGCATACCACCAATTTTAACAATTTTCTTTTCAGATTTCATAATTTTCCATCCCCTCTCCCTCTAATTGGGAGAGGGGATTTTTAGCAAACACTCCCCGTCCATCTTAAGATGGACGCTACTTTTTCTTCTAAGCCCTAATTATGTTATTCAGGGTTAAATCTCCTCAAGTAGCGTGGTGAATGTGTCGTGATGTTCTTCTTCGTCAGCGAGTATGCCTTCAAATAGTTTTCGCGTAACCTCATCACCTTCATCCCTTGCCTTCTGAATGACTTGCTTATATAGTTTTATTGCACCTTCTTCGTCTTTTTTGTCCTGTTCAAGCATTTCTTTGAGTGCTTCGCCGACTATTATTGGTTCGGGTTTGGTCGTTGGCTTACCGCCAAGATAATTTAATCTCTCAGCAATTGCCTCAGCATGTTTCATTTCAGTTATAGAGATCTTTTTTAGTTCATCTTTTACTGCAAACCCTTTTACACCCTTCCACTGAACATGTTGCCACATATATTGAATGGCAACCTGCAGTTCACGGGCGATTGATTTGTTCATCAAATCAAGTAGTTCTTTTGATGCCATAATTATCTCCTTTCTTTTTTTATTTTTTTATTTTTTTTGGGGGGTTCATAGATACACCCTTTTATGTCAAATCTGAACTGAACTCAAAATTTTTTCCAGAAATTGAGATTCTGGAAGTGCACCTTCAAATTGGGCAGTATCATTTATTACAATCTTGGGTACGGCAAAGACATTAAAACGCTGGGCAAGATGGGGAAATTCCTGGGCATTTATTGTTTCCGCAGTGATGGACTGGTTCTCCATAGCAAACTTGAAGGCGGTAATTGCTGCCTGAGGACAATAAGGGCAGGTGAGGGTGACAAACACCTTTATATGCACAAACTTGGTAATGGTCTTTATTTTTTCTTTTACCTCTGCAGCGATCCCTGAATCCCTGTTTGATACCAGTTTAATTGCTTCAATCAGGGTAGAAAATTCATAACCTGCGGGCATACCAAAAAATCTTATACCATAGTCAATCTCACTTTTAATTACATTCGCTGGTATCTTTTCAATCTTGTATTCTTCAACCTTTTCTTTGTCTTTTAGAAAATCATAGACTTCTATGCTAATTTTATCCGAAAGGCTGCTCAATTCTTCCATCAACAATCTATTATCACGACAGTTTTCGCACTCCAGGGTAGGCATTACAATCGGTGATTCCTGCGTAAATACTACTAACTTCACTGCTTCTTTTAAATCATTAAATATTTTTTTTACCTCAGTCTTTACCTGCTCATCAAGAACTGACATCTTGCCTCCTTTTATTTTTTGTCCCACAATGCGGGCATTTCTCAAATTTTATGTTGTATAATTTACCACACTCAGAGCAGGGAATTAATTCTATCTTGCAATTGGTGCAGAAAATAGGTTCAAAACACTTAAATAACAATTCGCTATTGCAGAATGGACATTTACACCTTTTAGCCATTTTACTTGCCTTGCTTTTTTAGATAATCCTCAATCGCCTTATGCAACGCATCCGCACCAAGATTTGAACAATGCATCTTATTGGGAGGCAGACCACCGAGTTCCTGGGCAACGAGTTCATTGGTAATCTTTAATGCCTCTTCAATAGTTTTTCCCATCGCCATTTCACTCACCATAGAAGAGACTGCAATTGCCGCACCACAGCCAAAGGTCTTGAACTTTATGTCCACAAGCCGATTATCCTTCACCTTAATATAGAATGTCATCATATCACCACAGACCGGATTCCCTACTTCTCCGATACCATCAGCATCCGGAATTTCTCCAACATTGCGCGGGTGCTGAAAATGTTCCATTACTTTTTCTGAGTAGAATGGCATAACATCACCTCACAATTTTTCGGTAATATCCCGAATTAAAAATCCTAATTAGAATTTGTTTCGTATTTCGAATTTCGTATTTCGAATTTTTCATTAATATAGTGGTGTAAAATGGGCATCTGCCCAGTATTCTTCTTTTAACAGGTCTAATTGTTTTGTAATTGCCTCTAAATGTTTTTCTTCCCATCTCTGTAGATTCTCAAATAACTGCCGGGCAACAGGGTCGTCAGCTTCTTCTTTCATTTTACGGTAAAAATCTATTGAATTCGTTTCAAGAAGTGCTCCAATACTCAATGCTGACATCTCAAAGTGTCTGTCCTGAATGCGATTCTTTAATTCTTTAGAAAATATGGGATTTTCATCGGCAAAAACCGGTGGTTTAGCAAGTTCTGTTGATACAAGCCACCCGTTGTCTTCAATGAGATGCTGATATTGCCGTTTCAATTCATTATAATGTTTTTCTTCATCACTGGCAAGCATCTGGAAGACCTCTTTGCCTTTTTTATCCTCAGTCTTTTCTGCTGCAATACGATAAAATTCAATGCCATTCAACTCAGTTTGCAGTGCAATCTTTATTCCTTTAAGTGCTTTTTCTTTATCCATAAAAACTCCTATTAACCTCTTTCTCCCTCCATTGTAAATTCACTGATACCAAACCAGAAACCAGTTTTCTCAATATTATCAATTTCAGCCTGAATCAAATCGTAATGCGATTCTTCCATTTCAATGAGACGGTCAAAAATCTTTGTAGCATCGGGATTAGAGATTTTCGTTTTATTTTCTTTGTAAAATTCAATAGATTTTTTTTCTAATTCAAGGGCGGTCTTTAAAGCAGAAAGTTCATCAAGCCCCTGCTCAGTTTTTGGTCGGTCTAATTCTCTTATCTTTGGTGCAATCTTTTCAATAATAGATTCAGGAATATCCTGGCAAATCCATACTTGATTACACATTATACTCTCAAGTTGTTTTTCCAGAACTTCCATATGAGATAATTCGTCCTCTGCGAGTCTGATAAACATATTTTTGCCCGTAGTGTCTTTAGTTTTGAAAGCATAATCAAGATAAGTCTTGATGCCGTTCTTTTCTATTTTAATACCGGTCTTTAAAATATCCATTACATTTTCCATTTCTTCACTCCTTGTTATTTAATTATACATAATTTAGACACCGAATCAAGTAAATAGTTAACCTTTATTTTTATTTCTTCTCATCAGAAGCCTTTTTCAGTTAATACAGACATTAAATTCTGCAACGTGCCTCTTGAAATTCTCCTATAAATTTATATAATCCTTTATGCGGTTATATGAATTTGAAGGTAAGATGCTCTTCAGGCGCAATAAGATTCCGATACCTAATGGCGTGGTGGTTGATAAAAATTCTCTATCAGAACTTGAAAAGGTCGTATACCCGGTTGTAATAAAGGCGCAGGCTTTTTTAGGGGGTAGGGGAAAGGCAGGGGTGATTCAATTTGCTCAATCCCGTGATGAGGCTGAACAAAAAATCAAAGATATGTTAGGTAAAAAGCACGGTCCTTATGTAATTGAGAAGGTGTTAATAGAAAGAAAACTTGAGATTGAGCAGGAGTTATATATTGCTGCACTCATTGATAGGCTTGAACATAAACCACTATTAATGCTGAGCACTAAGGGCGGGATGGATATTGAAGAAATTGCAAAGACTGCTCCGCAATATATTAAAAAATACTACTTTGAGCCGGCTGAAAAACTATTTGAATATAAAGCACGCTTAATCGCTGGACAGTTTGGTTTTTCTGGTGAATTGTTTAGCAGTCTTTCCACCATAATATTAAATTTATATAATCTTTTTATAAACTTAGATTGTAAACTTGCTGAGATCAATCCATTGGTCATTACAAAAGATAAAAAGTTTTTTGCCCTTGATGCCAAGGTTGACCTTGATGAAGATGCAATGTTCAGGCATCCGGAATTAAAGGAAATGGGTATATTCGCTCGGAATGAGATTGGTGAACTAACAGAGCGGGAAAGGATTGCCAAATCCGCAGGGATTCCTTATGCTGATGTTAATCCTGATGGTGATATAGGGGTCTTTCCTGGGGGTGCGGGTTTTGGTATTGCAGCAATTGATTTGATTTCCCATTATGGTGGCAGACCAGCAAATTTTATGGATTCTGGCGGTGCACCAACTCAGGAAAAATTGAAGGCGATGCTCGGGCTCTTAATGGATAATCCAAAGGTGAAGGTCATCTTTGGGGCGCGGTTTGGTGGCATATCCCGTTGTGATGATTGGGCAAAGGCAGTAGTTCAATATGTGATAGAGAATAAACCACACAAACCAATGATTATGCGAATGGCAGGAAATATGGAAGAGGAAGGCAGAAAGATATTTGAGCAGGCGAAGAATGACTATCCAGAATTATTCAAAGACATAAAGGTATATGCCTATGATACACCGATTGAAACAGTTATTCAAGAGACAATTATGGTTGCTAAGGGATTAAAATGCAAATAAGTTAAAAGCGCCTATGGATTACCAAAAAAATTCTAAATCCGAAATACGAAATCCGAAACAAATTTCAATAACCAAACCACAAAATTCTAAACAATTAGATTGTTTGAATCATTTGAATTTGGGATTTAGTAATTGTTTAGAGTTTCGAATTTCGATATTCGAATTTACATTTATTTAACATGACATAAGATAATATCGATGGCTATTCTCATAAACGAAAACACCAAGACTATTGTTCAGGGTATTACTGGTTCAAACGCCGCACTCCATACTAAATTTATGCTTGAGTACGGAACAAAGATTGTTGGTGGGGTAACACCTGGTAAGGGTGGTCAGAAAGTTGAAGGAGTTCCTGTTTATGATACAGTTGAGCAATGTTTGAGAGAACATCCTGATGCTACTGTTTCCAGTATCTGGGTGCCAGCGAGGTTTGCCAGAGAGGCAATTTTAGAGGCGATTGATGCGGGGATAAAGACAGTTGTGGTAATTACCGAAAGAATTCCAATTCATGATATGCTCTATGTAAGAGAAAAGGCGAAAACAAAAGGAGTTGTGGTGATAGGTGGTAATACTCCTGGTGTTATATCACCTGGGAAATGCCTTGTTGGAATGCTGCCGAGGATTGCTTTTCAACCTGGTAGAATTGGTACGGTTGCCCGCAGTGGTGCAGTTACCTATTATATCGCAAACTCACTCAATCTTGATGGATTTGGAGAGTCAACATCAGTGGGACTTGGCGGTGACCCAATTCTTGGTTCTAATTTTGAAGATATTTTACGGCTCTTTGAACAGGACCCTGAAACAGATGCAGCTGTAATGGCAGGAGAAATAGGCGGCGTATATGAGGAACTTTCTGCGCCATATATTAAACAGATGACAAAGCCGGTTGTTGCTTATATTACTGGAAAATCAGCGCCCCAGGGAAAGAGGCTCGGTCATGCCGGTGCAATCATAGAAGGGAATATGGGAACTGCACAGAGCAAGATTGAGGCATTAAAAAATAATGGTGCATTGATTGCGGAAACCCTCAGTGAAATACCTGTGTTAATAAAAAAAGTTTTAAAAAAACTATAATTTTCTTGACATCCGCCAATTCTTCAGTATAATAATAAGAGTTTATATGCTCCAAAGATTATTATCCAAGATTTTCGGCACCAAGACAGAGCGCGAACTAAAAAGGCTCTGGCCCATTGTTGAAGAGATTAATCAATTTTATGAAAAATTCAAAGGTGTTGATTTATTAAAAACTACTGAAGATTTTAAGAAGCGCATTGCCCAGGGCGAATCCCTTGATGCAATTTTGCCTGAGGCATTTGGCTTGGTAAAAGAAGCGTGCCGAACCCTCATTGGTAAAAAATGGCTTGTTGTGGAAATTGAAACTGAATGGAATATGATTCCATTTGATGTGCAATTGATTGGTGGGATTGTGCTTCACGAAGGTAAGATTGCTGAGATGAAGACTGGAGAGGGTAAGACTCTTGTTGCAACAATGCCATTATATTTAAATGCCCTTGCTGGCAAAGGTGCCCACCTTGTGACGGTCAATGATTATCTTGCCAGACGCGACCGCGAATGGATGGGACCGGTCTATGAATCGCTCGGTCTAAGTGTTGGCGTTTTGCAACAGGGAATGGAAAATGAACAGAGAAAAGATGCATATAATAAAGATATAACCTATGGCACAAATAATGAATTCGGGTTTGATTATCTCAGGGACAATATGGTATGGCGATTTGAAGATAAGGTTCAGCGTGGCCATTATTATGCGATAGTTGATGAGGTTGACAGCATATTGATAGATGAGGCACGGACCCCATTAATTATCTCCGGACCAGTTGAAAGAGAGACCAAGAGTTTTGATGATCTGAACCCTGTTGTCCAGAAATTGAATTCTGCCCAGACTGTTCTGGTAAATAGAATTGTGCAGGAAGCAAAAAAATTGCTTGATGAAGGTAAAGAAAAAGAGGCAGGTATTAAACTCCTGCAGGCGAGAAGAGGGGCACCAAAGAATAAACAGTTGTTAAAACTTGAACAGGAAACTGGTGTCAAACGGCTTATTGAAGATACCGAGCTGAATTTTTTAAGGGAGAAAAAATTTTCTCAGATTGATGAAGAGTTATATTTTGTAATTGATGAAAAATCCCATATTGTTGACCTCACTGAAAAAGGAAGACTATTTATCTCACCCAACAATCCTGAAATGTTTGTCTTGCCTGATTTAAGCGAAAAAATTGGAAAGATAGAAAAAGATGAAAATTTATCACCAAAAGAAAAATTTGTAAACAAAGAGAAAGCATACGAAGAGTATGCAAAAAAGAGTGAAATTCTCTCTAATTTAAGGGCTCTGCTCAAGGCATATTCACTGTTTGAAAAGGATGTAGAATATGTTGTTCAGGATGGGAAGGTAATAATTGTTGATGAATTTACTGGCAGATTAATGCCCGGTAGAAGATTTTCTGATGGCTTACATCAGGCGCTTGAAGCAAAAGAAAGGGTGCGTGTCCAGGAAGAGACCCAGACATTCGCTACAATCACTATTCAGAACTATTTTAGGATGTATGAAAAACTTGCGGGTATGACTGGAACCGCAGCCACAGAGGCGAATGAATTCTGGCAAATTTACAAACTTGATGTTATGGAGATTCCGACCAAAGAGCCGGTTCGGCGCATTGATTATGAAGATGTTGTGTATCGTTCAAGAAGAGAAAAATATAATGCAATCATTGACGAAATTGTAAAATGGCATGCAAAGAAGAGGCCTATACTTGTGGGCACAACTTCCGTAGAGGTATCCGAAGTTCTTTCGCGTTTATTACAGAGAAAAGGTATACCACACAATGTTCTCAATGCCAAACATCATCAACGCGAAGCAGTTATTGTAGCACAGGCAGGCCAACCTGGAGCAGTTACTATTGCTACTAATATGGCTGGTCGCGGCACTGATATTAAATTAGGACCGGGCGTTGTGCAGTGTAGTAAATGTTGTATTAAATGTCTGGACCATAATTGTGCTGAATGTAGCCACGAAGAAAAAAGAGAATGTTTGGATGATTTACCCTGCGGGCTATATATTATTGGAACTGAACGGCATGAGTCACGAAGAATTGATAATCAATTAAGAGGAAGGAGTGGCCGTCAGGGAGACCCTGGTTCATCACGATTCTTTCTTTCCTTAGAGGATGACCTGATGCGAATATTCGGGTCAGACCGTGTCGCAGATATTATGGACCGCTTTGGCGGAGGCGAGCAGAAACCACTGACCCATCCCCTGGTTTCGCGGGCAATCGCAAATGCCCAGAAGAGGGTGGAAGAGAACCATTTTGAGATCAGAAAACATCTATTAGAATACGATGATGTGATGAATCGCCAGCGGGAAGTGATTTATAAAATGCGCGATGAAATATTAAAAGGCGGAAATTTTGAAGATATGTTATTTAAAAATTTTGAGGATACGATTGAGGATATTATTTTAAAGTATTCAGATGAAAAAGAACCGCCAGAACAATGGGATTGGGAAGGATTAATCGGAGAATTTAATCAATTATTTTTAACAAACCTCTATATTGAAAAAAGTGAAAGAGAAAGGATAAAACAGACCGAACTCTTTGACCGATTACTTGAGAAAGCAAAAGAATATTTTAATTTAAGGAAGAAGAATTATGATGAAGAAACATTTAATGAAATGCTGAAATCTATATTATTGCTGACCATTGATAATCGCTGGCGCGAGCATCTTTATGCACTTGATGCATTGAGGGAAGGGATAAATTTGCGCGCCTATGCCCAGAAAGACCCACTCGTTGAATACAAGCAGGAATCATTTAAGATGTTTGATGACCTTCTGCGAGATATTGCACGCGATGTTTCAGGTATTGTCTTTCGTGCTACACCCAGACCCATTCAAAGGAAACCGGTAGTGACCCAGGAATATAAACCGGGATTAGATGGAAAGGGACAGGTTCAAGCAAAAACTGGTGCTCCAGTTTCTTCCGGCAGCAAATCTCCAAAAATTGGCAGAAATGACCCTTGCCCTTGTGGTAGTGGAAAAAAATATAAAAAATGTTGTGGCAGGAATGTGGTATGAAACCCTATCAAATAAATCTCTTTAATGAACAGGATAAACTTCCTCTTTTACTGCCATCTGAGCCGGTTTTTGTATTTAACAATAAAAAATATCTGAATTTTTCTACATTTGACTGTTTTAATCGCCATAATAACGAATATCTGATTGAGACAGCACGAATGAATATTGATAGCCATGGATACAGTGATATAAGAAATCCTGACAATCTGCTGGATGAATTAAAGAAGGAGATGAATGAATTTAAGAAAATAGATTCAATAATTCCGTTTCCCGAAGAGATTTCCGCACTCTATGCGCTTTTTTCAATCTTTGGTAGCAAGACTGTATTCTTTATAGATTATGAAACCTCGCCCAGTATCTGTGCCCTATTACAATACCGCAGTGTTGAATTCTATAATCATCGTGAGCCAGAGCAGCTTTCTAAGATGTTAAATATTAATGGTGAAAAAGTAATCATTATTGATGGCCTCTATGAATGGCTCGGTTATACTGGCCCTGTTAGTGAGATTGTGCGAATAGCAAAAGAAAATCAAACCGCGATTATCGCGAATGAATTGAATTCTTTTGGTTTATTAGGCAGGGATGGCAGAGGTTTTATTGATCTTTACTACCTTTATGATGATATCAGCATTGAGATTGGAAGTTTTAGCAGATACCTTGGTGGCTATGGTTCATATATTGGTGCCAAAAAATATTTGGTAAACAAAATTATTGAAAATACCAATGGGATATTTACACCCCTGCCCGAATTTATGCTTGCAGTAAATATTGCCGGGATTGATGCATTAAAAAATGAATCAAAAAATCGTTCACTGTTATCAAATCTCTGGACACACAGTCGGTTTTTTATAAATCGGATAAAACAGATTGGACTAAAAACGATGAGCGAAACACCTGTAATTGTTATTATCTTAAATAATAATGAAGAGGCAGAAGCATTTAGTAGGCGACTTTTTGATGATGGAATAATAGTCTCAACTAATAAAGAACGGGTAAGGTTAGTTTTGTCTATTGAGCATACCCGTACTGATTTAGACTATGTGCTTGATAGGGTAGAGGCGCATATCAAAGATATGGGCATTGTTTACCCTTCAGTGAAAACAGGTGTTGACTAATCATCATAATTTGAATATAATCTCATCTTGAAAGGAGGCTAAATGGCACTTTTAATTACATTATTATTTGCGGTATTGCCGCAGGATTATATCAACCTGTTAATGAAAGAAGATTATGGTGCTGCGGCTGAGTATTGTAAAAAAATGATAAATACAACTACTGGTTTTAAATGGCAAATAGAACTTGGTGACCTATATTTTGATAAACTTGATGAACCATTAAAGGCGCAACAGGTTTATCAGGAAATTTTAGATAAGTATAAACAGAATGATGGATGGGTTTATTATCGTCTCGGTCTTGTTCTTGAAGAACAGGAAGATTACTTAAATGCAGCAAAAACATATGAAGTGATCGCTACCCGTTTTCGTAAATCTCCCCTTGATTCATTTGCCCTGTCTGGTGTTGAACGTTGTTTCAAGAAAAATTATCAGGATACTGTTGCAGTTGTGGATGGTTACCGAATAACCAGAATAGAACTTGATGAACAGATGGTAAAGCAGTCTCCATTTGTAAAAAAGGATGAGAAGGCGGTCCTTGACCAGATGATACTGGAAAGGCTTCTATTTGTGCAGGGATTAAAAAATAATGTTAAGGCAATGCCTGAATATAAAGACTTAATAAAGCAGTCGCGGAACACACTTCTATTGGATGAAGTCAGGGCAGTCAATGTGCTGGCAAGAATAACACCAACAGATAATGAATTACGCGCTTATTATAAGCGCAATAAAAATAATTATAAAGTATCAAAAGAGGTGAGAGGTAAGGAAATAATAGTTGAATCAGAGAGCCTTGCATATTTCATAAGGGATTCTTTACAAAAGGATATCGCGAGTTTTGATACGCTGGCAAAATTATATTCTACTGCACCAACAAAAGGTAATGGCGGTGAGATGGGCATAATTATTCCTGGCACAAAGCCCCAGAATGTTGAGGAACTTTTATTTAATATAAAATTGAATACTGTTTCTGACCCGATTAAGGTTGAAGATAAATTTGGATTATATATGGTTTATGACAGAAAACCAGAGCGTTTCCGCACTTTTGATGAAGTAAAATCTCAAGTAGAAGCAGCAGTGCGTGCTGAAAAAACACAAAAGATTGAGGCAGAATTTTTAAAGACTCTAAAGGCAAAAGCCAGCATTAAGATTTTCAAAGATAGTATTATCACTGATACAACACAAAAAGATACCGGAAGAATTGTCGCCATAGTGAATGGTCGTATTGTTAAATATGGAGATGTTGAAAGAAAAAATAATTCTCAGCCAATGTTTGCGCGTATGGATATTTCAAGACCTGAAGAGTTTGAAAAAGTGCTTGATATGCTAATTGAAGAAGATTTAAAATTGGAACTTGCAGAGCGGAATAAATATTATTTGAATGATGGTTTTGTAACTAAATATCGGGATGCAGTAAAACGAACACTTGAGCAGGGATTGTATACAAAGATTGTTCTGCAAAGCGCAAAGGTTGATTCAGCAGAGATTGTTGAATACTATAATGCCCATAAGGAAGATATGAAAATACCAGAAACAATTAGATGTCGTGAAATTACACTCAATAATAAACAAGAAGCACAAAGACTCCGTGATGAAGTGGCAAAGTTCTATGGTGAAAAGAAATCTATTATACCATTCTTTAGTAAAAAGGCAAAGATAACAGATTATGCAATGTTTGATTCTGTGGCAAAAGCCAATTCAATTGCCTATACAAAAAGTCGTGGTGGTGATACTGGACCATTAAAGAAAGGAACACGACCAAAAGCATTTGATGATGTTGCCTGGCTATTAAAGATTGGCGAGATCAGTAAAGTCTTCTGCGTGGATGATACAAACTGGACATTTATTACCAAGACCGAGCATACACCTACAAAATATAGAACCCTTGAAGAAGTAAAGCCATCAATAGAGATGAATTTACTCCGTGAAAAACAGCGTAAGATTGCTGATGATTATCTGAAAAAGATAAGAGAAGATGCAGATATTAAAATAATGCTTTCCGAGCCAGTAAAATCTGAACCTGAGCAAAAAGGAGAAGAGACTGAACAGCCGGAAAATATAGAATCAGCGCCTAAAGAATAATGCCTGAACTGAGGAAAGACCCTGTTCTGGGCAGATGGGTCATCATTTCTATAGAAAGGGCAAAAAGGCCCAAGGACTTTAAATTTGAACCAGAACAGAAAAAGATTAGTCCCCAGGAATGTCCTTTTTGCCCTGGTAATGAGAAAGAGACACCACCTGAAATATATGCGATAAGGGAGAATAATAATCCACCCAATTCGCCTGGTTGGAGCATCAGAGTAATTCCCAATAAATTTCCTGCACTGCGTATTGAAGGTGATTTAGGTCGTCGTGGTGAAGGGATATATGACCGAATGAATGGTATCGGAGCCCATGAGGTTATCATTGAAACACCAGAACATCAATATGACCTAACTGACCTGACCAATGAATCTTTTGTCCAGCTTGTGATGACTTATCAGCAGAGAATATTAGATTTGAAAAAAGACCCAAGGTTGCGTTATGTAATGATTTTTAAGAACTTCGGGGCAATTGCTGGAGCATCACTTGAACATAGCCATTCTCAATTGATTGCCACACCCATTATTCCCAAAAGAGTAATTGAGGAAATGGATGGTGCAAAACGATACTTTGAATATCGTGACCGTTGTATATTCTGTGATATTATTGCCCAGGAGACGCGCATAAGCAAAAGAATGGTTTCAGAGAATAATAATTACATTGCCATCTGTCCATTTGCACCCCGTTTTCCTTTTGAAATCTGGATCTTGCCCAGACACCATATTTCAAACTTTGAGGATTCCAGTGAATCTGAATTATCTGACCTCGCCGGTATATTAAAGGACTGTTTGGTGCGATTAAAAAAAGCCCTGAATACTCCGCCTTACAATTTTGTTATCCACACTACTCCCATAACATTGAAAGGTATAGAATTTTATCATTACCATATTGAAATCATACCGGTTCTGACACGAATTGCAGGTTTTGAGTGGGGGACAGGGTTCTATATAAATCCTACTGCACCTGAAGAATCAGCATCGTATCTAAAGAATGTTATTTGAAATGCACATATATTAAAAAATGTTAAATTGTAAACTGAATTGTCTTGGGACGCTCACAAAACAAATTCTAAATCCGAAATACGAAATCCGAAACAAATTCAAAATTCCAAATTCCAATTTTCTAAACAAATTTTTATTAATTGGGGTTTGGATATTGTTTAGAATTTAGTGCTTGGGATTTAGAATTTTAGGTCTATGAGAGTTGCATTTGTCACATCTGAGGCAGTACCTTATGCCAAAACCGGTGGACTTGCTGATGTTACCGGCACTTTACCACAATATCTTAAACAATCAGGGATTGAATGTGATGTAATTATGCCCAAGTATAAAGGTATTAAAGCCGAAAAAATAATGGAAATTGATATTGATTTTGACGGAAAAAAGAGTTTGAATATCTTTAAAGACAATAATACATATTTTATTGATTATCCAGAGTATTTTTATAGAGATGGGCTCTATGGAACACAATCAGGTGATTATCCTGATAATTGTGAACGATTCACCCTTTTTGCCCGTAGTGTAATTGCTTTACTTAAGAGAATTAAATATGATATTGTGCATTGTCATGACTGGCAGACAGGGTTAATACCGTTATACATTAGAGAAAATGGTCTGAATATCAAAACTGTATTCACTATTCATAATCTCGGTTATCAGGGCAGATTTCCTAAAGAAAAATTTCCACTTCTTGGCATTGACCCGGGATATTTTAATCCGGAAGGCATTGAATTTTATGGCGATATCAATTTTCTTAAAGCGGGCATTCTTTATGCCGATTTAATTACGACAGTGTCTCCACATTATGCACAGGAAATTCAAACACCTGAATATGGGTTTGGACTTGAAGGAGTATTAAAAAAAATGAGCAATAAACTATCTGGCATTCTCAATGGCATTGATTACCAGATTTGGAATTCGGAAAATGATAAATTGATTTATGAACCTTATAATGATTATACTGGAAAACAGAAGAATAAATTTGAATTGACCAATGAATGTCTGCTTGATTATCATAAACCATTAATCGGAATGGTTTCAAGAATTGCCGGGCAAAAGGGATTTGATATTTTAATCAAGGGTCTTGATGATATAATTGCCCTGAATTTTAATTTTATATTGTTAGGGTTTGGGGAAGAGCACTATTGTGAAAAATTAAAAAGATTTGCTGATGCATATCCCGGTCAGGTTTTTGTTAATATCAATTTTGATGAAACTTTTGCCCATCGTATCTATGCAGGCAGTGATTTTTTCTTGATGCCTTCACGATACGAACCCTGTGGTCTGGGTCAGATGATAAGTTTAAGATATGGAACCGTGCCCATAGTATACAAAACTGGAGGCCTGGCTGATACGATTGTTCAATTTAATCCTGTTGATTTCTCGGGAAATGGGTTTCTTTTTGATACTTACTCAACATATGCTTTGATTGAAGCATTGAAGACTGCTTATGATGTATATTGTAATCGTGAAATTTTCCGGCAGCTTTCAGAAAGTTGTATGGAATACGATTTTTCCTGGAATCGTTCAGCCAATGAATACAAAAAATTGTACGAAAAATTAGTTTCTAAAACTTGACTTATGCTGAAAATTAAATATAGTTATCTATCCGTGATAATCAGTGTCATAATTTGCATTAATCAGGGGTTTGTGCAGAATACAGATAATAGGGAGGTAATTTATGGCAATGCCAAAATCTGAATATATCTGGATGGATGGGAATTTTGTGAAATGGGACGATGCAAAAATTCATATTTTGTCCCATGTAATACATTATGGAACAGGTGTATTTGAAGGACTAAGATGTTATGATACTCCCAAGGGTTCATTTATTTTCAGGTTGAAGGAACATACTGAAAGGCTTTTTAATTCTGCAAAAATATACCGTATGGAAATACCATATACACAAAAGGAAATAAATGATGTAATTATTGAACTGATAAAAAAGAATGGTTTAAAATCTGCTTATGTGCGACCCATTGCTTATCGTGGGTATAGTGAATTGGGAGTGAACCCATTTCCTAATCCAGTATGTGTTGCCATAGCAACGCTACAATGGGGTAAATACCTTGGTGATGACGCCCTTGAGAATGGGATTGATGTTATGATTTCTTCCTGGAATAGAATGGCACCAAATACCTTTCCAGCAATGGCAAAGTGCAGTGCCAATTATATGAATTCACAATTAATAAAAATGGAAGCGATTGTCTATGGTTTTGTTGAGGGTATTGCACTTGATAATACTGGTTATGTAAGCGAAGGTTCTGGAGAGAATATTTTTGTAGTAAAAAATGGTGTTGTTTATACACCGCCCCTCCATGCCTGCATATTGCCCGGGATTACACGCAATACAATTATTGAACTGTGCAAAGACCTGGGAATCCCGCTCGTACAAGAGATGCTGAACCGCGAATTTCTTTATCTTGCCGATGAGGTCTTCTTTACAGGCTCAGCAGCTGAAGTAACGCCAATCAGAACCATTGATAAAATAAAGATTGGTGCAGGCAAGGCTGGTCCTATTACCAAAAAACTGCAAAAATATTTCTTTGATATAATTGAAGGTAGAATTGAAGATAAACACGGCTGGCTCACAAGGGTTGGTTAAATGATTAAATTAAAAAATTCAGTGCTTTCAGTGCTATGAAAGTCGGAATTGGTGCAGACCATCGTGGTTTTAATTTAAAATCAAAGATAAAAGAATATTTATCAAGTAATTCACATCCGGTGCTTGATTTTGGAACATTTAATAAAGAACCAGTGGATTATCCTGAGATAGCACTAAAAGTAGCAAATGCAGTAGCAAAAAAAAGGGCTAAGTTTGGGATAATAATCTGTTTCAGTGGGCAGGGGATGGCAATAACCGCAAACAAAGTCAAAAACATTCGTGCAGCAATATGCACTGATAAAGAACTTGCTTATTATGCCAGGGCACACAATGATGCCAATATCCTTGTTTTACCGGCACGTTCAATCAAACGCAAAAATCAATGGCAACCAATCATTGAGACATTTTTCAAGACAAAATTTGAGGGTGGTAGACACCAGCGGCGGCTTAATATTATAAAAAAATACGAAAAAACCAGTGGTTAAATGGTTAAATTAAAAAATTCAGTGCTATGAAGATTCTTCCTGTTGCCTTTGATTCACTCGGTGCCAGAAGTATGGCAACCTATGTAGAAACAAAGGATATAAGGATATTCATTGACCCGGGTGTATCTGTTTCACCGGACCGCTATTCACTACCGCCGCATAAAGTAGAGATTGACCGACACAGAAAATTGTGGGACGACATAAAAAAATGGGTTACCCTTTCAGATATTGTTATTATCACGCATTACCATTATGACCATCATAATCCCAATGAACCAGAAATTTTCAAAAATAAAGATATCTTTATAAAGAATCCCCGCGACTTCATAAATGAAAGCCAGAAGCATCGTGCTTCATATTTTTTAGTTCAAATTGAAGATTATAAACGGAACATTATCATTGCTGATGGTAATTGTTATAATTTCGGAAATACGACATTAAAATTTTCCCAGCCTTTATATCATGGACTCTCTAATCGGCTCGGTTTTGTGTTGATGGTTATAGTAGAAGAAGATTCAAAATTCATCTTCAGTTCAGACATTCAAGGTCCACTGAATCAGGAGCCCGTTGATTTTATCCTAAAAAACCAGCCAGATGTTATTTTTCTTGATGGTCCAGCAACCTATTTACTCGGTTCTTATTACAAAAAAAGTGATATTGATTGTGCAGCCAACTATTTAAAAAAAATCATAAACGAATCCAGGATTAAAAATCTTGTTATTGACCATCACCTTCTGCGCGATATAAACTGGCAGAATTTTGTGAATAGTCTTAATGATTTAAAATATAATCCTGTTATTCAATCTGCAGCAAAATTTCGTGGAGAAGAAGAAGACCTATTAGAGGCAAAACGAAAGGATTTTTATGAAGGTAAAATCCCTTTTGTTAACCATTATGGGTAGTAACAATGACAAAACAGAGTGAATTAGAAAGCATTAAAGAATTGAACAATTATACAGAAAGAATCTATCGTGAGATTGGAAAGATTATCATCGGTCAACACTCAGTAATTGAGCAGGTTTTAATTTCATTATTTTGTAATGGACATTCATTGATAATAGGTGTGCCCGGGCTCGCAAAAACAATGCTTGTTAACACCATTGCCCAGATTGTGGATTTGACATTTAATAGGATTCAATTTACTCCTGACCTGATGCCTTCTGATATTACTGGTACCGAAGTGATTGAAGAAGACCTTACAACTGGTAAACGAAGTTTTAGATTTGTAAAGGGTCCTTTATTTGCCAATGTAATCCTTGCGGATGAGATAAATCGGGCACCGCCAAAAACGCAATCTGCTTTGTTGCAGGCGATGCAAGAATATAAAGTCACTTATGCGGGTCAAACCTATCCGTTGCCTGTTCCATTCTTCGTGCTCGCTACACAGAATCCGATTGAACAGGAAGGAACATATCCTCTGCCTGAGGCACAACTTGATAGATTTATGTTTACAATCAATATTGGCTATCCAGAAAAGAATGAAGAGATAGAGATTGTGAAAACAACAACATCTGCATATCAGGCTGATTTAAAAAAAGTTATTGGTGCCGAAGACCTTATCAATCTACAGAAGATTATTCGCCGGATGCCAGTGAGTGATGAAATTTTAGAAAGGACAGTTACCCTGGTTGGAAAGACACGCCCTGAAAATAATGATGCGCCTGAAATTATAAAAAAATATGTATCCTGGGGAGCAGGTCCAAGGGCATCCCAGTATCTCATTCTTGGAGCAAAGGCAAAAGCAGCATTAGAGGGAAGATATTCGCCAAATTTAGAAGATGTTAAATATGTCTGCCATCCAGTTTTAAGACACCGTATAATTACAAATTTTGCCGCAGAGGCAGAAGGAATAAAATCAGACCAGATTATAGAAGAATTATTGAAAAATTTTTTGTAGTTGCCTGATTTATCAGGCTACCCAGGACTATTATAACGATATAATAAATAAAAAAGGGGCGGAAAATCCGCCCCTTTTGCCTTTGTATGGATTTTACCGCACAACCGTCATCGGTTTTGATGTTATGCCTTCCGGTGTCTCCACACGAATAAAATAGATTCCGTTGGGCAATTCCTGATTGCTCAGATTGAGCGTATAAGTACCTGCAGGCTTTGTCTCGTTTATTAAGTTATTAATCAATCTACCAGTTGCATCATAGAGTGAAATATTTACATTGCCCTGTTGCTTCAGTGTATAAGACAATTTCGCAAGACCATTTGAAGGATTGGGGATGAGATTAACAGATAAACCATTAATTATTCTTGCGCGGTCTTCTGCTATTCCTGTTCCACCTGCATCATACCAGATGCTGTAAATATAACTTGCATAATCAGTCCAGGCAATTGCCGCATCACCAGTTGCCATATTTCTGGTAATAGCCGGTCCATATACATCACTAACATTACTTGTATTATCATTTATGGTGATAGATGTTGTCCAGTGCGTGGGGTCATCAATTGCTCCGAACTTATACTTTACCAATTCAGTGGATGTTGTATTCTGTCTGAGTGTCGCAAAGAACCCATGGCTTTGGTCATCAACATAGATATTAGGTAAAAATTCTGTATAAGGTATTACCCAATTTGCAGTAGTCCAGTTTGCACCATCATCTGTAGAATAGGTGTTGAGAATGTCCATATCTGCCATGGTCATAGTATCCATCTGTGTATAGAGCACTACCCAGTTTGTATTGTTGTGCGCGCCAGCAATTACGCATTCCCTTTCATCTCTATGGTTATCATTCGGTGTTAAATCGATCCTTGTGCTCCAGGTAGAACCATAGTCATCAGAATACCAGCCCTTGACGGTTTCATCAAAAGTTTGTGGATAACCATAGGGATGTAGCCAGGAGATTAACCACATCCGGTCTGAACTTGAACCATACGCAATCTTTGTTCCGGAATAATAGATATTATCACCTGCAGTATTAGTAAGAGCAGTTGGCCCAAGTTCCCAGGTTCCAACATTAAGTTCGTTAGAGCGGGCAAACATCACCCAGGTGGTATCAGTACCCGTCTGATTTGCAGCGACCCAGGTAGCATATAAGTATTCTTCACCGGGATATACCGAAACATCGGTCGTAAAGTCAAGGTCGTAATAAGTTACTGGATTAAAACCCCCAGTTGGTGAACCATAATAAATTGCAGTGCTCCCACTGGAACCAGGCAACGTTACTCTGAACCAGGTTCTCATATTAAGACTGAGATTCTCTAGCAGAATATATGAAACAATAATTGTATCCTGGACGATTTTAATCTTAGGATAAGAGATTTCGTAAGCAGTCCCAAAATCATAATTCCAGTAGACATTCCAAGATGCACCATTATCGGTTGAACGATGCATAAGAATATGCGCGCGACCGCTTGAATCCCACAATGCTATTGTATATAAATGGCCATTAGACAGTGAGGCAACTTTTACATCATATACCGTAGAATGGGGGTCAATACGCACATCAGTGCCCCATAAAGGCGTGGGTGGTGTCTCGGAACTTCTACGGTCTTCGCGCATCCGTGGATAGGCTTTGGTATTGGAGCCATTTGTTAAAGGATCAAACTTAATTTCTCTATGTTCCAGCCACCATTGATGAATATAACTGGATAGTTTGGCAGCAGTCTGCACATCACCATTTTTTCTGGCATTCTTCATTTTTTCAATGGTTTGTCCAAAATCAAATTCAGATGGCACTGAAATTGATTTGCCATTGGTATTCTGGTACGAGACTTCATCTATGATTCCGCAACTGACATCTGCGGGTTCTGCATAGATGAAATTCTGAACCAGCAACCCGATTAAAAGTATTAATATTTTTTTCATTTTTTCTCCTTTCTATTAAAACTTTATAACACATTGTAATGTCCAATGCGCAAGGTCGTCACCAGAATTAATTATGTGGATTATTAATCCTGGACTTTTCAAGTATTTTTTTATTATCACCTCCTTGTTTCTGTTATTATAAATCGTATCAAGACTCTTAATGTTAAATACACCTTGATTACAATTTACGAACAAATCATAGTTCCTTGCACATAACATTATATTCATTTTTTATTCAGTGTCAAGAGGCAAAAGCAAGGGGCGGGGCGACGTAGTAGCACCGCCTGTTCATTAACGAATAATTGTCATCGGCTTTGATGTTATGCCTTCATGTGTCTCCATACGGATGAAATAGATTCCATTGGGTAATTTCTGATTACTCAGATTGAGCGTATGAATACCAGCCGGTTTTGTTTCGTTTATCAAGTTATTAATCAATCTGCCAGTTGCATCATAGAGCGAAATATTTACATTGCCCTGTTGTTTTAGTGTATAAGACAATTTCGCAAGACCATTTGAAGGGCTGGGTGAAATATTAAGGAGTTCACCACTGATTCTCTTTGAATTGGATTCTTCAATTCCGGTCCAGTCACTGCGGTCAAAATATGCTGCACCATAGATTGGAGAATAACTCACATAGATACAACCATAGACATTGTTTCCTAAATATTCAATGTCGGGTTGCACATTATTGGGCGGTTGATAATCACCAAATTGCACTGGAGTTGACCAGTAACCATAATAGTTGCGCCAGGTATATCTGAATCGCCGGTTTGAGTAACTATTGTATGCGTATACTATGCCCTGACCACCATCATATCTTGTAGCAACATCAGGGCAACAGGCAATCACGGTCGTGTCTTCAGCACCAGGGATGCCCCATCCCCAACTTGAGCCACCATTATAAGAAGCCAGGTATTTGCAATAGTATGCGACTGCAGAGCCACTCTGTTCATAAACAGCAATAATCGTGTCGTGGTATGCACCTACTGAGGTAAAGCGAGAATTCGGACCGACAAAACTTCTCCGAATGCGAGTCAAAGTACCATAATAGTCAACGCCATCAATCTCAATACTATCCGCATTGGAGATGTATGTTGCCCAAGCATAATAGTCTGAATAACCTTCATTTGTGCAGGCATCAAGGCCCCTTTTTGCATTGGAGACCCCGGTTGCAATTTCAGACCAGTTAATTCCTGCTGTATCACTATAAAAATATCTGAGTGAGCCATTTGTGGTTATGACAAAGAGATTCATCCAGTAATTTTCAAAATCCTGGTCACTAACCAATGCAATCTCCTTTATTGAATCTCCTGGGTTTGTTGTAAATATTTCAATATACTGGGCACCGTTATTGAAATTTTCTTGCACTCCATCAGATGTCCTGAATCGCTTGAGGTTGATTATTTGTCTACCAGAACCGAAGGTAAATGCGACATAGAAGTGGTTTCTAAGTGCTGAGACACTGACTCTTAGGTCTTGAATGTAACCACCACCAAAGATTGGGTTAGCTATCCAGGAAGTGCCCCCATTGCTTGAAAAATATCCATAGCCTTCAGTAATAGAACCAGTGTGATAGACAAGTGCTGTAAAGAGATTTCCGCTTTGCCGATGGATATCATAAGAGACGTAGAAAATAGAATCTTTATTTCCGATGCGCACATCATTTCCCCATCTATAGTCTGTTAGTGTGGGTGTTTCATCATAGTATTCTGGTGGTGTTGTTATCTGTTCTGCAGGAGCGAAAACAAGGATTCCTGACAGAAACATACTCAATATTATGCCCATTATCTTCATTTTTATCTCCTTTCACCCCCTCCTTTATCCTCCCCCTTCAAGGGGGAGTCCGCCACACCGTATGGCGGAAAGGGTGAGGGTTTCATTTTTTTCTCCTTTTTGGGTAATTACCCATTTTTTTATCTATTGTTCATAACACCCGATGTCTACACCATTACCCTGTGGCCTGGTCCTATTTTCCAGGTCTATCCCTGGTGCAGACAATGAGTCCCCAGCATCAATGCCCGGGCTCCCTGTTTTGAGATGATAATTCCCTTCATTGCCCCAGGCAACCGCATTGAATTGGGGATTTCCATAGATATTACCCGTTCCAATCTGACCAACCTCAGCAGATGTATATGTGGTATTACCCTGAATCAAGAGCCGGTCGTCTTTTGGCGCATAAAAGAGGTTGTATGTTATATCGTAGTTCACTGCCTCAGCAAGCCAGATGACCGGTGCATTATTCCCCCGGCTACAAAAGATTGTATTTACAATGCGCAAATTTACAGGAATCGTTGGTGTATCATACTGGACATGCATTATATAGTTCTCACCTATTGAATCATCAACTGTGCAGTTTATAATCTCAAAATGGGCATTGTTATTTTCTGTGCTTATCACAATTGGTGACCAGGGTGTTGTTGTAGCATCGCCATCACCACGACCATATATTAAGGTATTCTCAACCCGTGAAGAATCACCCCATAATTTTACACCATCACAGGTGTTATTTACAACCAGACACTCATGGATATATGTGCGCTTTGCCTTTGAATCAAGGCCATCTCCATAATTGTGGCTTGCCGTGGTATTACAGATTTCAATAGGTCCCTCAGATTCTTCAATACCAAAACCATCAGGTCGGTCATACGGTCGGTTTGAGCCATCGCTACCCTGATAATAATGGCCACTGTATGAGAGGTCACAACTGCTGATCAGGACATTACGCAAGCCGCCTTGCTGCCCTGCAGGACCACCAATACAACCAAAACCACAATAGGTCAATCTACAATCAATTATCTGTAAATCATTGGCATCACCAATATCAATACCAAATTCATCAATGTGATGAATATAGAGGTCTTTAAGGACAATATGAGCAACTGGACCACCTGTGCCAGAGATTGCCTCACGAAATTCATTGCCATTATTGCTGGTTATCTCAAGGTTCTCTATGCGCACATACTGACAATTTGAAATATCAAAGGCACTGATGAGATTATTTTCACCGGCAATCACTGGACGGGCATTATGGTCACGAGCAAAGACCACAAGGGTATCACCAGGCTGGAGTTGGCTTGCACCATGGGCAATGGTCTTGAATGGCTGGTCAATTGTGCCTGGATTATCATCACTTCCATCAGGTGCAACATAGTATTGACCTGTATGGTTTCCACCAATGATTGTAACCCAGGCACCATCTGTGCCTGACGTAGGGAATATGACATCCTGGTATTCACGCAAAAGATAATCATACTCTCCCTGCTCTTCTTTTTTGCACATTGTTAAGGCACAGCATATTATAATAATGCTGAGCGCATTCTTCATTTAGCCTCCTTCCTTTTCTTTTTTGATGCGCGCAGGTCTGCGCCACAGACTGCACAATATCTGGCAAGTGGGTAGTTAAGTGGCGTAGAACATTCTGGGCATTTATTAATCAGTCTGCCCCCACAATTGGGACAATATGAATTTTGCAGGTTTGTGGCAAAAAACCCGCACTTTGGACAGAGATTTATCATTTTCTTCATACCAAATTATACTTTAAGGGTATTAGGGAAACTATTAAATCTACATTTTAATTTAGCCTAAAATTGTCCAAAAATTGCATCTCATATCAGAAATTAGATTTGAGATATGTGATAATTGGTCATTTTGCAACTCTTATTCCTGCCTGATTGTCATCCTGAGTCCGCAACTCTGTTGGGCGGGCGAAGAATCTCAACATTTTTAGATAGAGAATTTTTTTAACCTTAACTCACCCTTTTTTAAGTAATAGGTCCACTCCCAACTTTTCCGCAAGATTTTTAACTTGGTCAAAAGTTAACAAATTCCAGCCTGTCCGGAAAATGTTAACACATAAAAAATCGACCCTTGACAATTTTTAAATCAGAAGTATAATATAATGTTATTGGAGACGGCGAAGGCACATTAAAATTGAGGAGGTTAAGATGAAAACTCCAAAGATAGCCTTCTTAATCGGTGCATCGGTCATACTCCTGTGGGGGGGGGTATACGATTGACTACTCTCCCAATGAATTCTCTTTTTATAAAGACCAGGGCTATGACCGTATAAAGGCACCAAAGTTTAGCCTTCATGGCGAACCCGGCACACCTGAGTTGCCGGCAGTCTATCTCAATTACATCATTCCACCAAATGCAAGGGCAGAGTCGGTTATTGTATCTCAGTTCCAGTATATCCAGATTCCTGGTGAATACCTGATTTATCCTGCCCAACCACCAAGGGTTATCGGTGAGTCTGTTCCCTGGGTTCCGCCTGATACTATTATCTATAACTCTGACAATCTCTTTCCTGGTGAGTTTATAAAGGTTGTTGGTGAAGGTGTTATGGATGGTGCAAGGATTGTCACAGTGGAAGTGAAACCACTCCAGTATCGTCCAAAGACAAAGAGATTATACCTTGTCCGCCCCATTGATTTTGAGTTTGTCTTCAGTCCACAACCTGTTCCTGAATTGAGGCCAAGGGTAAGGGGAATAAATGAGCAGGCGGTTTATGATGTGGCATTGAGAAATGTCGTTGTAAATGACAATGAGATTTCGGTTTATTATCAGAAACCAGCGATAGTTGAAGAAAGTCAGATAGGTGGTGCTGCACCATATCCGATAGGACCTGCTATTATCATTGCCCCGCTGGAATTCCATTCCGCATTCCAGCCTTATGCTGACTGGATGACTGACCAGGGAATAAAAACATATCTCATCACACCCCAGACAATCTACCAGTTTTTCCCGGGTGTGGACAATGCTGAAAAAGTTCGCAACTACATAAAATACTGCTATGAGAATGCAGGCGGCACTTATTTCATTCTTGGTGGTGATGATTGCTCAAGCCAGCATATAAATCTTGTGCCTGTGAGATGGTGTGTGGAATATGTAGACGATGAAGACACAATTATACCGGCCGATCTCTACTTCTCAGATCTGACAGGTAATTGGGATGCTGATGGAGATGGACGGTGGGGTGAATGGGAGGATGAGCCAGACCGATGGCCCGAAGTCTTTGTTGGAAGAATCACTGCCTATACTACACAGGAAGTTACCAACTGGGTAACAAAGGCTCTACATTACGAAAAAACACCGGGAGTAATTTTTGATACTGCACTCTGGATATACTCAAGCCCTGTTGGCACCGGCAATGCCCCATCTGTTTTCCCTGGTCATATTTCTCATATTTTTGCACAGGATTACTGGGCTGATGCAGCATTATATCTATTGAGTAATGGCTATGGAATTATGAATCTGAATTGCCATGGGAATGCGGGTGATTACCGAATAAGGCATAATCCTAATGCAGACCATCATAGTTGGTGGCCTAATCCACCAGACCCGTATAAAGCCGGGCTTAACTGGTTAACAAATCTCAACAGATACTTTGTTGGATATGCGATATCCTGCTATGTTGGCGCATACGATACACTCGCACATCCAATTTATTATGAAAACGGCACAGATACCTGTATTGCGGATGCCTATGTTGATGCCTATCTTTATAATCAGCAAGGAAATTTGGGTCCTTTTGGTGCTGTTGCATTTCTTGCGAATACACGTAATGGCTTATGGCAGGGAGGTGGACCTTCATATGACTTGCAGTTTGCTTTTTGGAAAATTATTTTTAATCCTTGGTGGGTCGGTGCACCGCCAGAGCCATCCTTGACCAGAATCGGTGTTGCGGAATCTTTTTCCAAGTGTGATGAAATTATTCACTGGTTTATTTATGATCATAGATATGTTTGTTACGGTCACACTCTCTTTGGTTCTCCCGTTACCGAGGTCTGGACAAAGACCCCGGGTAATATGAGTGTATCCCATCCAAGACAGATTTATGCAGGTCAGCAGGTGCAGTTTACTGTTACAGTGAGAGACGCATTAGACGGAAGAAGACTCCAGTATGCCAAGGTCTGTTTGAATAAACCAAATGACATATATCAGGTTGGCTCAACAAATTCCAATGGTCAGGTGACATTCACTATCACACCCCAATCATCGGGCACAATGAAAATTACCGTCACACGACTCCATAATGCAGATAATCTTACTTATAATCAGTATCGGCCATCACAAACAACCTGTTTGGTGCTGGAGCCATTAGGTGGTGGACAATCTTCTGATTCCGATGAACTACTTCCAACCTCACTCTGTATTACTCATCTCCCAGCACTTGCTGAAGAAAAATTGGCAATATCCTATGGTATTCCTGAACCGGGCGATGTCTTAATTACAGTTTATGATATTACTGGCTCAGTTGTGAAATCAATAACCCATACATACCGTCATCCAGGATACTATCAGAAAACAATAAGTGCTGAAGGACTATCCAGTGGTATCTACTTTCTTGTCGTCAGACAAAATAATGAGAAGGTCTCCAAAAAATTCCTTCTCATAAAGTAAAATAAAAGATGCCTTCGCCGTCTCCATTTATCTAAATAATTAAAGGGGGTGTTATGAAAGTATTTGGATTGTTAATATTTTCTGCCCTTTACTTTGGCCAAATCAACTGGGAGATAGAGGTTGTGGATACGGTCATTAACTCTCCTACTGGATATGAATTTCAAAATTCCCTTATCGTGGATACTGTTGGGTTGCCGCACATTGTTTACAACAAAAGGGGATACAGTGAATTGATTTATACAACAAAAATGAATAACAATTGGTCCAGAGAGACCATTGATTCAGGATTATTCTATGCCTGTCCATCAATTGCCTCTGATAAAAATGGCAGGTTACACTGCAGTTATTATCAGGTTGTGGGGCAATCCGCCTATTTAACCTATGTCTATCGCGATTCAACGAGATGGGTTAAATTTACGGTTGATTCAATTTTTGGTATCTTAACAAATTGGTGGTTTTCCTCGTATTTTCGCACCGAGATTGAGATTGATACCTGTGGTTATCCGGGGATTGCCTATGTTTCCTGGAATCCCTTAGATTCGTTATTTTACATAAAGTATATCCATTACAACGGTCTTGATTGGGATTCATCGGTTGTTGAGTATGATACAGTTTGGGCAGGACATCTTGTTCCTTCAGATTGGTCAGTAAATTTAGAAATCAATTCCCATAATAGACCACTCATTGCCTTTCATCAAATTTATAGTGGTCCGGGTAATGATACCATTAAGTTAGGCATCTGGAGTGATAGTCTGCAGGCTTGGGTTGTGGAGCCAGTGCTATGTAATCCCTATGGTGGGGCATCTATCTCTCTGGTTTTAAACAATCAGGATTACCCTTATATAGCGCATGGTGTGGATGTAGGGCTTTATTGCACCTGGTGGGATGGAGCAGCCTGGCAGAGTGAATATACGGGGATTGATATAGGATGGTTGGAAATAAGATTGTCTTTGGCACTTGATAGTATGAGCAGACCTCACATATTTTATCACCCATATGGCCCGGTAAAGTATTGTTATAAAGATACAATATGGAATGATTGCGGCAGAGTAGATTCTACCCTGGACAATTTGGGAGATATTAATTTATTACTAAATAGTGCTGGGCAACCGCTGGTACTATTTAGGTTTGGCGATTGGGATAGTGTGACTCAATCTAATTATAATGGTATCAAATATGCCAAAGGCACTTTTGTGGGGATTGAAGAGAATGATTCTAAATACTTACTGCATGATACTGGATTAAAGATAGAGATTTATCCAAGTGTTGCGGATGTTGTTTTGAATATCGGATATGCGACTTCGGTTTCGGGGGATATTGAGATAGCCATCTATGATGCTTCTGGCAGAATGATTAAGGCAATAAAGCAGGACAGATGTCTGCCTGGAAAATATCAGAAGGTGGTTGATACTACTGATTTGCCTACAGGTGTCTATTTTGTGGTTCTTAACCAAGACGATGAGAAGGTCAGTAAAAAATTCTTGCTCATTAAGTAGTGAGTATTGTTTCTTATTATGTCAAAAAATTTTTTCTGCTGAAAATGCTATAATTCTGCTCTTTTACAAAAGATTGAATTTTTTCAATGCTTCAGCAACTTTTGTATCTACCTTTAATAAGGTTGGTTAATTGATCAAACCGTTTGTCAATTGACTCAAACCGCTTATCAACGCTTACCTGAAATTCCTTGAGTGTCGCCTCAATCCTTATCAACCGGTCACGGTCTTCAAGCGTATAAGGGATTTCTTTTGCAAGAAGATTGGATAAGGTGAGAAGTGCCAAAGCCGGGATTATTTTTTGCTTCATGGTTTAAATATACTCAGATTTCAAGTAATGTTAAGACTGTAGACCATAATAATTCATTACCCCGGATTGCCAAGCGCCTTGATGCCTCACTTAATCGCTTCTTCTTCGCATTTGGTCATTATATCCCGTATCCCTATTATGACCCGATATATAATATTCTCTCTGGAGGTGAATATTATCCTGCTCGCTGGTATGTTGGTTACAATCCAGTGATTCCCGGGATTGAGGAAGGTCATCGTCAGAAACCGCAGAAAGTCAACCCAATTATATCACCAAACCCAATTGTCGATAAGGCAGTTATTTCATACACAATTCCGACATCAGGTGATGTATCCCTTAAACTCTATAGTACAGATGGTCGCCTGGTAAAAATCCTTGATCAGGGCTACCGTGCAGCTGGAAATTATACTTCAGTCATCAAGGGAGATGGATTACCTGCAGGTACTAACTTTTTAATCCTTGAGATGAAGAATTACAAAAATACACATTCATTGGTGCTTGTGCATTAATAGAAACTGCCTCATATTGAAATGTTGGATAGATAGAACCTGCATTATTCATGTGCAATGTCATTGCGGGCACACGCCGAAGGCATGGGCATGGCAATCCTGATTAAGTTTCCTCATTTCACTCGTGATGACCCTCTGGGAGCGAATTTGATTATTCCTTGATGTTTATTAGATGCTGAAACAAGTTCAGCATGACATCTTGTCCTTTTTTATTACAAAAAACAAATTTCGGTGTGAAGATGCAGAAAATTAATGGTTTGTGATGAAGTTTAAAGATCGGACTAAACTTATTAATAATTCAAATTAATCAGGTTTTAAGCAGAGAATGGTAAAGATTTATTGTGGTTTCTGACGGTTCACAACCCAGTTCTTTTTTGAATATCTGGGCACATTTTTTATATTGCTCAATCGCCTTTTCTTTTTTTCCTGCCTGGATATAGGCAGACATTAAAAATCGGTGTGCCTCTA
>JBBILZ010000030.1:0-31191 GCA_037444665.1 Caldifarciminota bacterium
CGATCAATAATGGCAATACAAGGACAGAGGTCAATCTCAGTTTTAAACCCTACCAGTCATTGCTCTTGAGAGTGGATAAAAATGGCAATTTTAAGTTTGAAGACATAGAATTTGTTCCACCCAGACCATCAATTACCGATATAGATGAACAGAGGAGGAGTTATGGCATTGATGGATATAAGGGAACAGGCAATACGAAGGACGATTAAGTGAGTAGTATATGGTTGTAAGGCATAGCAGCCAGTATGGTTATAGGGCATGGTTTATTGGCAAAAAATACACAACTGACGAAAATACTTCTTTTCAATAACTTTAGGTATTTTAAATTTATAGAGGTTGTCCCTACAAAAAATATAAAGCCTCATAAATGAGGCAACTACAAAGATTTTTAAAATATAAACGAGAATAAATCTAGAGAGACTCGGATAGCAAGTCAATTGACAAATATGCGATTATAATGTATACTATATTATGTCTATTATATTCACCATCTCTGGTCTCAGAGGAATTGCGGATAAAGACCTGAACCGCAATACAGTCTATTACTATGCAAAGGTTTTCGCAACCTATTTAAAAGCAAAAAAACTGGTCGTAGGCTGTGATACAAGGCGGTCCAACCATTCTCTTGTCAATGGCGTGATTGAAGGCATCAGGGCTGCGGGTTGTAGTATAATCAATATCGGAATAGTGCCCACACCAACTGTTGTTTTTATGGTGCGCAGATTGAAGGCAGATGGAGGAATAATGGTTACTGCGAGTCATAATCCACCTGAATGGAATGGATTAAAATTTATCTCTGCGCGCGGTGAATTTATAAATGAAAAAGAATTTATTGAGTTTTCGGAAAAAATAAATTATTTCAAGGATGCCGCTCAAAAAAAATTATACAAAATTAATAATAGTATTGGTAAAGATTATAAATATGGTTTTTATGAGCATATCAAAAAAATTATTAACCATTTTCGGTTGCGTAATATTGGTTTGAGAATAGGGGTTGATGGAGTTGGTGGAGCAGGTGCTGAAGCATTGCCGATGCTTCTTGAAAAAGCAGGGTGCAAGGTCTATAAAATACATTGTAAATTCAAGTCGGATTTTCCGCGTCCTCCTGAACCAACACCAGAAAATATATCACACCTTTGTGCACTTGTGGCAGAGAAGAAATTGGACTTAGGATTTGCCCTTGACCCGGATGGCGACAGATTATCCATCGTTGATGACAATGGCATTGCTATTGGTGAGGAAAAGACTCTGGTGCTGGCGACCGATTATATGTTAAGCAGAAAAAGGGGTGCGGTAGTGACCAATCTCTCTACTACCAGCTTGATGGATTATATCACAAAAAAATATCAATGTCGTCTCTACCGAACAAGGATTGGTGAGGTGAATGTTGTAACAGAAATGAAAAAAGTTAATGCAATTATTGGTGGTGAAGGAAATGGCGGTGTTATATATCCCGCGATAAACTCTACGCGTGATGCATTAACCGGTGCAGGTATTATCTTAAAATTTTTATACACAACAAAAAAATCCATCTCAGAAATTGTCCGTACATATCCTGAATATTATATGATTAAAGATAAGATATATTTATCCACGGCACAATTTGAAAAAAAGAAAGGTCTGGTGCTCAAAAAATTTAAGGGTGATATAAATACTACTGATGGTATAAAAATATCTACAGATGAATACTGGCTCCATCTTCGGCTTTCAAACACCGAGCCTCTGGTGCGTATCATTGCTGAAGGAAGGGACAGAAGGCATATTGTCGACATTATTAAACAAGTGAAGGCTATCCTTAAAAATAGTTAACAAATATGTAAATGGATTTGTCGCATTAACCTATTCTGAATGATTTTCTGAAAGTAATCACCTTGACAAATTGGATAATTCGGATAGAATTGAAAAGATGGAAAAAATTTATCTCCTCATAGGAACAAATATCGGTGATTTAACAGAAAATTTAAAAAATGCCCTTGAACAACTGAATAGAAATAATATTAAAATTTTAAAAAAATCAAAAATATATAAAACAAAACCCTGGGGAAAGACTGAGCAACCCGATTTTTTAAATATTGCCGTAGAAGTAGAATCACCATTTACTCCAGAAGAACTTTTAAAAAAAATAAAAGAGATTGAAAAGAATATGAAAAGAGAACCTGCTGAAAAATGGGGTCCAAGAATTATTGATATAGATATTCTGTTCTATGGCACAAGGCAGATAAATCAACCAGACTTGGTTATTCCACACCCACAATTTTTTAATCGTCCCTTCGCAATAATCCCAATGGCAGAGATTGCGCCTGACTTTATCCCGCCTTTTTCGCGAAAAAAAGTTAAGGAATTGATTTCAGGAGAGATGAATGAAGGAATTACGGTATATTGCAATTGAAGGAGTAATTGGGGCTGGCAAAACTACTCTTGCCAAAGGGCTGGCAAATAAATTTCATGCAGGATTAATCCTTGAAGAATTTGAAGAAAACCCTTTTCTTGCAAAATTTTATTCAAATCCATCACATTATGCCTTTCATACCCAGTTGTATTTTTTGATCTCAAGATACCGTCAACAAAGAAAGATTAATCAAATGGACCTTTTCCATTCTCGTTTGGTGAGTGATTATCTTTTTGCCAAAGACAGAATTTTTGCTGAAGTAAATCTAAATGAAGATGAATTTGCCCTTTATGACAAAATCTATTCACTTATTGCAAATGAAATACCAAAACCCGATGTGGTCGTGTATCTGCAATCAACGCCAGACATATTATACAAAAGAATAAAACAGAGAAACAGATCTTATGAACATAATATTGAATTTGATTATATTACAAAATTGTGTGAGGCATATAATTCATTCTTTATACACTACAATACGAGTCAACTCTTGATTGTAAACATCAATGGCTTTGACTTTTTGACGAGCAGTGACCTTGACCTGCTTTATCAGGAAATTATCCAATTAAAAACTCCAAGAAAAATTATCTCAAAAGAATGATTACTACAGAGACAATTCTATTAATGAAGCAAAAGAAAGAAAAGATTGCCTGTCTTACGGCCTATGATTATCCCACAGCAAAAATCCTTGATGAAGTGGGTGTTGAAATAATTCTGGTCGGTGATTCTGCGGCAAATGTTGTCGCCGGTGAAAAGACAACTTTGCCTATTACAATGTCTGACATGCTCTATCATACAAAAGTAGTTGCCCGTGCAGTAAAGAATGCACTGGTCATTGCTGATATGCCATTTCTTTCCTATCAGTGTAGTATTGATGAAGCAGTAAAGAATGCTGGTAGTTTTTTAAAGGTGGGCGCCGCAGGTGTAAAAGTGGAAGGTGCTGGACCAATAGTTGAAAAGATTGAAAGGTTTGTAAAATTGGGGATTCCCGTGATGGGGCATCTTGGCCTCACGCCCCAATCAATCCATAAATTTGGTGGTTATAGATTGCGTGGAAGGACAAAAAAAGAAGCAGAGCAGATACTCAGTGATGCAAAAAAACTTGCTGATGCCGGTTGTTTTTCAATTGTTCTGGAAAAAATTCCTGCACCGCTGGCAAAAAAGATTACCCGCGCCTTGTCCATCCCTACAATTGGTATTGGTGCAGGTCCTTATTGCGATGGACAAATTTTAGTATTGCACGATATGCTCGGCATTTATGAAGATTTTGTTCCCAGATTTGTAAAGCAGTATGCACAGATTGGTGCGGAAATACGGCGGGCAGTGAAAAATTATATTAAAGAGGTTAAATCAGGTATTTATCCTGATAAAAATCATTACTTTTTATAAGGAGATGAATGGCTGATTATACACAAAAACATGCGGTCGCTGGGTTGAAAACAAAGTTGCCCGAAATGGAAGTACTTCCCAATCAATTTAAAAATTATAAAATAACAATTGTAATTCCCGAATATTCATCAGTCTGCCCGAAGACCGGCTTGCCTGATACTGGAACAATTACAATTGAATACGAACCCAACAAATACTTCGTTGAACTAAAATCATTAAAGATGTATATTCTTGCCTACCGAAATTTAGGCATTTTTTATGAAAATGCAGTGAATAGAATATTTCAGGATTTTGTCAGGGCAGTAAAGCCCCGCTGGGCAATTGTGCGTGGTGAATTCAATCCGCGTGGCGGAATAAAAACAGTTGTTGAAGTTAAAACACCAAATACGAAATAAATTCGCTAATCTCTTGCCAGTTTGGTTTTTTTTGTTATAATAAATTTATGATAGAGAAGTTGATTAAGTGCATTGAAGAAAAGAAGTTTTCAGAATTAGAAGACCTCTGGTTTGAATTATTAGAAAACGATAAGATGCCCATTGAACAATATCTACAAGCAGCAGATAAACTGAAAGAAATTAAAGAGTCTGCCCGTGCCTTTACACTCCTTGAAATCCTTGCGAGCCACCTTGAAAATCTGGGAAAGATTGACAGTGCAATTAAAGTATATAAGCATATGGTTTTCTTTACCAACAATGACCGGCAAATCAGAAAGGCGATAGTAAATTTATACAAGAAAAGATACAATGATAATCCAAGACTTGAAAAATTTATTGAACTTTCCGGGTTGGAAAAGGGTGAGCACTTTTTTAAAAGTGTTGAACGTATTGAAGAATTCTTGAAATTTGATATTGGCAGGTTGTTCTATTTTGACCGTTATGGTATTGGTGAAGTCATTGCAATGAATCCAGACAAAAAAGATTTGGTGCTCAATTTTGAAAAACAGAAGGATTATTATGTAAAATTTGAAGTTGCCCAGGGACTCTTAACACCACTCTCAGAAGAGCATTTTCTTTATAAGAAATACCGAAATATTGAAGAATTAAAAAAAATTTTAAAAGAAGGCCCATTAATACTCATAAAATATCTCCTTAAAAGTTTTAATAAGCCCTTATCCTCCAGTGAGATAAAAATGCATCTCAGCGGGATTATTGAAGAGAATGAACTGGACAGATTCTGGGAAAGGATTAGAAAACAGTTGGAAAAGGACAGAGAGGTTAAGGTTGAGACCATAAAAGGGCAAAAGGTTTATCAATATGTTGAAGGTATTGATAAAAAAGAATTCTATCTGAAGCAATTCCAAAAGGCTGATATTGATGCGAAATATAGCCTGACTGAACAATGTGTAAAAAATTTACCCGAGATTGCAGATACGATTCTAACTGCACTCGTTGCAACAGGTAATGAAATTTATAAAGACCATCCAGCCCGCGCTTTGGATATATACTTTCTCTGCCAGGACCATAAAAAAGAAGGGCTCTCTTATACCCTGGATGACCTTCTACAAGATGACTCTAATGAAAACATATTATTAAATTTAATCAGCATTGACCACAAAATCAGATTACTGGAGATAATTAAACAAAGAGAACCACAGAACTGGCAGACAATTTTTGAAAAGATTATGTTCGCGGTTGATGATATTCGGTTGCTGGACAAAATAGAAGAGCAGTTACAAAACTCAGAGTCAGATATAAAAAAGATATATCACACAATTTTTTTGATGCCCCAAAAATTTCCAGCTCAATTTCAGTGGTTACTGAAAAAAGTGAGCCAGGGCAAATTATTAGAATTTATTACACCTGCATATCTTGCAAGGCTGGTCAATAATCTTGGAACGATCAGAGGATTAAAACAACCTTTTTTAAAGGCTATCACCTTAGAAAGATTTGACGATTTAATACAACAGGCAGGCAACCAGGAAGTGCTGACGATAAGAGATGCCTTTATTAAGTGTTCTGCCCTGAATGCCTATGAAAAAAGTAACTATCTGAAAATCATTGATTTCCATTTTCCTGAACTCCAGGAAGACAAAAACAATTTTATTTATGCTACATATGAAGCACTCGTAAAGAAAAAAGAAGAATTAGAACAATTGCTTAAAATAGAGATTCCCAAAAATAAAGAGGAAATCAGCCGGGCAAGGGAATATGGTGATCTAAGCGAGAATTTTGAATACAAGGCAGCAAAAGAGAAACAGGACCAATTATATCAGAAAGTAAGAACCATTGAAACAGAACTCCAGCAGGTAAAGATTATTGATTTTAGCAATCTGGATACTTCAAAGGTTTCAGTTGGAACAAAAGTAACATTAAAAGGGCTTCAAGACCATAATACAATTGATTATACAATCCTGGGACGATGGGAATCAGACCTGAAAAATAATATAATCTCTAATGAATCGCCCCTGGCAAAAGATTCTTTGCTTAATAAAAAAATAGGTGACAGGATTGAGATTGAAGGAAAGCTCTACGAGATAATCAGTATTGAACCAGCAAAAAAATAGAAATGGCGCCAACGGGAATCGAACCCGTAGTCTTCGCCTTGAGAGGGCGATGTCCTGAGCCAGATTAGACGATGGCGCCCAGAACAATTATATAAAATCTAAGGCAAAAGTCAAGCAATGCCCATATTTTTTTACCCTTGACTTTTCTTGATTCTAAAAGTATAATATAGGTAGAGATTTATGAGCAATAAAGAAACACATCTTTCTCAAAAACTGGATGTTGGCACACATATTTTGCCATCCCTGGTATATTATTTGAAACTGCTGGAAATGCCTAATGTTGAACTTGAGACACTTGTGAGACAGGAACTTGATACCAACCCGCTGCTTGAAGAAGTGGAAGATGAAGTTGAAGAGGGGTTAATCGTAAATGAAGACGAAAAATCTGACAATAAAAATAAAAAAGAGGAGTTTGACCTGCTTGACTTCTATGCCCGCGATGACCTTCCCAATCTTCCTGAACCTGAGGAAGAACAACTGGACCTTTTTGAAAACGCACCGGCAGAGAATGATAAACTATATAACCATTTGATGCGGCAGGCAGAGCGTAAATTTACAGGTAAGGATTTAGAACTCGCTGAATTGATTATCTCCAACATTGAAGATGATGGATATCTCACTGTGTCACCAGAAGAATTAGTTTATGAAGGGTATAATATAAATGACATTGAGCGAGTAAAAAGAGAGATTCAATTCTTTGACCCGGTAGGTTGTGCATGGCGGGATGTTCGTGAACCCCTACTGGCGCAGTTGCAAAAACTCGGCTATGCATCTGATTCTATTGAATGTTTGTTAATAAGAGACCATCTAAAAAATTTGCGGAATGGCAATTTCAAAGAAATTATGGAGAAATTAAAGATTGATGAAGGATGTATTGCACGGGTAAAACAGGTAATAATGAAATTAGACCCGAAACCGGGGTTACAATATGGTTCTCTAAATTCACCTTATGTGTATCCTGATTTTATTGTTTTCTGGCAGGACAATAATCTGCACGCACGCCTTAATGAAGAAAATGTCTGCAGAATTAGAATAAGGCGAGATTATCTTGAAAAATGTAATCAAAATGATGAAGAGGCAGAATATGTAAAGCAGAAACTTCGCTCTGCCCAGAATCTTATCTTTGCCATTGAAAAAAGGCGAAAGACCTTAACCAGAATCATTAAGGCACTACTGGCCTATCAGAAAGAATATTTTTTAAAAGGGGATAATTTTCTAAAGTCCATTACAATGGTGGATTTTGCAAAACAATTAGGTGTGAATCCTTCTACAGTCTCTCGTGCAATTGCCAATAAATACCTTGAATCACCGCGTGGAATCCATAAAATGAAATCTTTCTTTACTGCTCCAGTGGGCAAGACAGACAAAACATTTATCTTTGAAAAAATTAAAGAAGCAGTTGTTAATGAAGATAAATCCGTACCCCTGTCTGATAACCAGATTGCCAAAAAATTGGCACGAATGGGTATTATCATTTCCCGTCGCACTGTTGCCAAATATCGGGAAATGCTAAACATCCCATCCCAGCATTTAAGAAAAGTTTAATTTATTTCATAAGTATCATACCCTTTTCTCTTGATTTTTATACATTAATCAGTATAATTGTAGAATAAAAGGAGTAATTATGAAAGGTTATTATAGGTTTCCCAGTATAAATAAGGATACAATCGTGTTTTTATGTGAAGATGATTTATGGGTCGTCTCTTTGAAAAACCCGCTTGCCCGACGTTTAACTTCCAACCTCGGTAGAATTGCAAATTGTAGCATCTCTCCTGATGGTGAGTATGTATCATTTACCGGAAGGGAAGAAGGTCACTTTGAAGTCTATTGTATTTCTATTAAGGGCGGTATTGCCCGAAGACTCACATTTCTCGGTAAAAACACAGTGGTAAGGGGCTGGACAAGGGATGGTGAGAGGATTATCTTTGCCAGTGATGCAGGACAGTGGTACCCAGGTTTTATGTTTATTTACACAGTTGATAAAAATAAAGATATTCCAAAATTGGTGCCAGTAGGGCCTGCCCGAACAATCTCTTATGGACCGAAAAAAGGTGTGGTGATCGGTAGAAATACTGCAGACCCGGCACGATGGAAACGGTATCGTGGTGGTACGGTTGGTGAAATCTGGATTGACCCGAAAGAAAATGGACAATTTAGAAAATTGTTAAATATCAAAGGTAATCTTGCTGACCCGATGTGGGTCGGGAATAGAATCTATTTTATTTCAGACCACGAAGGTATCGGCAATATCTATTCCTGCACAATTGCGGGTAAAGATTTAAAAAGGCATACCCACCATAGGGATTTTTATGTGCGAAATGCCCAGACCGATGGTAAGAATATTGTCTATCATGCAGGCGGTGACCTTTATGTCCTTTTTGTTGATGCTAATAAAATAGAAAAGGTAGAAATAGATTTTCGGAGTCCCAGAGTTCAGACCCAGCGTAAATTTGTTGATGCACAGAAATATCTTGAAGACTATGCGATATCACCGGAAGGTGGAAAAGTTTGTATTACAAGTCGGGGCAGGGTCTTCTCTATGCCAAACTGGGAAGGGCCGGTAATGCAAAATGGTTTAAAAAATAATGCCCGGTATCGTTTGGGCAGGTGGCTCTTTGATGGAAAAAGAATTGTTGTAGTAAATGATGAAAAAGGTGAAGATGGATTGCAAATATATCATTCAGGTGGAGGTATAACTAATTTGCCTCTGATTGATATTGGAAGACCAATTGAACTTGAGCCTTCACCTAAAGAGCCATTGATTGCGTTAACCAATCATCGGAATGAATTGATTCTTGTAAACCTAAAATCCAAAAAGCGAGTAATCCTTGACCGCAGTAAATTCCGTAGAATTGAAGGTATTACCTGGTCGCCTGATGGCAACTGGCTTGCCTATACTTTTTTTGACTCAGATAGAACGAGCTGTATAAAACTTGCTAATGTTAAGGAAAAAAAGAGTTATTTTGCTACAAAAAGTGTGCGCTACGATTTTTCACCAAGTTTTGACCCGGATGGTAATTACCTTTATTTTCTTTCTGCACGACATTTTGACCCGGTCTATGATACTATCCAGTTTGAACTAAGTTTTCCATCAAACATAAAACCCTATCTCATTCTTCTAAGAAAGGACATAGAAACACCATTCAAATATAAGAGTTCTGTTCCACCAGCACTTGATACGGGTATGCCCGATCTGGCAAAGGAGATTACAAAACTTCAGAAAAAAGAAATGAAGATGAAGATTGACCTTGAGGGAATTAATAATAGGGTATTGGCTTTTCCTCTGGCTCCGGGCAACTATACTCAAATCTGGGGTATAAAAGATAAGGTACTTTATACCATATTTCCTATAAAAGGCGGCAAGGCACAATGGTTTTCTGACGAGTTTCCATCTGATGGCACACTTGAATTTTTTGATTTTAAAACACAGAAACAAGGGATAATTGTTAATGGGATTGGAAGCTTCAGGGTTTCAACAAAAAATGAAATAATTATCTATCGTTCAAAGAACCAATTGCGGATAATCAAACCTGTGGAGCAGGTTGAACAGAAATTAGAAAAACAGGCGCCCGGTCCAAAGAGTGGATGGATTGACCTTTCTCGGATAAGAGTGCTTATTGAACCAAAAGTAGAATGGAAACAGATGTACCGTGATGCCTGGCGTTTGCAAAGGGACCATTTCTGGAACAAAAATATGTCGGGCATTGATTGGAAAAAGGTCTATGAAAAATATCTACCACTACTTGAGCGGATCGGAACGCGTTCTGAGTTTTCAGACCTGATCTGGGAGATGCAGGGTGAATTGGGAACTTCACATGCCTATGAATGGGGTGGTGATTATCGCAGCGAGCCACGCTATACACAGGGTTTTCTTGGTGCAGATTTTATCTATGACAAAAAGCACAACGCCTATAAAATTGTTCGGATTATCAAAGGTGATACCTGGGAAGAGAATGCCTCTTCACCTTTACTGACACCAGGTTTAAATATTAAAGAAGGCGACCTGATATTGCAGATAAATGGGGTGAATGTAAATAGCAAGATTCAACCGGGTGAACTCCTTGTAAATCGGGCACAAACCGAGGTTTCCATTACCGTCGCAAATGCAGGTGGTAAAAACAAAAGAACCTTTACAGTAAAGACCCTTGTGGATGAGTCTTCTGCCCGATATCGGGAATGGGTTGAAACAAACCGAGAATTTGTGCATCAATTATCTAAAAATAAAATTGGTTATGTGCATATTCCTGATATGGGACCCTGGGGTTTTGCAGAGTTCCACCGGTATTTTCTCAGCGAAATCAAATATCCGGGATTGATCCTTGATGTGCGGTTCAATCGTGGTGGACACATCTCTCAATTACTTCTTGAAAAAGTTGCACGAAAGAGGATTGGGTATGATATTACACGATGGGGACAACCTGAACCATATCCTTTTGAGTCTGTGCTTGGTCCAATTGTTGCCATTACAAATGAATATGCAGGTTCAGACGGCGATATCTTTAGCCATGGATTTAAGTTATACAAGATTGGACCGCTCATTGGTAAGAGGACCTGGGGTGGAGTGATCGGTATCTCTCCTTATTACCGACTTTCTGATGGAGGTTTGACCACACAACCTGAATATTCATTCTGGTTTATGGATGTGGGCTGGGGTGTAGAAAATTACGGCACAGAGCCGGATATTGAAGTAGAGATTACTCCACAGGACTATCTGCGCGGTAAAGACCCTCAATTGCTGACTGCAATAAAAGAGTGTTTGAGACTGATTAAAAAAAACAAACCGCATATTCCCAATTTTGGTAAAAAACCGATTCTCAAATTGCCTTATTGATTTTATAAATAAGAACGCCCTCTGAATATAGTTCAGAGGGCGTTTCAATAATCATCTTATACAATTACTCCAGCACAAAAATATTTTTCTTCGCACAGATTTCTTTTAATTCCTTGGGCCAGACCGTAACACTAACCTCACCAAGATGCGCAGTTCTTAAAATGTACATATAGGTCCTTGACTGACCAATACCACCACCAATACTCAATGGAATCTTATCATTCAATATTGCTTGATGATAGGGCAGTTTTAAGAAATCAAGTTGTCCTGTGATTTCCAGTTGCTTTTTCAGTGTCTCTTTTGTTACGCGAATGCCCATTGATGTCAATTCATGGCGTCTCTTTGTGACAGGATTCCAGACAAGGATATCACCATTGAGTCCATGCATTGGTCTGCCATCCTCAGAAACGGTCTCAGTGACCCAGTCATCATAGTCTGCTGCCCTCATTTCATGGGGATAACCATCTTTGAGTGTCCAACCGATGCCAATGATAAAGACTGCAGGATATTTTTGCAAGATTGCGGTCTCGCGCTGTTTTCTTGGTAAATCTGGATACATATCGAGGATATCCTCAGCATGGAGAAATGTTAATTCTTCAGGAATTGGCGGATATCTGGGGTTCTTTAATTCAGGCCAATTTTCATGGGCAAATTTTGCCGCGCCATAGATAACCTTCCAGATCTTTCTCACCGTATCTTTTAGAAAATTTAAATTGCGTTGCTCAGGTGTAATGACCTTTTCCCAATCCCATTGGTCCACATAGGACGAATGGTCATGGTCTAAAAAATAGTCCTTGCGCACTGCCCTCATATCTGTGCAGATACCTTCACCTACTTTACAACCAAATTGAGCAAGTGCCATTCTTTTCCATTTTGTGGCTGCCTGAACCACCTGGGCTTCAATACGCTTTTTAAGACCGAGTCCACAGAGAAATTCAATAGGCGTTCTTGAACCATCACGGTCAAGATAGTCATTGACGCCACTCTCCTTGGTAACAATTAATGGAACCTGGACCATTGTTAAGTTCAATTCTTTGCAAAGATTCTTTTCAATATATTCTTTTACGGCAAAGAGTGCCTTCATCCTTTCAAGCGGTGGCAGAAGTGGTTTATAATCATTGGGCAGAATCTTTTCAACTTCTTCGTATGTGCTCACACCAGGACCTGCCAGATCCGCTTCCTTGCCTGTTTTCTTTATCTCTGCCTTGGCTTTTCTTGGCATTATTGACCTCCTTTTTCTATTTATTCAATTATTTCAAGGCTTAAACATATAATCTGATGAGCAAAGTTTTATGCATCAGTGACCATATTAAAAAATTATAGTAATAGTTTAGCCACTTAAATTGTAGTTGCTTGATTTATCAAGCACCAAAAAGAGCCCACTGCTCCGTCCCGATGGGACGAGAGTCCCTTCGGGAAATTGGGCAACTACATTGATTTAATTCCATTTTTTAGAGTGGCTAACCTCTTATAAATTATAGTCTTTAGACAAAATTTATATTCTCTATATTATCCACAAAAATTGGAAAAAGTCAATTATGAAATTGGTGTTCTTCCCTGTTTAAGCTCTTCAGCAAATATAAATTTTTACTTGATTAATTTTTTATTTTATATAAAATCATCAATATGAAATTTGTCATTTGCCTGTCCATTTTAATATTTTCTTTTATTTGTGCGGATACCCTATCAATTATTATGGTTGGTGATATTATGATGGGCACGACCTTTCCCGAAATCAGACTTCCTTTAGAAGATGGCAAGGATATCTTTTTTAATGTATCAGAAATTTTAAAAAATGTAGATTTAACGCTGGGGAATCTTGAAGGACCGCTTACTGACTCAAAGAATTGCACAAAAAAGATTGAAAAAGGAAAGGTTTACGCATTCAGAACACCGCCCCATTATGCAGAATACCTTTTTAATGCGGGATTTGATTTTATGAACCTAAAAAATAATCATATCAATGATTTTGGACATGAAGGATTGTCCTCTACAATCAATGCCCTTAAAAAATTTTGTATAAAGTACGGCAATGATGAGATTGATGGAGAATTTGTTATCCGTGATAAAAAAATCTGTGTTATTTCTTTTTCCCAGGCCCAATGGGGTAATTCAATTCTTGATATTCCTCGTGCTCAGAACATCGTGGCACAAAGAGCCCGAGAGTATGATATCATTATTGTTTCATTCCATGGCGGTGGAGAAGGTCTAAAATTTCTTCATACCTCGGATACACTTGAGTATTTTCTTGATCAACCAAGGGGCAATGTTGTAAAATTCAGTCATGCAGTGATAGATAGTGGTGCAGACCTTGTCTGGGGACATGGCCCACATGTGCCAAGGGCTATGGAGATTTACAAAGAGCGTTTAATTGTTTATAGTGCGGGTAATTTCTTTACCTATGGTTTTAATATTACTGGAGAACTTGGTTATGCACCAATTATAAAGGTTGCCCTTGATTCAACCGGGACCTTTATTCAAGGTCAAATTTTTTCGGCAATTCAGGATTACCAAAGTGGTTTGGTTTTAGATTCATTGAATCGTGCTGCACAATTAATAAAAAAACTCTGCCTTGAAGACCTTCCTGACACATCGCCCATCATTACTGATGAGGGAATGATTTTGAAAAAAACAAAAATGAATAAATAATTTACAAAGTTATTTTACCCCTTGACAAAATTTAAATTATGGATATAATGGGGGGCGTGGCTCTATATATAGTGTTTTTGCGGGCAATAATGCCCTATCAATTAAACAATTATGAAGTGTCCGAGATGCGGTCATAGTCGTGATAAGGTGCTGGAGACAAGGGCGTCACAGGCGGGTTCAGTGACCCGACGCCGTCGTGAGTGTCGTAAGTGCCATTTTCGTTTTACCACTTATGAAACAGTGGAGAGAATGCCGCTCGTGGTGATAAAACGGGATGGAACAAGAGAACCTTATGACCGTTCAAAACTTTTAGGTGGGATTGCCCTTGCCTGCAGAAAGAGACCCATCTCAGCACAGAAGATTGAATCTATTGTTAATGAAATAGAAGACCATATCAGTGACCATTATCAGATGGAAATAAAATCATCTGAAATTGGGCAAATGGTTTTAGACCGTCTGCTGAAAATAGATGAGGTAAGTTATGTGCGTTTTGCCTCAGTATATCGTAAATTCAAAAGTATAGATTATTTTGCAAAAGAGTTGCAAAAATTAAAAAAGGAGCGAAGATGGAAGAGAAAACATTAAGACTCAGCATTGGGGATGAGGTTCCTCAAGAAAAAACATTTCAATTTGTTATAAAAAGAAATGGCAAAACAGTCGCTTTTGATAAATCAAAGATTGCCAATGCAATATTCAAGGCAGCACGAGCCGTAGGTGGGGAAAATAAAAAGATTGCTGAAGCACTGGCTGATGAAGTCGTGCTATTCCTTTATACACTAAAAGGTGATAAACCACCAACCGTTGAAGAGATCCAGGATGCAGTAGAAAAAGTCCTCATTGAAAATGGTAATGCCCGCACTGCCAAGGCATTTATTCTTTATCGTAAACAGCGTGAGATATTGAGAAAGAAGAGGATGCTTGAAAAAAGACCCGAAGAAAGAGAGACAACAGATTATGCCTTATTTGTTAGAACCTCGGATGATGATTTTGTCTCCTGGGACCGTTCAAAAATTGTTGATGCCTTGTTAAACGAAACAAATATGGATAAAGAGACGGCAGAAAAAATTGCCCGGGAAACAGAAGAGACAATCCTTAATTCAAATGTTGAATTATTATCATCTGCGCTCATTCGTGAAATTGTGAATATGAAATTGATTGAACACGGACTGGAAAATGCACGTTTGCGCCATATGCGACTTGGTGTGCCTCTTTATGATGCGGAAAAGATCATACTCTATGCCAATCGCGAGAATGCCAATATTCCCCATAATCCTGAGGCAACAAATATGACCCTTGCTGAGACCATAAAAAAACAGTATATGCTTTCAGAAGTATTCAGTCGGGAGGTAGCAGATGCCCATATCCGCGGTGACATTCATTTACACGATTTAGGATTTGGTGACCGTCCATATTGTTCAGGGCAATCACTTGAATATGTAAAGAAATTCGGATTGAATCTACCCAATGCATTGTCCATTGCCAGACCAGCAAAGCATCCTGATACATTGCTTGCCCATATGGTGAAATTTTCTGCTGCACTGCAGGGACATTTTGCTGGTGCAATCGGCTGGGATGCAGTAAATATTTTCTTCGCTCCTTTTTTAACCGGGATGTCGGATAAAGAGATCCACCAGGTTGCCCAGATGATGGTATTTGAATATTCCCAGCAATCAGTAGCACGGGGTGGTCAGGCGATATTTTCAGATTTGAATCTATACTGGGAAATTCCCAAACACTTCAGGGATGTTGATGCGATTGGACCCGGTGGAAATTATACGGGTAAGAAATATATTGATTATCTTAATGAAGCCCAGAAATTTGCCTGGGCATTATTTGATATCTATCTTGATGGTGATGGAACCGGCCGTCCATTCTTTTTCCCAAAGCCTTTAGTTCATATCACTGAGGAGCTCTACAGAACAGAAGGCTGGCAGGACTTTCTTAATCATATTGCCGAAGTTTCTTCAAAAAGAGGGAATACCTATTATGTTTTTGACCGCGGTGAAACGGCAAAGATTTCAGAATGTTGTAGATTATCATTTAAACTTGAACAGAGTGATATTGATGATGCCCGCACACCCTGGAAAATGCGTTATACTGCACTACAAAATGTTACGCTCAATCTACCGCGCGCGGCATATTTTGCCAAAGGGAATGATGAATTATTATTTAAAAAGATTGACCAGGTACTAAATTATGCAGTGCAGGCACATCTTCACAAAAAGAAGTTTATTGAAAAACTGATTGATCTGAAGGATGAAGGTCCGCTCGCCCTTTTAACAATGGAACAGGATGGAGAGCCGTATCTCAGATTACATCGGGCAACCTATCTTATTGGATTATTAGGACTCAATGAGCTTGTTCAGTTCCATACTGGAAAACAGATGCATGAAGATGAGATGAGTTTAAAATTTGGGTTAAAAGTCTTATCTTATATGTATTTGAAAGTAAAAGAACTATCAAAACAATATAATATGCGGTTTGTGATGGAACAGACTCCGGCAGAATCTGCCGCACATCGTATGGCACGACTTGACCTTGAGCATTATCCGGGCGAGGCAATCTCTGTAGTAAAGGGTGATGTAAAAACCAATTCAGTTTATTATACAAATTCTACTTATTTGAATGTGGGTATTCCTATTGACCCGATTGATAGAGTAAGGGTTGAAGGAAAGTTCCATGATATGATTGAGGCAGGTGCCCTGACCCATGTCTGGCTGGGCGAATCTCAACCTCCAAAAGAGAGCATTGCAAACTTTGTGGTCAAGACATTCAGCCATTCACGGAATGCCCAGATTGCCTTCTCACCTGAATTCACCACTTGTAATTCCTGTTTCCGCACTTCGCGCGGTCTATCAAATACCTGTCCATACTGCAAAAGCACAAAGATTGACCATATTACCAGGGTAACCGGTTATTTTAGCAAGGTCTCGGGCTGGAACAAAGGTAAAAAGGCAGAATTAAAGGACCGTTATCGGTCAATATTATAGATTTTTCTCTGGTTTTTTAAAAAGTTCATTAATAATTAAAATAACTGCGCTGACCGTAACAAACGCATCAGCCAGATTATAGGTAAACCATCTAAAATTACCAATGCCCATATCAATAAAGTCAATTACATATTTTAATCTTATACGGTCAAAAACATTACCCAAAGCACCACCTACAATTAAGCCAAAAAGAACCACTCTCAATTTTGTTTTTTGTGAAAGACCAATAAAAGTAAACAAAATAATACCAACAAAGTGGAGTATATAGTATAAATAAGAAGGACCGAATGAAATGCTGAAAACGCCGTATGGATTATATGCAACCCTGAATCTGAGAATTGAACCGATAAATTCATAGGGAGGGTCAAATGGGCTTAAGAAATGGACGATTAATAATTTAGTTATCTGGTCTAATAAAAATGCAATAAAGACAGGTATTAAAAAAACCTTGATATTTTTATTTGCCGGTGCATTTAATGCAGAATCTGGCATAAGGTAAAATCTTCAAACGTTTTTTCTCAATTAATTTTCCACACTTCTCACAGATTCCATAACGACCCTGATGGATCTTTCTCAATGCATGGTCAATACTGAACAGGAGCTCTTTTTGGCGGGATAGATTCATTGATGATAATTCTCTTTTTTCAGTTTCAGTGCCCTGGTCTGCCATATGGTTGGAATAAGCCGAGAGGTCACCTGAGGCTTCGGTCTGGGTTGTAGAGATCTGGCCACTGTCATAATTGATCCCCTTAATGATTTTTTCCCGTTCCTGTAGTAATCTCTTTTCAAACTCTTTTAATTCTGCCTTTTTTAGCTTTTTAATCATTATTTCTTCTCCTTCAGCATATTCAAATATGCCTTTGCCTTTATGTTTGTAGGGTCAATTTTTAAAACCTCTTCCCATTCTTTCCTTGCATTATCGTGCTTGCGCTCCTGGTAATAACATAGACCAAGAAGAACTTTTGCCTCAAGATATTTTTTATTACGAGCCAATATATCATTGAGCAATTTTTCTGCAGATTTATAATCATTCAACTGGGTATAGGTTTTTGCCAGTTTCAATTTTATATCAAGGAATGTTGGGCTCACTTCCATTGCCCGTTGATACTCATCCCGTGCCTTTTTATACTCCTGCAATTCATAGTAAGTATCACCGAGTTGCATATAGGTATTGGCAAGTTTTGTCTTTAACTGAGGCGAAAATCCTTTTTCTTTGGTCTCAAGGGCGGCTGCTTTTTCAAAAGATTTTATGGCTTCATCAAATTGACACTGTTCATTATAGATGATTGCAATATTTACATATGCCTCAATGTAATTGGGATTGAGTTCTATTGCTTTTTTAAAACTTTCAATTGCAGACTTATAATTTCCCGCAAGTGAATAGGCAAGGCCCAGGGCATTATGGACATCAGGATAATCTGGATAGGCGGCAATAACCTTTTTTAACCCTTCAACTGCTTCCCTTACATTTCCTTTTTCATAGGCTTGCAGTGCTTCATTATAGATTTTTGCCATCACCTGGTCCATAGTAAATTATATTTATAATCACCTGTTTGTCAATATATTAAAAAAACAGACCATTTTCAACTGGATGCTGCATACTTGATACTGGATTTTTCTGGTTTTTTCCCTCGCATTTGCTCGGGACCTTCGGCTGGTCTATTTAGTCTTTTTGGTCTGTTTAGTCTTTCTCGTCTGTCTGGTTTCTTTAGTCTTTCTGACTTCATTATTTTCTATTCCCTTTATACCCCCTTATTCCCCTTGATAACCCCTTATTACCCTTCCAATCATAGATGATACTGCGAGCGAAGCGATACTGCATCTGTTTGGTTTCATTATCCCCTACTTACTAACTACTGCCTACTACATATAGTTCTCAAGCAGTTCTTCTTTGTTGTGGATTGAATAGTAGAACGCTGGTATCTCCAGCATTGTTAGGGCGCCATATTTCTTTTCCTTATTTAATCGGTAGCAGGCACGGGCACAGGCAACAAGGATGTTCGCCGTTGCTTCAGGGTTGCTATCCCATAAACAATTGTATTCAATGAATGCCTTATTATGATTTCCTGTGTTCCCAGAGAATATTACTGAACCACAATGGGGAAAGCCTTTATGCTGTTTGTTCAAATTATCCTGAGAAACAAAGATTATTTTTGTATCATAGTCAGCAAAATAGTTGGGCATCTTTTTTATTTTATCCGCAATCTCATTTTTGTCTGCATCGTCGTGGGCAACCACATAGACGACCCGCTTGTGCATCTGCCCTGGTCTTAATACGGGATTCTTGCCCTGCCTGACCTTTTTTAAGGCACTCTTTATTGGTATAGTGTATGACCTTGCATCCAGAACTCCGGGTACCTGTCGCACTGCATCAGAATGTCCCTGACTTATTCCTGGTCCCCAGAATGTATAATTCCTGCCTTCAGGCATAAATGCATCAGCCATAACCCTTTCCAGAGAAAAAGTACCGGGGTCCCAGCCTGCAGAGATGATTGATGTGTGCCGGTTCAATTGCGCTATACGACCTATCTGATGATAATAATCAGGAATCCTTTTGTGTGTATCAAAACTATCCACCGTGTTAAAAAATTGGGCAAAATAGAGTCCCTGACCATGTGTATATGGATTATTTATTCTAATCTTTTCAAGTGTATTATTCTCGGTTCCGAAAATATCCTCTTTTGAACCACCGCAGAGAATTGCTACATCAGCAAGGACTTCAAATTTATCCATACCAAAAACAGGAATATTTTTAACTGATTTTTTTATTGAATCGGGTCTGCGCGTTATAATCTCTGTAAGTTCCATATCACTATTTTTATTGATTGCTTCTTTTACGCCCCGAGCAAGATTTCCATAACCAACAATTGCAACTTTTATTTTACTGTTTTCCATTCTTCTCCTTTTTGAATAAATCATTGATTATCTTATATGCCCGCGCACAATCCTGAGATTCAACAAAGACCATAATATCAGTATGCACGGTCAGAACTTCCCAGATATTTATTTTTTCACGGGCAATAGGTGCAACAATATTTTTTATTGCACCTGGTTCATTGATAAAATGTAAACTGCGGATAACAATCTTCGCAATACAACAATATTTTTTATTGCACCTGGTTCATTGATAAAATGTAAACTGCGGATAACAATCTTCGCAATATCTTTTTTCAAATTTAATGCCTTCAGGCTCTTGGATTTAGAAATTAATGGTGCCAATAATTTATATGCTATTTCAGCCTTCTTTTGTAAAACATATATTGCGAGAAGATTATCCGAAATCGTGATAGAATTTATCGCAATCTTTTTATGGGCAAGTATTGAGGCAATCTGATTCAGAATTCCTGGTGTCTCTGGAATCCTTTCACCAATAAAAGTGAGCACACCATAATTTTTATTAGAGGTAGTGATTGAAATTGTTTTATCAAACAAGATTTCAGTTCCATCCCTTTTTTTAGTCTTTCCATTATTAGAGATCACCCGCAGTTTTGGTAAATTTTTTCGATGTTTTAATGATATTGGGTTCAATACCTGGGCACCAGACGCAGCAAGTGCTCCGAGTTCTGCCCAGGAGAGTCTCTTTATCATTTTCGTATCTGATACAATCTTTGGGTCCATACTCAGGATACCTCCTACATCCTTTATCAAAATTAATTCGGATGAATGCAACAATTCTGCCATTAATAGCGCAGAAATATCGCTTCCGCCCCTGCCCAGGGTTAATGTATTACCTTTTTCATCACGGGCAATAAATCCGGGTATAATGAGAATTCTATTTTTCCTGAGCAAAGGAAGAATAAATTTTTGTGTAATCATCTTTGATTTTGAAAGAACTGAGAAATCCCTTTTTTCATTTATTTTATACGGACTAAGACGGACTTTTGATTTCAATGAAATGTGGATGGGCCATTCGGGTGCATCCGGTAATATTGTCTTTGCATCCTTTCCTAAATATTTGAATGCAGATTCAAAAATTAAAGCAGATTGAACCTCACCCATACCCACAAATTTTTCAAAATTGTAAAAATCAGGATAAGGGATTGCAGTTATATAGGTCTTAATTAATTCGTCGGTCTGCCCTTTTATTGCTGAAGTAACCAAACAGATTTTTGAATCCTGAAATTGTAAGATACATCGGGCAATCTTTAAAAAATCTTCTGGTTCAGAAAGGACTGAACCACCAACTTTAAAAACCTTAATATTGTTCATATTCAATCAATCCTTTTAAAGGTTGTTTTCTTTTTATTAATTTTATACCATTATCAATCAGATATTCTGCGGGCAAAGGTCTTCCATTATAGGTTGATGCCATAGTTCTTGTATAGGCGCCAGAATTATGAATTAGAACATACTCGCCAAGTTTCAGATTGGGCAGAGAATAGTATCCAAACTCATCTGCATTTTCGCAGAGCGGACCTGTAACGCGCACTTTTTTTCTCCTGTTTGAGTTAATACACAATGGCTCAATATGGTGATACGCATCATAGAGCGCAGGCCTGGGATTCTCGGTCATACCCGCATCAATCATATATACTGGTATATGATTCCTTATTTTTTTATCAATCAAACGGCTAAGAATATAGCCGGCATTTGCAACAAAAAATCTTCCTGGCTCCAGCATTATTTCTACCTCATACTTATCCTTTATTGAGCCATAACAGTCAATAATGGGTTTAAAATCAAGACGTTTTTCCTGGGGCAGATAAGGAACACCAAACCCACCACCGAGATTTACATAGTTACAATCAAAGCCATTTCTTCTTAGTAAATTTATTGTCTGCCCAACCTTTTTGCTCGCCTTGATAAATGGTTCTGGAGATAGTATTTGAGAACCAATATGGCAGTGGATACCGACCAATTTCGCATATCTGAATCTTTTTATTAATGAAAGACTTTGTTTTATCTCTTGTATTGTCATCCCGAATTTGCTGAATTTAGAGCCAGTAGAAAGATGCGGATGGGTTTTGGAAAAGATGCCAGGGTTTATGCGGGCAAAGACATTTATTTTTCTGGCGCGCATCTTTGCTGCTTTTTCCAGGAGGATTGCCTGGTCAATGCTTTCAAAATTAAAATAAATTACACCATTATCAAGTGCATATAGAATTTCTTCTATCTTGCGTGCGACATTATTATAAAGAATTTTATCTGGATTGAAACCCGCTTTAAGGCAGACAAAAATTTCACCGGGTGAGACTACCTCAGCACCAATACCCTGGCTTTTTATCAATTTTAATATAGCGATATTGGTGTTCGCCTTTACGGCAAAAAAGAGTTTGGCAATTTTCAAAAAATGCTGCTTCAATATCTCAATATTTTTTATTATCCTTATTCGGTCATACACATAGCAAGGTGTTTCAACCGTTTCTTTTTTAAGATACCTGCGCAATGTTTTTAGGCAATCCTGCATAATACCTCCTCTCATCTATCAAAAAAATGGCAATAAAAAAGCCCACCTGCTGGTGGGCTTATCGTCCATAAAACTGTTTATCATGGGAACGAAAAGCCCATCCTTAGAACATGCTTCTTCATCCAATATCTCTTAAAATATTTTAGCATGTGCTCATTATATATATTTTTCAAAAAAAGTCAAGCAATATTTTCGCCAGGTTCTTTAGCCTTTTTATTCCTTTTCTCATTCAGGTAATTTGGTATCCAGATATCCATCAGGACAAGTTTTGGACTTTTAGGTATTTTAATTTTATAGGGCAGATGCTGCTGGTATGGTTATATTGACATGGTCTAAAATTTCAATACAATTTGCTGTGCGTTTTCTTATTCTCCTGTGCATCCCTTTCACCCTTTTCTGCCGTGAATGGACCGTGATGGTATATATGGCAGCAGACAACTCTCTCAGTGCACTGGCTGACTCAGACCTCATTGAAATGAAAGCCATAGGCTCAAATGATGAACTTGCCATCATTGCTCAGGTTGATAAACCTTATATTGGAGCAAATCGCTATTATGTAGCAAAGGATACACTTTATAATTTAGCCAATTTAGGCACCATTGATATGTGTGACTGGCAAACACTCAGTGATTTTCTCCAGTGGAGTGTAATGTATTTTCCTGCCAAAAAATATCTACTTATTCTCTGGGACCATGGCACAGGCTGGACATTAGGACCCCATCGCACTTTTGGTAGTGATTGGTCTGCCGGTACAGAGATGAGTATTGCCAATGGAGACTTGAATCGGGCATTAAAAGGTTTTTATGATGCTACAAAAAAGCATCTAAACATCATAGGCTTTGATGCCTGCAATATGCAACAGATTGAGATTGCCTATGAGATAAAAGACTATGCAAAGGTCTGCCTTGCACCACAGACTGTCTGGCCCTTAAGTGGGTTTCCCTATGAATCCATTTTTTATATCTTCAAACAAAACCCTGATATAAATGAGAATGAACTGGTAAAAGAAATTGTTAATAGATGTAGAGAATATTATACTACAACTATTGCTTCAGCAATCTCGGCAATAGACCTTGAGAATCTAATTGATTTGAAAAATGCACTGAAGAATCTTGAAAAGATTATGCAGAATCCTCCTGATTCAGGAATGAAGAATTTAAGGGCTCAGGTCCAGACCATATCCCTTACTGACCCGAATCCAGAAACTGAGGATGATTACATTGACCTTGGTGATTTTCTGCGTTTGCTAAAGGATTATAATACAAAAAAAGAGTATCAGGATCTGTATAATATTTACAACCAGACCATCATTGCCACTGCATCATGGGGTGCTCAACTTTCACGGCTCACCGGAATAACGACATTTTTTCCTGACCGTTATATTGAATTTAAAAATTTAATAAACATTTATCTGTTATTAGACTACAATGAATCGGGTTGGGCAAATTTTCTTAACTGGTTCTATGGACAGGATGATATAAGACCCACCTGTCCCATAGTTTCAGTGAGTGGTATGGGAAAAGATAATGACTTCACGCTATGCTGGAACCGCTCATTTGACCTTGCCTCGGTTTTCTATAATGTGATTGAATTGACCGATACTCTATTACTATTTGATGACCCGTGTGAGGATTCAAGTTTATGGCTCTTCAATGGATTTTCGCTGGTTAAAAATATCAGCCATAGTGGTACAGGCTCTTTCTTCTCAGGGAATAGTAGTAATCTCAATAATTCATTGATCACGAGAACGAATTTGAAGATAGACAATTTAGCCCTGCTTGATTTGTATCTGTTTTATAATACCGAAGAAATGGCTGATTCCCTGATTATTGAATATGGTGCAAAAAAATATGTATATTATGGCAGGTCTGGAACATGGCAGCATTGCCGTCTTGTTCTGCCTGAAGGAAATGAGCCATTAAAAATTTATTACCATTCTAATGGAAGTATTAATAATGGCGGTGTTTATATTGATGATATAAAATTATATGGACTCGTTTCCGGTAGAAATATTCGTAATAGTTATTCTGATACTACGCTATATATATTCAATAAATTAAAGGGTGAATATTACTACGGAGTCTATGCCGAGGATTTTTATGGGAATCAGAGTGACCTATCAGAATTGGTAAAGGTCAATGTAACAAATTTTGCTATTCCCTATTCAATACCGAATCCATTCCAAAAAGATTGTGAGATTGTTCTTGACCTTCCTGATAATGTGATGCCGACCGTCTATATCTATTCCATTGCGGGTCGGCTCATCAGAAAATTTGAACCCTCTTCAATTGTTAATAAAAGAATATTCTGGGATGGGAAAGACAATAATCACAAAGATGTGGGTGCAGGAATATATTTTATTCTTGTAAAAGATAAAAGATTTAGCGTGATGGGAAAGATAGCGAGGCAGAAATGAAAAATCTTGTTATCATTGCCAATGGTGGGGCAGGCGGCATTAACTTTCCATACCGTCGTGCCCAGGGTTTAAAAGAGGCAGTAAATACGGGCTATGAAATTTTAAAACAGGGTGGTTCAAGCCTTGATGCTGTGGAAAGGGCGATAATGGTCTTAGAGGATACGACAATTTTCAATGCCGGAACCGGTTCAACATTGAGTCTAACTGGAGAAGTTGAAATGGATGCATCAATAATGACTGCTGATGGCAGGTTCGGAGCAGTGGCGGCAATCAAAAATGTGCGTTATCCAATTCAGATTGCGCGTCTGGTAATGGAAAAGACCGACCATCTATTATTATGCGGAGAAGGTGCACTCCGTTTTGCCCGTCTTAATGGCATAAAATACCATAATCCCAAAACAAAAGAGAAGGAGAGGATGTGGCTCATTGCAAAAAGGAAATTGAATGGAGATTATTTCCCTAAATTGCAAAAATTAAAAGAATTGTATGAAACAGTTGGGGTTGTGGCGATGGATAAAGATGGCAAGATAACTGTGGGCACCTCAACCGGTGGAATTTCATTACACCTGCCAGGCAGGGTGGGTGATACACCAATCATCGGTGCCGGGACCTATGCAAATCGTTATGGCGGCGTATCTACTACGGGGCATGGTGAAATGATTATGAAAACATTCCTTGCCTATCATACTGTTTCCCTTCTAACAAAGTATTCTGCATCAGTAGCAGGTAAACTGGCGATTGATTATGCGACCCGGAATAAATGTCGTGCCGGCATAATTGGTATAGACAGAAAAGGGAGAATCATCTGTGTTAATAATACCCAGGCAATGTCCTGGTGTTATATTAAAGACAATGAGATGAAAGTGTTCCAATATTGAATTATTATATAACCTTCAGCCTTTTCTTTATTGCACCAGCAGGGCAGACTTCAAAACAACAATAGCATTTTATACATTTTCTGGTATTAATATTAAAATTACTGATTGCCCTGGTCGGGCATACATTCTCACAGGCACGGCATCTATTACAGAGCAGATGGTCAATATATGTTACCCTGAGGTCCTGAATTTTTGCAAATAGGCGACTACCAATACCCGAGAATATATTTCTCAAAAACAATCCAGGTGGCAGGGAAAAATCTTTGAGCGGCTCTAATGTGCCGATGATTTCAATATTATTCGGGTCAAATAACCCCTGTCTCAAGCCTATCTTCAATAAAGGATGGTGTTCGGGATTTAAATTTACCATAAGCGCACAGATATATTCCACTGCCCAGGGGTCATTACTGGTGATGACCTTGTTCATTTTGAACAGCCGATGATGTGCATCACGGATATTCAGGGCATCAACAATAATCAGCTCGGGCCTTTTTAGATTATACAGTTCTAATAATAATTTGCAAAAATCATCAAGTGAAGCACATTGCGCATGTAAATGGGGTTTCATCCCGCCGGGGATAAGACCAAAGTGATTCTTTATTGCAATGCTCAGTATGGTCAATTCATGGGTCTTGAATTTGGGTAAGGATATCACAATATCTGCGTCCAGTATATCCCTTGAAACATAGACCTCTTTTACGCTCTTATGTTTTAATCTTATTTTCTGCACATAGCGGCCAATATTTTTAAAACATCCCTGACTCGCCTGAAAAAATCCGCATTGACGGGCAACTTCAGTCTCATTTAGTGGTTGCGGAATAGGATTGTCACCGACTATTACATTGGCTGAATTTTTTAACAGATAGTCCACTGTCCACTCAATCAATTGCGGGTCAGTAATGATACACTCTTCAGGCTGGGCAATGCGCAACATATTCGGCTTCACAAATACCCGTTTATCTTTTAAATCATTTAATCCAAATGCTTCAAATAGTTCACTGATTAAATCTTTCAGATTTGTGCCTTCTTTTATATAAACCTTTGTCTTCATTCTTGTTTATTCAGCAGGATATCCTCTTTTATATTTTCATATAATTGGAAGAATTCGTTTAATCCTAATTGCTCGGGTCTTTTTGTTATAATGTCTCTATCTGTAAGGTCGGGTAGAGAACCAAGATAATTAATCAAGGCATTCTTCAATGTTTTACGACGGTAGCGAAATATGCCGTTAATAAATTCAAAAAAGTTCTCTTCATTCTTTAACAGAAACAGTGGTTCTCTGTGGTATAATCCAATTACCATTGAACTCACCTTTGGTGGTGGTGTAAAATATCCTGGTGAAATATTAAAACCTTTTGCGACATTGAAATAATAGTTAACATAGCAGGTAATTGAACTGTATTTTGTAGTGCCGGGCTTTGTTAGAAGCCGCTCTCCATATTCTTTCTGGACTGTCAGAACTGCATGTAAGAATTTATTCCGTTCCTGGACCAATTTTTCAATAATTTTGGTCGTTATATAATACGGAATATTGCCCACAATAATACAATCTTTATAATCATTCAAATCAAGTGATAGAAAATCTGTATTTATTACTACAGTATTAGGAATATTCTTTTTTGCAAGTATATCTGCATATTGAGGGTCAATCTCTATGGCATAGACAATCTTTGCTTTTTTTGCGATCTCCCGTGTCAATATTCCTTTTCCTGCACCAATCTCAAGGACCGGTTCATTTTCTATGCGGGCAAATTTAATGATTTTTTTTACTATAGAGATATTGTTCAAAAAATGCTGTCCTAACTTTTTTCCGGGCATTCTCGTGTTAAATATTTATTCTTTCAAACTAAAAAGTTTACGGGCATTCTTATCTGTAATTGTTTCAACCTCATCCGCACTCAAGCCTTTTATTGATGCTGCTACATTCAAGGTTTCAAAAATATAACCGGGTTCATTTCTCTGTCCCCTGTGGTTGACTGGTGCAAGGAATGGAGCATCTGTTTCAAACATTACAAAATCAAGAGGTACATATTGAAAGATCTCACGCATATTCTTGGAAAATGTTAAGACTCCACCGAATCCCAAATAGTATCCAAGATCCATAACCTTTTTTGCCTGTTCAATGGTTCCACTAAAGCAGTGGAATAGTCCCTTATGATAATCTTCTCTGGTTAAAATTTTTATTGCCTCATCAATGGACATCCTTGTATGGATAATTAATGGTAGATTGTATTTACGGGCAATATTAATATGTTTTTCAAAGAGTGCTTGCTGTGCTTCTTTAGGGTAATAATGCCGATAAAAATCCAAGCCGGTTTCACCAATCGCAACGACTTTTTTATTACTGCATAGGTCCTCAATCTCTGCCATCTGTGCAACTGACTCATCTGCACTCTCATTAGGATGGATTCCAACTGCGGGTAGAATCCAGTCATATTTTTCATTCATCTTCAGTGCACGGATGCTGGTCTCTCTGTCATAACCAACATTGATAATATTTTTTATTCCTGCAGACCAGGCACGCTTGATTACTTCTTCTAAATCCTTATTAAACTGGGGATCAATTAAATGGCAATGGGTATCAATCACTTCACAACTGCACCTGATGAGATGGGTTTGTCAGTGGTTAAAAGCACGAGCCCATTCTTATCCTGTGCTGCCAAAAGCATTCCCTGGGACAATACACCCTTAAATGAAACGGGTTTTAAATTATTTACAATAATGATTGTCTTTCCTACAAGTTCTTCTGGTTTGTATTGTTTACCAATACCTGCCACAATCTGTTTCTTTATCTCGCCTACTTCAATCTCACAGACTACAAGATGATTGCTTCCTTGAACCATCCGCGCGGAAAGAATCTTTGCCGTGCGTAATTCTATTTTATTGAAATCTTCAATGGTTATCTCTTTCTGTTTTAACTTTGCAATCTGGACTTCAATAATCTCATCCTCAAATTTTTTGAAAAGAATTTCAATCTTATTTATGGTTTGCGGAACAATGGGCGTGCCAATATTGTCCCAGTTCTGTTCCTGAAAATTTATCATCTTTTTCAATTTCTGGGCAGTAAAAGGTAAAAATGGTTCCATTAATACTGCCAGTGCAGTCACCATCTTCATACAGATATACATTGTCCGTTCGCAGATCAAAGGGCTGGTCTTTCTTGCAATCCAGGGTGCTTCTTTATCAAAATATTTATTTCCTTCCTGGGCAATTTTCATCACTTCCTGGAGGGCGCTTTTAAATTCAAAATTTTCAATCTTTTCACCGATTATCTTAGGCGCATTGTGTAGTATATCAAGAATTCTATTTTCATTTTCCGTAAATGCAGAGGCAGATGGAACATTTGAATTATAATATTTTTCAATAAAGGTTAATGTGCGATTGATATAATTGCCAAGGATATCTGCCAGTTCATTATTATGCCAGGACTGAAAATCACGCCAGGTAAAATCTGAATCTCTTGTCTCCGGAAGATTGCGCGTAAGGGCATACCTCAAAGAATCAGCAGGAAATTCTTTGAGATATTCAGGAAGCCATATCGCATAGCCACGGGAAGTAGAAAGTTTTTCACCTTCTAAATTTAAGAACTGATTTGCGGGAATCTCAGCGGGCAGGATATAATTACCATAAGCCATCAGCATTGCTGGCCAGATAAGGGCGTGGAATACAATATTGTCTTTGCCAATAAAATGGACCAGTTTTGTGTCTGGATTTAGCCAGTATTCCTTCCATAAATCTGGTTCACCTTTATTTATTGCCCATTCCATAGTTGATGAGATATAGCCGATCGGTGCATCAAACCATACATACAATACCTTTCCCTTTGCTTCATCAAGGGGCACTGGCACACCCCATGCCATATCCCTGGTTATGGGGCGGTCTTCAAGCCCTTCTTTAAGCCATCCTTTCACAAAGGTGAGGACTGTCTCGCGCCAGTTTTTCTTTGTCTCAATCCACTCCCTGAGTTGGACTCCCTGAGTTGGTTTTGAAACTGGGAAAGTTTAAAATACCAGTGTTTGGTCTTCTGCCTTACAGGTTTTTCACCACAGACCAAACATCTTGGTTCAATCAACTGGAACGGTTCAAGCCATCTACCACAGGATTCACACTGGTCACCTTTTGCACCATCAATACCACAGCGCGGACATTTACCAACCACATAACGGTCAGGTAAAAACCTTGCACATTTGGGACAATAAAATTGTTCGGTCTCTTTTACATAAATAAAACCCTTGTTATATATTTGCAGAAAAAAATCCTGGGCAAGACGATAATGCAATGGTTTTGTTGTGCGGGAAAAATTATCAAAGCTTATACCAAAATCAATAAATGATTTTTTTATAGATTCGTAATAATAATCTACAATTTCCTGCGCTGTCTTTTTCTGCTGGTCAGCAAGAACAGTTATGGGCACACCATGTTCATCTGTGCCACAGATATGTATCACATCCCTGCCTTTGAGCCTCTGATAACGCACATAGATATCTGCCGGCAGATATGCACCAGCAAGATGGCCTAAGTGAATATCGCCATTGGCATAAGGCAATGCACTCGTTACAAGTATCTTCATAAACAATTATAAATAAAGTTTAGAAAAAGTCAATATAAGGGATAGGGGAGAAGGATATAAATATGGAAAAAAGATGGAGTAAATAACCTCAATTATTTAAAGGGATTACAGAAACAGTCCTTTTACCACCTTTTGTCCAGCCAAATTTTACCTGACCACGGGCAAGGGCATAAATTGTATAATCCTTACCCATACCAGTATTCATACCCGGATGGATCTGGGTGCCGCGCTGTCTGATAATTATTGTACCTGTATTGACAACCTGTCCATCAAACCTTTTTACACCGAGCCTTTTACCTTCTGAATCCCGTCCGTTCTTTGCTGAACCTGTTCCTTTTTTGTGTGCCATGCTACCTCCTGTTTTTATATCTCATTTTTTGGTAATTTCAGTGATTTCTACTTCTGTAAATGACTGGCGATGCCCTTTTTTACGACGATAATTCTCACGCCGAATAAATTTAAAGACGATCACCTTGGGCATCTTACCAGTCTTTTTTATCACACCTTTAACTGAAGCACCTTCAATAAAAGGTTTTCCCACCAGCACATTATTTTCATCCTTTATCATCAAAACCTTGTTAAATTCAATTTCCTTTCCTGATTCGCCGAGAATTGCTGGAACAATTATCTTTTCACCCTTTGATACTACATATTGGTGATTATTGGTTCTAATTACCGCAAACATTATTTACTCCCTGGTTCTTCAGGAATTACTGGCGCCTGCCCTTCAGGCACAGGGCTAATCGGTGCAGGCACTTCTGTTTCAAGGCCTCTTTCCACAGCGCTCTTTGGCATTGGTCTTCGGGATAGGAGGACCAGAAACAAAGAGGTAAGGAAAAAACCGATTGCCAGTCCTGAAGTGAGCTTTATAAAGAAAGGCGTAGCGCCCTTACCACCAAATAATGAATCACTACCTCCACCGCCACCAAAGACACTGGACATACCCGCACCTCTGGTCTGCTGGAGCAGGACTACAATAATCAATAGAACGCAAATCAGCACATGTAAAGCAAAGATTATTCCGTACATTTATATCTCCTTAAATTAATATCTGAACCAATTATATTCAAATTTCCTCCGATGTCAATATACCAGATATAAACAATAATTTATAGCCAGACCGACCACACTTTCGGCTTCTTAATTTTTGCTACGTCTTTCATCAAAAT
>JBBILZ010000031.1:0-30762 GCA_037444665.1 Caldifarciminota bacterium
GCACTCCATTCAAACTCGTAGTGTTGATGACCGATGAGGCGACAAACAATATTAATAATGCCTTTCCCATATATAATCCTCTTGGTACCTATTAAAATATTGTTCAATATTATTACTGGGACTCTGATGGATTGACTTCAGGAAAGGTTCCTGCACGCAGACAGACCGTTGGCATTGAAGAGGATGATGGGCAGATTCCTGCTGGCGATATTACAAATTTGACTGTATATCCTAATCCATTTACAAAAGGGACAAAAATACTCTTGCCTTCTATTGACCTGCCTGGTCGTGATGCATCACTAAGGATATATGATATTACAGGTAGGCTTGTGAAGACCTTTGATCTTTCTATTTTCTATTCACTGCTCTCTACTTCTGTGGTGTGGGATGGAACTGATGATGAAGGAAGAAATGTTTCTTTCGGAATATATTTCTGCAAATTTACAACTCCAGAGAAAACTGAGGTTGCAAAGATAATATTTTTGAAGTAATTGGCATGTGTATTTGTTTGTATCAAAAGAGGTCTAAAGTGCATTGCGAAAATCTTTCCGTATATCGGTCTTTTTCTTTGCGGCTGAAATTCTTTGTGATTTCTTTAATTATCTTATTATATTTATTTTTGTATGTTTTGCCTTCATTCTCTTTTCCGATTTTTGTAAATATTTCACTTATCAGGAATAGCGCTTCTGCATTGAATTCTTTTGCTCCGCACTGTTCTGCCTGTTCAGTTGCCTTGTTTAATGTAATCAAGGCATTTTTGTAATCAGAATTTTTCTCAAACTTTTTTGCCTGGGAGATGAGAATCTTTGTTTCAAGGATTTTATCGCCGATCTCTTTTGTTAGGTTCATACCCCTTTGAATATTGCCTGATTTTACAATTGTCCAAGCGTATAATCTTTTGTTCCCGATCTTTTTTGATAAATCCTTAAGTTGCGATAGAACTTCTAATGCCCCTTCATTATTTTTTTTAAATATAAGGCAATCAGCTTCTATATCTAAGGCAAGAGCAAGAATTTCAAGGTCGTTTATCTCTTTTGCCTTTGCTCCAATGCCTTTTATTATCGGTTCTATTTCTTCTATATCCCCAATTTTAAATAGAGCCGCGGTTCTGGCAAGATTTGAAATTACACCACTTCTTATATCCCCGATTTTCTGAAATATACTTTCGCTTCTTTGGAATTCTTCAATTGCCTGTTTATATTCTGCAGAATAATAATAATCCCAGCCAAGTGACCTTTGTGCTAATGCCTCATTAAAATAGTCCTGCGTTTGTTTTGCTATTTCTATGGATTTCTTATGATGTTCTATTGCCCGGGATAAACGACCCTGGTAAAGATGGACATCACCAATATTAATATTTAATACCGTCATCTGTTGTGGTTCATTAAGTATCTGTGCAATTGCCAGTGACTTTAAAAATTGTTCAAGTGCCTCATCTAATTGCCACATCCTTCCATATGCTTCACCAATACTACTGAGGGCAAACAGCTCCATTATTCTGTCTCCAAATTTCAGAGCGTGTTCAACAACGATATTAAAATTTTTCAAACATTCATTAAATTGACCAATGCACATTTGAACTATTGCTTTTTTATGCAGGCTCCGCAATGTGTTTTCCTTGTCTCCAGCATCTTCAAAATATCTATAAGCATTGTTGTAATATTCAAGTGCTTGCATAAACTCACCTTTTCTGTCCATCACTGTTCCCAGGTTCAGGTAGGCAAATGCCATCCCTCTTTTATCACCGATTTCCTTACTCAGTTCTAACACCTGTTTGAAATTATTGTATGCCTTATTCATATCGCCGACTTGCAGGTAATAAGTTCCAATGTTGTTGATTGTTAATGATTGAATATTTTTGTCACCGATATTTTTTGAAATTTTTATTGCCCTTTTCCAGTAACTCAATGCTCTATTTAACAAACCCATCTCCTGATAGAGCTTGCCAATATTGATATAAGCACCTGCTTCGTCTTTTAATGAAGAAATACTGCGGGCAATTTTCAGTGATTGCTTTTGTTCCTTCAATGCTCTGGGCAGATTACCCATAATGCGTAACACCAAACTTTGCCTTCGTAATATTTCCAGTTTATCCTGCAACTCTTCCTGTGACAATTGTTTTTTGCCCAATAATTTTAATGCCTGTTCAAAAAAATTCAATGCTTCTTTTAGTGCGTAATAACGATAAGATTTATCAGCCGCAGACTTTAGATAATATATACCCTTTTTAATATCATTTGAATTTGCAAAGTGATAGGCAAGCGTCTCTATGTTTGGAAAAATTTTATTTTCAGACATTTTTTCCAGTGTGTTTCAAATTAATGTGTGTAACTCTTTTCTTTTTGTTTTCAAAAGTGAACTATAGACTACTTCGTAGGTAGTGGGTGAGATAAATTCGTAGGATTTTGTTGCTTTGTTTGACATCAGAACACCTTCAAAGTGTTCTAATCGTTCAAGGTCAGAAGATAAATTTTGCTGAGGTATCTTAAGAATTGCACCCAGCAAATCAGGTTCAAAGACTCTTCCTACTACTGAGCCATATTGTAGAATTCTTTTATCAAATTCACTCATTCGGTCAACCTGGTCAAGAATTACATTGGATATTGATTCTGCGATTGTCAGGTCTTTGAGCCGTCCAGTAGGAATAACCCCTTGTTTTGTTCTTTTGATACCATTCTTTCTTATCAACAGTTTGATAATTTCTGTGATATATAATGGGTTACCCTTAGATTTTTCATTAATATAGTCAACAATTTCCTGGGCAATATTATCTTCTGCAAGTGTTAAACGAATATACTCTGTCGTTTCATTCTTTGTAAAGTTTTTCAAAACGATGTTTTTACAATTATGCATACCTGCCCAGGGGAATGTATAATCTGGACGATATTCAAATAAAAACTGCACTGGAATATCTGTTGAATTTTTTAGTAAATAATCAAACACTTCAATGCTTGTTGGGTCGCTCCATTGCAGGTCTTCAATTCTTATAAATAAGGCTGACTTTTTCGCTTCACTTTGCAAAATTCTTTTTATTGATTCAAATATTCTTTTCTTTAGCTGTTCAGGAGGTATATCCTGTGTTTCTGAAAAATTCATTCCAAAAAGGACTCCGATATAGGGGAGTATATCATCCAGTGATATACCAAGGTTTTTCAATTTTAAACTGATGAGAAGTTTTTTCTCTTCTTCATTTGAATCTTTTTTAAGTTGGAAATAATTATTTAATAGTCCAATAACAATAGTATAAGGATTATTAATTTCATAAGGCATACAGCGAACAGCAATCGTTTTAAAATTATATTTTGGGGCAGTAAGTTCAGCTTCAATCCCCAATCTTGTTTTTCCTGAACCAGGTTCGCCAGTGAGCCCAAGAATCATCAATCTATTATTTTTTGTTTGAGCTGAAGAGTCCTTAATAATTTCAAGTTCAGTGTTCCTGCCGATAAATTTTATTCGGGCTATCTTGGGTAATCGATATTGTTCATTGATGCCTTTTACAAGATAATTTACAACTGGTTTCTTTTTACCCTTTACTTTTACCGAAGGTCTTTTCTCAGCTTCAACAATGTCAGCAATTTTTTCATAAGTAAATTGACTGATAATGATTTCTCCAGGTCCAGAAATACTTTCCAATCTTGCGGCAAGGTTTACAGTATCACCAATTACTGTATATTCCATCCTTTGTTCAGAACCGACATTTAATGCAACTGCAGGCCCACTATTAATACCGATACTCATTGAAAGGGGAGAGGTAAAATTTTTTTCCGCATTGAAATTTACCATTTCCTGTTGCATTTCAAGTGCGGCACGCACAGCCCGCTCCGGGTCATCATAGTGGGCTACTGGTGCACCGAACAGAACCATCAGTGCATCACCAAGGAACTTATCTACACTCCCACCGTATTTATGAACTATTTTTACCATTCGTGTAAAAAATTCGTTAATGATTTTTGAAATATCTTCAGCATCCATTGTTTCGGAAAGTGCAGTAAAACCAGAAAGGTCAGCAAAAAGAACTGTGATTATTCTTCGCTCGCCCTCAATACTTTTTGCAGTGGGGTCTATTTTTATTTTTTCTATTACGCGTGCGGGAAAATATTTTTGATATGCTGAGATTAATGACTTCAGCCAATCAAGTCTTTTTAATGGTTTATCTTCTCCCGTATATTCTGCAGTCAAATTTTTGATTTTTTCTAAAATTTTATTTATTTCATCACTCTGCATTTAATATTATAATAAATAATTACTAAAGGTCAACGATTAAAAACAGGGTAGGTGTATCCTTGAGTAATATTTTTACGGGAATTTAGATGACGAGTAATATACTGCCCGCAATTTGACCCGATTCTGTTTTCTTCAAGTTCACCAATACTCAAGATAACTTCATAACCTGCGGTTTTAAGTCGTTCCAGAATCTCATAGTTCTCATCTTCAGTTTTAATATAAGATTCTATTTTATTTGTTAATGCGGTAATGGTAGGATTTACTGGCGTAATCTTTATAATAAACTTTTCAGTGCTGAAGTATTTCAAAAGGACATCTGCATCCACTGTTACATTTTTAGCAAGGGCAAAATTTAGGGCAATCTTTCTATCCCCATCCTGATAAAATTTTTCACCATATTGGGCAATTTGTTTGAAATCCCATTTCTTTATAGGTATAAACCAATTCCTTAATTTATCATCTGTCGTGTGTATTGAAAATTGTAATTGGAACATACCATTATAATATTTTCTTTTGATTGACAGCATATCTTCAAAAAATCTTTCTGTTCCAGCAGGCGCAATAGTTGAAACACATACCATAAGCCCTGGTGCTTTATATAATGAAGGTAATTTTTTTAACACTTCAAGAACATTGCTATTAAAAGCAGGTTCACCAATACGGGCAAATTGAATCTTAAATTTGTTAACTGGAATTACCCTATCTGGAAATCTATTCTTTACAAGGAAATCAATCTGCTCAATTATTTCTTCTGCAGATAGTTTTCCTTTATAGGAACCACCAGCATCGCATATTTTACAATTTACTGGACATCCATAAAGTGTAGATACAATCAATACCCATTTTTCTTTGCGGGGAATGGGTGGTTGAACCGATTCTACAAATTCGGTATGGAATCCATTTTTCATTTCAGCAAGATAGACCATAGCAATATCTTCTCTGCCTGCTTTGCCAATTATCTTCATATGGTTATTAATACTCCTCAATTTTTTTTCTATTTAATAGGGCTATTTCCATAGCAGTTTTAATACCATCTCCAATCGCAATTGCGGTCTGACGAAACATTTTATTTTTCGTATCGCCAATTATATACAATTTGTGTTGTTTTTCAAGTTTTTTTAATATATTTTTTAACTTCTCAGTAACAAAAACAAGGTTTGGCTTTCTACCAATGGCGATTAATAAAATATCACAGGATAAATTTCTATTTTTAGAACACTCAATTTTCAGATAGCCCTCTTCAATCTTTATGTTCTTAACAACGATGCCGGAATATATTGTGATGTTTTTATTTTTCAATGCCCTCTGGTACAATACAGGCAAACATTTGAATCGGTTACTTCTACAAAGAATCATAACTTTATTCTTTTTTGCAAGATTCAGCCCATAATCAAAAGCAGCATCACCGCCGCCAATAATTATGATATTTTTGTGGTGAATTTTTTTTAATTTTTTGAGTTCGTAGAAAATTTTTTTCTCTGCTGCCACAGGATATTTTAGAGGTATCTCTTCAGGAATTGTGCCCGAAGCAATCACCACGATTGGAAAATTATATATACCCACTTTTGTTTTTATAAGAAATTGATTTTCAAAATAATCAAGCGATAAGACCTCTTTATTTATAACCTTTATATGATATTTATTCAGATGTTTTTTAAATGCATTCACAAGACTCGGGCCGGTGATTCCCGTGTAAAAACCAGGATAGTTTTCAACAAAGTTTGCGTTTCTTAACAAGCCGCCGATTTTATTTTTTTCAAAGAGAATCGGCTCAAGATTATATCGCTTCAATTGAATAGCGCAGGCTATGCCGGCTGGACCTGCACCAATTATTGCAACCTTGAATTTATTACTATTCAACACCTATTTTTAATGGATTTTATTATATCCTGTGTTAGCACAGGATATGCAAATCCATAGGCAAGATTTGTCAGTGTTGCCTTGTGCATATTAATATTCTGTGTTGCAGTGCCGTCCACAACAAAGAAAACTTCAAAACCCTGAACAAAAGCACTCCGCGCGGTCGTTTCACAGCAAATGTTTGTCATCACACCAGTGATCACTACCTGTCTGACGTGGTGTTTTAGTAAAACTTTTTTTAAGTTTGTTTTATAAAATGCATCATACTGAGTTTTTACAACTACTGGCGCATTGGGAACATATAGTTCTTTGTCCAATTTGTAATAATCATTATCAGTCGTAATGATATCGTTCCACCATTTTTTTAACATACCAGCATTTTCTGGTGTGTTGATGTGTTGGGTAAAGATTATGGGTCTTTTTCTGCGGAAATACTTAATTAGCTTTTTGATATTAGGAATAATAGCAGTGGCAGAAGGAACAAAGGCATGGGAACTTTTGTCTAAAAAATATTTTTGCATATCAATAACAAGTAGGGCAGAGGCGTCAAAATCAAATTTCATTTCTTTTTTTCCATAAGATTTGCTAAATTCCTGCACCATTTTTTTTGTTTCTGAAATAATATTTTTGGAATTAAAGTGATTTTCTTTAAGCACCTGTTTGTAATTTTTTTTGATTAATCACAGGTAGTTTGTTGTATTTTGTTTGATATTCATTTAATAATTTTTGAAATTCATTTTGCGGGTCATTAGTTGTCTGAAAACGAAAGAAAGCAGCGATATTAAAATCCGGGTCCCTTTTTTCAAAGATTATCTGCATAGTCTGGGAAAGACTTTCTGTGTATCCGATATAAACAATATCCTGAAGTATATCTGCTAATTCATATATTCCCGGATAATCCGGTGCATTCTTCAATTGTTCAGGAATCAATTTTCTCCAACAACTATCAATCGGCATTGTTAATTATAATTAAATAATGTTATTTGTCAATGATATTTATGTAATTTCAAAGTCTACACTTACACGGTTACGACCATTCTTTTTGCTTTCATACATCAAGCGGTCAGCCCTTTTATCATTGACTTCAGGGGTATCCTTTGGTTGAGACAATGTTGCACCTATAGAGACTGTTACATTGATGGTAGTAGAGTTTATTTTTAAATGTGAAAATGCGACAAGATTTTTAAATTTGTGGGCAATTGTGTATAACTGGCTATCATTCACATTCGGAACCAATACAATGAACTCTTCGCCACCCCATCTGCCGGCAAGGTCAAAAGAACGGGAATTTTTTATTAATACATTTGCGACCATTTTTAGTACTTTATCACCAACATCGTGTCCAAATTGGTCATTCACTTTTTTAAAATGGTCAATGTCAATGAATAGAAGACCAAATTGCCAGCCAAATCTTTTATATTCGTTTAATCGTGAATGGAGTTGAATCTCTATATACCTTCTATTCGCAATCCGGGTAAGGCTATCAAGCAGTGCCAGTTGTTCAAGTTCCTTAATTCTTAGATTTAAGCCATCTACTTCTGAATTATCGTAAAATATTTCTCCCGCACCAATGATATTTTGATTGTTGTCAAATACCGGAAAGGTTTTTATATGGACTAAAACCCGATAGCCATCAAGGTGTTTGAAATACAGGTCCCCTTCATAAGTAGTTTTGCTATTCAATGCCTTTAATAATGGACAAGTATCAGGGTTATCACAACATTTTTGGCCTTCTTCATTTATATGTGCAAGAATATTATCTGAACAGTGCTTACCGATTATTTCTTCTGCCTTGTATCCGGTTATTTGTTCAGCCTTCGCACTCCAGTATATAATTTTTCTTTCCTGGTCAACAAAGTAAACTGCATGGTTTAACTGGGTGAGAAGAGCCGAGCAGTAATTATCGCAGTCTATTTTTGATATTGATTGTGCCATATAAATTTTCCAATCGGCAATCTTTCGGGTCTTTTCTTCTCTGCCTCAATCTGTTTTTCTGAAAGAACTGGACTTATGGTTTCTGAATGTTTGCCAATAATGACAAGTGTGATTACTTCCATATCTTCAGGGATATTCAAAATCTGTTTTACTTTTTGCTGGCTATAGCCGGCAATCGGATGTGCAATAAGTCCCAGCTCAGTTGCTCGTAAAATCATTGCTGCGGTTGCCATACCCGTATCAAAAAGGTAATAATGTCTGCCATCTTTCATTATACAATCAAATTCAGGTTTGCTAAAGACCGCGATAATCATACTTGCTGACTGTGCCCATTCATTGCCAGCTGAGAGCGCAGAATGCAATTCTTTGAGTTTTGACTTTTCATAAACAAAAATATAGCGCCAGGGTTGATTATTAAAACAGGAGCAGAACAATTGGGCAGACTGGGCCAGGTCATTAACAAGTTCCTTATTTATCTCCACAGGTAAGAGCGACCTGTATGCACGCCGTTGTTTTATAGCCTCCTTAACATCCATTTTGACTCTCTTTGTGTCTGTTAATTACCCTGAGTATTAGCTAATATTTCTTTTATCTGGATAGAAACACTTTTCTTTCCGGAGATATTGCAATAGGCAGTGACCTTAAGAGTATCGTCAATTTCAGCATCTGTTATAGTATAAGTGTATTGCTGAAAAGAATTGTCAACCTGCTTTTTATTTTTCTGCTCAATAATCTGTTCACGATTCAATTCAATTTCAATTTTATTGATATAATGGTTTGCAGGATTTTTTACTAAATGATTTACTGTGACCTGTAAAATTTTTGTAGTCGTGTCATATTCGGCAATTATACTCTCTGGTGGATGACTAAAAGATGCCTTCATTGTTACTAAAAGCAGTATTGTAATGAGAATATTTGTTTTCATTTCAGCCTCCTTTTAATTCTAAAAATAGTTTAAGTAAATACCCAGAACCCCATGGATTGTCGCAGAGATTAGAGCAATAATACCGAAAAGTCTATGAACCATTAGTTTTACTTTGATAACACGGGCACCCGTTATAATTGTGAACAAAAGCAAACAATAAGTTGCTATTCCTATCGGCTTTATCAGTATTGATAGATTCATATTACTCCCAGATAATGAGCCCCTTATTTGATAATTGATAGAACTGTTCTTCCAGCATATTTTGATGTAGTCTTTCATCTTCAGAAAGATTTATGAATATCTGTTTTGATTTCTTATCAGGCATCATTTTTGAAATCTTCAAGTATCTTTCTTTGGCATCTTTTTCTGCACGAATTGCAATAATCAAAACATCAATGATTTCATCTTTATTCGGTTCAAACTCACCTTTGACTTCTGGTTTAATGGATTTTGCCTTTGTGCTTGATTCATATATTGCCAATGCTGATTTTTGTCCGCGGCTCAATATAATTTTTTTTACATTTTCAAAATGGGCTTTTTCAAAATTAGCCATTTCATTGAAGAAAGTTCTTCCGGCTTGGCTCTGTGCCTTTTGGGCAGCATCATTATAAAAATCTATCGCCATCATTTCGCTTCCCAGGGCTGATAGGAGTAATTCGTCTACCTTGCTTTTTGTTTTTGTGATTTTCTTAACTCTCTTTTTCATTATAACCTCCCTTTTTTAAAAAATTTATTATTTCCTGAATGTCAGGCAATTGCGGTATATCATAAATTTTTATGAATATCACATTACTATTTTCATCAATAATTATATTTGCCCGTTCTGAAAAGCCATCTTTTTCGCGAAAGATGCCCAATTTTTTTGCCAGCTCACCATGGGGCCAAAAATCAGAGAGTAAATGTGTTTCTTTAACACCCATATCCTTTGCCCAGGCATGTTTTGAAGGAACCGGGTCAACACTGATGCCCAATGCAATAGTGTTTAATTTATCAAACTCTGTTTTAGATTCTTCTATGGATTTCATCTGTTTTGTGCATACACCGGTCCAGGCAAGGGGGTGAAAAGAGAGCAGAACTCTTTTGCCTTTAAAATCTAACAACCTTATCTCTTTGTTGTGTTGATTCTTTAACACAAAGTCAGGAATTTTTTCTCCAATCTTTATCATATTTACTCCTTGTTGCTGAATATCTCCTTTACAAAATTTAGCCTTGTTTCTATACGCCTTTTTATGATTGGTTCTTTATCATCTTTGTATACAGTTAGGTTATCTTCAAAGGTCCGCCTGTGGGTATTGATATAGAATATTCCTAATGGCAATCTGTCCATCTCGCAAGCCCTTTTGAAGGCTTCAAACCTATTATAAGGCTCGTATGAGTCTTCAAGATAGTAGGTATTCTTTTTAAACCACTCATAAGTATTCACACGGTTGAAAGATACACAAGGTTGGAATATGTCCACGAGTGCATAACCCCTATGTTGTATTGCTTTTTTGATTATCTCTTTAGTCTGAACAATGTCGCCAATGAATGCCCTTGCGACAAATGATGCATCTAATGCGATGGCAACTGCAATTGGATTGAATGGTAGTTCAAATACACCATCAATTTGAACCGGGGTTTTGAAACCAAGTAGACTTGTTGGTGATGCCTGTCCTTTGGTCAGACCATAGACCATATTATTGTGGACTAAATTCGTAATATCAGGATTGCGTCTGATCGTATGGATGAAATGATTGCCGCCTTCGCCATAGGTACATCCATCGCCGCTAACTGCAACAACCGTCAATTCAGGATTTACTGCCTTTATTGCGGTTGCCGAAGAAAGGTATCGCCCATGTAGCCCGTTAAAAAGATTGCACTTTAAATAATGGGGAAGTTTTGCTGCCTGCCCAATACCCGAGACGACTACGAGATTTTCGGTTGCGACATTTAACTCTGCGAGTACGTCCTTTAATACATTCAATATGCCAAAATTTCCACATCCTGGACACCAGGCAATATCAATATTTTCTAAATCGAAATTACCTTTTTTCATAACTAAATCTTCTGCCTTATTTCAATCATATTTCCATCTGGGTCTTTAATAAAATAAACAGAATGCCCGTCTCGTCTGATTTTTAAAATTTTTATTTTTTGTTTAAATACATTCTTTATGAAAGTTTCCCTGTCTTCAACAACCAATCCGAAGTGATTGATACCGCTGAAAATTTTCTGTTTCTTAGCGCTAAATTTCTTGTGTGGCTCAAATAACTCAAGCATCATACCTTCAGATTGAAGCCGATAAAAACAGCAGGTGGTATTAAGACCAAAGATTTTTTTGACGATGTCTTTTGTAAGCCTCTGACTGCTCATAAGTTTAAATCCCAGTTTATTTTTGTAGAATTTTATCAAACTGAAGGCATTATCTGTCCATAGTCCAATATGGTCTACACTGTATTTTTTCATCATAATTCCCTCTCAATAGCAGATTTAATTCCTTCCACAGAAAAGGGTAAACCGTCATATTTCAGGATTGAACTATGCGCAGAGATTCCAAAAAAGAGTTTGATGAGTTTTCTGAACTGACCTGTAGCATTATTCTCTATGACAATAATCTTCTCTGCCTTCCTTAGAAATATTTCGGTATCAGGGTGGAGGGGATAGACCTGGCTGAAGTGGAGCATTGCAATGTCTGATTGATTCATTTCTTCAATTGCCTCCTTAACAACATTATAATTAGAACCCCAGCAGATGGCAAGGGTTTTGTAATCAAAAGAACCAACGAGCTCAGGTGGGACTATTTCATTCTTGATTAGTTTCATTTTTTTGAATAGTTTATCTACCATTGCTGGCCTCAATTCTAAGTCTTCTGAGATGTGTCCATATTCATCATGGTGGTGGCAATCAGCATTGACAAATCCGTCACCAAATCCTGGAATGCTACGCGGAGAGACGCCGTCTTCGGTTAATTTGTAGCGTTTGTAATCCTTTGTTGTCCTTACTATTGCTGGCTCAATTTTGAGCTTACTAAGGTCAAAGGGCGCAACATTGTATGAAGATTCAATGAAGAACTGGTCTGTAAGAATAAATACTGGTACCTGGTATTTATCAGCAAGATTGAATGCTTTCTGGCTGAGATAGAACCCTTGTTCTAATGTGCCTGGAGCAAAGATTATTCGTGGATATTCTCCATGGCCTGCATATAGTGCAAGTTCAAGGTCAGCCTGCTCAGTCCTTGTCGGAAGTCCTGTTGCTGGACCAGGCCTTTGAGCAAGATGGATTACAATTGGAGTCTCCTGGATTGCAGCAAGGCTCAATCCTTCGGTCATCAAATCAAATCCACCACCAGATGTGGTAACCATTGAACGGGCACCAGCATAAGAAGCGCCAATACCCATATTCATTGCTGATATTTCATCTTCTGCCTGTTCTGTGATTATTCCGAGTTCTTTGGAATGCCGGGCAAGGTATGTCCAGACACTACTGGAAGGGGTCATCGGATAAGCGGCAATAAAGTTACAACCACCTGCAATCGCACCGAGTGCTATTGCCTCAGAACCGTCCATTATTTTTCCTTCTAAAAGATTTTTTGAAAAAGCCACATCAAGCATTATATCCTTTTTCAACTCCTTCCCTTTATCATAGCCCATTTTCGCCGCAGCCATATTATTATTAACCACTATCTCGCCTTTACGCTGAAAGTTCTGCCTGAGATAGTCATTTAGAACATCAATCTTGAAATTTAACAATCCGGCAATTGCACCAACCGCAACAATATTTGCATAAATTGGACTACCAATTTCTTTTGATATATGGGAAAAATGAATTTCGTATATCTTGTATCCTGCTTCTATGATATCACCAATAATAATGGTCCTCGTTGAGATTCTCTTTTGCAGGTGTTTGAATGCATTGCGACTCAAGGGTATTAATATATCAATTCTATCTATTGGAGCACGGACCTGTTCTAAACCAATACGAATTTCTGTAGAATTTGTCCCACCCCTTATCCTTGACATCAATTCAGTTGTGGAGAAGACATTTAATCTATGTCTGTGTGCAAGGAAGAGAAGGGCATCAGAAACAGTATTTATACCCTGCCCGGCTTCTCCGCAGAGCACTAATGAAATATCTCTTTTATTGCTCGCCATTATCAAAATTTTTTGAACTTGCTACTCGGTGCGCCACAGACCGGACAGTATTCTGGTGGCTTTCCAATATGGGTGAAACCACAGACCGGGCAGATATAGACCTCTTTTATATCAATATCCTTGCCCTTTTCCGCACTTGCCTTTGCATCTGTATACATCTTCATATGAATCTTTTCCGCTTCAAGCGCATAATGGGTTGACTGCTCTGCACCCTTTTCGTTCTGAAACTTTGCTGTGTTATTAAAGACCGGATACATCTCATCAACTTCGTATGTCTCACCATCAATACCGGTCTGAAGATTGTCAGGGGTCTTTTTGATGATACCCAAATTCCTTGCATGATTTGTGGCATGCACCTGCTCAGCATAGGCGATTGCCTTGAAGAGTCGGGCAATATTGGGTAATCCTTCTTTTTCTGCAATTTCACTAAATATCAAATACTTCATATGTGCCATTGACTCTCCGGCAAATGCTTCGTTCAGTGCCTTCTCTGTCATCTTTTTCATTTTGACCTCCTGTTTGCTGCGCAACTAAACCTTTATCTCCAGTGCATTTTGCCATAGCCCGTGGATATTACAATAAGAGAATGCGAAGATTGTTCCAGATTTTTCGGTTTTAAAGACAAATGTCGCCTCAGGATGGGTATAAACCGTGCTTGTATTTGGGCCATTTGTTGATGAACCATGGCTCAAAAATTCAAACCTACCAATATGATAGGGAAATTTTTCAGCTTCTGGATAGAAATAGACATCAATCCAGGCAATATGATGCTCAGTAGTATTCGGATGGGCAATCTCTTTTCCCACGCTCACTGTAACTTTAAAATTTTCTCCTTTTTTTATTTTTTCCGGTGCCTCAATCACCGGTGTATGTTTCTCTTTTTTCCAGTCAGCAGACTGGATTATTTTTGATATTTCTATCATATTTCCTCCTGTAATTTTAGTGTCCATCCCTGATTTTCATCAGGGCAGGCATCAGATGGACCGATTAAAACTCTTCTTTTAGCCAATTTTCTATTCTGTCTTTTATCTGGTCACGAACCTTTCTAAACACCTCAAGTTGTTCTTCTTCACTGCCCGTAGCCTTAGCCGGGTCTTCAAAAGGCCAGTGTAATCTAACTGCAACACCAGGGAATGTTGGGCATTTTTCTTTTGCATCATCACAGACCGTGATTATATAACTGAAGTGCTCACTTAATAAATCACTTGCAGACTTTGAAGTTTGTTTTGAAATATCAATACCTCTTTCCGCCATAGCCTTGATAGCCAGTGGATGGACACGGGTGGGCTCAATACCAGCACTAAATACTTCAAAACGGTCTCCAGCAATATCTCTTAATAGGCCTTCTGCCATCTGGCTCCGGGCAGAGTTATGATAACAGAGGAAAAGTACCCTCGGTTTGTTCATAAATTTTCTCCTTTCTTTTGCATCCATCATAATTTCTATCCTTGACTTTAGCGTCCATGCCTGATTATCATCAGGGCGGGCTTCAGATGGAATGATAAACCCATAGCTACCTTTTGATTAGTTAATCTTTTTCATTGGTTCACCACAACAAACCAATTCTCCGCCACCTACTTCTTTAACTTCCACGACATTGCCACATATTTCACACTTAAAGACTTCACCAACTTTGGTGACATTAGCCATTTTTACCTCCTTTTATTTATTTTTAGCCCTTTTGAGCCTTTTAGACAATCCTTACATATTCCTTTAAAATATCCATGCACTTCCTGGATCTTATGTCCTTTAATCAATTTCTTTTTGCTGAGGGTTAAAGGACACTTTACATCAATATCATACAACCGCCCACATTTAAGGCACAAAAAGTGATGGTGGCTTTCTGTATTCTGGTCATATCTGATTTCAGCACCAGTGATAGTCAAGGCAGTTAATAACCCCCTTTTATAAAAAGAATTCATAGTATTATAGACTGTTGCCAGTGAGATCACCGGTAGTTCCTTATGCAATGACTCATAAATCTTTTCAGCAGTGGGATGGGCATATTGATGTTTTATAATATGTTCAAGAACCTTTAACCTTTGAAAAGTGGGTCGCAAACCTGCGTTAACAAGCATTGTTTTTAATTTTTCTATTTTTGGAATTATTCTAATCATATAATCATTATAATCAATTTTTAGACAATGTCAAGGGGGAAAATGTTTAGGCATGCAGTCTTCGTTATCGTTCGGATGAATCCGAAAAAAAAGTAGGGACAGGGGTCAGCCCCTGTCCCTGAGTTCCTAAATCTACTCTTTTAACCTCACTATCTTCTTTGTTTCACTGTAAGAGCCGGTCCTGATTTTGCAGAAATATACCCCATCAGACACTGACTTTCCATTTTCATCAGTTCCATCCCATTTTGTTCTGTATATCCCTGGATTTTTACATACCTTTTCAAGAGTCTTTATCAATCGGCCAGATGCATCATAAATAGTTATCTGGGCATTGGTTATTGGATTATTTATCTCAAAATATATCTCAGTAGTATTTTTGAATGGATTGGGTATGCTCTGCAGGAATAACCTTCCGGGATTAATAGGCATATCTTCCTCAATACCAATCAATGAATAAAGGTAACCCCAGATGCGCATTGTGTTAACTGGTTTGTTATTGATCTGGTCAACATAACCTGAATAGACCGTAAATATTTGACCCCCTGAACCAATTGCGAATGCTGGGTCAATTTGGTTGCCGGTTTGAGTAGAGACAGTAAAATTCTGAATCACGACACCATTTAAATCAACCAAGGCACCAAAGATATCCCATGAGCCATTGCGTGTATCCTGCCATAGCACAACATAGTTTGTGCCATCAAAGGCAACTGCTGGTGCCATTTGCGAACTAATATTAGTGCATATTGGTATCCCTGCCGGGTCAAGGACTGTGCCAGTTGGATTTATACGCGCACCATAGATATCATAACCACCATTACGGGTATCAAGCCATACAATGAGATAATTGGTTCCACCAAATGCAATCGCTGGAGTCATCTGGCTCCCGGAAGCAGTGGAGACTGCTATGCCTGAAGGATTAAGGACCGAACCTGTTTGGCTCACCCTTGTAGCATAGATATCAGAAACAGAACTATTATTTCTATAATCTTCCCAGACAACGAGATAATTTGTGCCATCAAATGCAATATCAGGACAGACCTGGGCATTTGAAGCACTTGAGATGGCAATGCCTGAAGGCTCAAGGACTGTTCCGTTCTGCGTTACTCTTGCCCCATAAATATTACAGTTTGTAGTGGTCCTATAATCTTCCCATACCACAAGGAAGTTAGTGTCACCAAAGGCAACTGTAGGATTTTCCTGGTCATTTGTAGCACCGGAGATAATGAATCCATTCGGATTAATGACTGTTCCTGCATGCGAGACCAAGGTCCCATAGATATTATAATTTGCTGTGCGATTATCTTCCCATACTACGAGATAGATTGTATCTCCAAAGGCAACATCCGGCGCCATTTGATTGTTTACTGCAGTTGAAATGTTGATGCAGGAAGGGTCAAGAACCACACCATTCTGGTCAACTCGTGCACCGCGGATATTGTAATAGCCATAAGAGGTCGCATCTTCCCAGACTGTCAGATAATTTGTGCCATCAAAGGCAGCTGAAGGGGCAACTTGGTAATTAATCGTTGAGGATACAAGAATCCCATTTGGGTCAAGCACGGTTGCTGTGGTGTTTACCCTGGTGCCATAAATATCAAAATTGGTATTATTTCGATAATCGTCCCAGACCACAAAATAATTAGTTCCACCAAAGGTTATTGCTGGATAGAGCTGGTCGTATGAAGCGGTTGATATATATCGTCCATTAGGGTCAAGGACCGATGCATTCTGTGTAACACGTGCGCCATAAATATTATGGGTAGAACTTCTAAAGTCATCCCAGACCACCAAATAGTTTGTGCCATCAAAGGCAACCGCGGGAAAGTATTGTCCATTTTGTGCATAGGTTGATATGGCAAATCCGTCCGGGTCAAGGACTGTCCCGGAAGCACTGACGCGTGCTCCATATATATCTTCCCTTGTTCCGCTTCTACGGTCACCCCATACTACCAAACAATTCGTTCCATCAAAGGCAACTGCAGGATACCATTGATAGCCAGTTGCATATGATATATCAAAACCTGAAGGGTCAAGGACTGTTCCTGAAGTATTCACCCTTGCCCCACGAATGTCCCATTCACTACTTACTCTGTGTTGCCAGACCACAAGATAATTTGTGCCGTTATAGATAATGGCTGGTGATTGTTGTTCCAATACGTCGGTTGATATGGCAATTCCATTTGTATCAATAAGAACACCGGATTGGTTTACCCGTGCACCATAAATATCAGGATATGTACCATTCCTGTAATCAGTCCAGACTACAAGATAATTCGTTCCATCAAAGGCGATAGCAGGTTCAGATTGATTACTATTGGCAGTTGAGATGGAAATGCCATTTGTATCAAGCAACACACCTGAGGTACTGACCCTTGCACCATAAATATCTGAGTTGCCATTCCTCTCATCTTTCCAAACTACAAAAAAATTTGTGCCGTCAAAGGCAACCGCAGGGTCGGTCTGGTTTTGATTTGCAGAAGAAATAACGAACCCTGAGGGAAAAAGGAGTGTCCCTGATTGGTTCACTATGGTTCCATAAATATTATAGTCGGTGCTATTTCGTAGATCTTCCCAGACAATCAAGTAATTCGTGCCATCAAACGCAATGGCTGAACTCTGCTGGTCATAAGGCACTGATTGGTAGTTTACGATTGTGTCTATTAAAAACATTCCATCCCGTTGATGCCCAGGTGGCTTATCAGCATGCCCAATACCTGTTAACAATAAAAGCACCAAGGTATAAATTAATGTTTGTTTGGCCATAAGTACCTCCTTTTCAGTCTTAGGTTTCATTAACTATGTGATATGCAAATGCTGTGCCAGAAAATCCTATGAAATTTGATGATTTTTTTATAGATAATGTTCATTTTTGAACAATTGTTTAATTTAGGAACAGTTACTGGCCTATCTAAAACCTTTTTCCAATATTTAGTAAAGACCAGAAATAAATTCAGGGTGACAGAAAGGAATAATGTGATGCTGAACTTGTTTCATGGGTCGTTTCAGCATCTTGTCGAATTTCTTATTAAACTAAAATTGAAAGTGAATGGGTACATCAGAAAGACCGGTTATATTTTTGGCATCTAAGTCCTTTGCCAAAAAGACCAGTTCAACTCTGAATATCTTTTTGTTATACTGTTCAGAGAGTAGTTTAAAATACGGTTCTGTTGAATAATGAAACCTAAAATCCTTCGCCTTTTCATATCCTCCTTTGCCACTTTTTACAATACCTTTGCCATAATGTGAAAAAAGTTGACCATTTGGCAAACATACCAATTTCAGAGCTTTAATATTTGGTTTTGCATGTTCATGAATTATCTGAATAATATAGGTCAGGCAGGGTTTTTTATTATCACCTTCTGGATTATAATAATAAGGCAAATTAGGAGTAAATATTTTGTTTACTTTATATGAAGTCTGGTTGAGCGCAACATTTATTTTCCCTTTGTAATCAGCAGGGTTATCAATAAGCGCAGTTTTTATTTCAATATGAATAAAGGCATCGTAGACTTCAAACATTAAATCTGAACCAATGGGAGAAGAATTGGGAATATGTAAGATTGAGGCAAAAAGATGGTGGAAAATTCGTTCTGCACCTGTATCTAGATCCGAGGGATGTTTACGATCGCAGCGCTTTTTTATTATTTCTAAATAATCAGGGACAAGTTCTATCAGTATGCCATTTCTTCCTAAATCTCGGGCAACTTTTCCAGTAGTTCCAGAACCTGCGAATGGGTCTAAAACTATACCCCCAGGTGGACAGCCGGCAAGGATACACCTTCTGACCAATTCTTCAGGAAATGTAGCAAAATGTGCTTCAGACAAAGGTTGTAATTTTATACTCCATACATCGCCTGGGTTCTTGCCTTTGGGATGAGGTTTGACAGTCTGGAGAACCAAATGGGTTCCAGTGACCCATCTATCATATAAGTCGTCAAATTTTAGGATTTCTTTCAATTTAAACCAATCATCAGGTAATGGTATTGAACCACCCTTGCCCCAACTACCCGTATCTTTTCTAAACCAGTGTCCTGCAGTATCACGATAACCGAGGAATTTATCTATTTCTTTAATTGGGATATCCCTTTTCTCACGCCAATATCTTAGATAATCAGCAATTAATGGCTGAAAAACTTCATATCTTCTTTGCACTACTAAATATTCACCATATAATGATTTTCTTGCACCCGGTGAAGCACCACGATTGTCAGGGCTCAATTTAAATTTTCCTGAGTATGATTTTTTTGTAGATAAACATTGGAATAACGAATGGGGCATGACCTCAATCTTATTACTAAAATCGGGCTCTGATTGAAGAATTGGTTTCGGAAAACCACGGCAGTCACTGTGGTTATGTATGTCAAATATATTTTTTATACTTTTACCGCATTCCTGACATAATAGCTCTACAGGAATTTGAGACTCTTGATTAAAATGTTGAACAATTTCAAGCGTCTTTTTTTTATCTTCCCACTCAACTTCTACAAGAATATTATTTCTACTATTTTTATAAACTTTTACAACCTCACCTCTTCTTTTATCTTTGGGCATTGGATTTACAACCTCTAATCCCAAGAGGTCTTCAATTTTTTTCTCAATTGAGAAATTTAAAATAGGAAGTCGCAATTCATCAATAGATAAGTAATAATTGTATTTACTTTCTTCTTTCACAAACAAAAAAATTGGCTCATAGACATTTGAAAACCGGGTTTCAATTGAAGAAGGCATGGCATTTGGTTTGTGCCATATAATCTTGTTAATAAGTGTCCATCCACTTTTTTGCAAACATGCCGCTATCATTTCGGGAATAAGAAGCAATTGTTTATTATAATATTTATAGCCGATATTCAGAAAAAATGTTCCGGTTGATTTTAATACTCGCTTCATCTCAGTGAAGATATTCACCAAGTTAGATATATATTCTTCATAAGAATTCTCTTGTCCAATTTGTTCAGGATGTTTATAGTCCCGCTGGAGCCAGTAGGGAGGCGAGGTTACAACACAATCAATGCTATTATTGGGTAGTCTTTTTATTGCTTTTCTTACATCCCCGATGTATACAATAACATTTTGTTGATTAGAAATTCCACTTTTTTTAAGATATGTCTCAGAAAGTAATAATTGCTCCCGCAGTAGTTCAGCGTCTGTTTTTGGGGTTGGATAAGTTTTATTTTTTTTCTTGCTATGAGGCATATTTTATTATAACAAATTAGTTTCCAGTGCCAAGACAGTTCAATAAGGATTAAAGTTAGAGCGGTTAAAAAAACCCTGTGCTCTCTCAACCATACCAGCATCTATGCCCAACAACCATTGCCCATTTCATATAAATCTCTCAAACCTCTCCTTTTTTGCCTTGCAGATGGGGCAGACTTCAGGTGGAAAATCTCGGGCACAGAGATAACCGCAGACCCTGCACCGCCAGACCGGATAGGGGAGAGCTCTATTAATCATTGAACCCGTTGTTTGGTCTTTTTTTCGCTGGTCAGGTGAAGGTCTCCTTTCCGGGATAGATTGCAATTCTATTTCGCCGTTTAACACCTTTTCTGATACATACAATCCGCAATAACAGGCGCCAAATTCTGAGATATCTGCATCCCGGTAGTCACACGGACAGATTATATCCAGGTCATCCTGTTTATTCTCTGATGCAAGCCTGCATGGACAAGCAGAATATCCATACCGTTTTTGATTTACTATTAAAGATTTTACCAGTTGCTTTGTGAATTCTTCATCAGGATTCAAATGATACCCACCTTCCTCGGCATCTTTTTTGAGTCTCTCATATAGTCTTTCAACTTCTTCAGTTATCCTATTCTCTTCACTCATATTTCTCCTTTAGTTTATTATAATCTTCAATAATATCATTCAATATTGCAATCACTTCCTTCCATTATCTCGCTTAATGGGAATCCCAATTTTACACCTATGAGTGGCCCAGGATTATAATATAAGCCACAATTTATATATTTGCTTCTGTATGATACTTCACCAGGACTTTCACCAGCATAACCCCAGTAACTGAACTTCGTTATACTCACTTCCTGTGCTCCTTTAAATTTATTATAGCCGATAATTAATGAGTGTCAAGACAACTGACTGATTTTCCTATTGACAACTTAATAAGATAAAATATACTGATAATATAATAAAGAGGGAAAATTATTGGAAAGGGGGTGATGCCGATGGCAAGACAAATCTTCTCCAAAATTTAACCCTGGATTTTGGAGAAAAAAATTGAGTAATCAGGGGAAAAGCAAAAACAGTAAACAGGAGGAAAAATGGCTAAGACTATCTATCTATCTATCTATCGGACTTTTGAGCATCCTGTTTGCTCAAGGTCCATATACCCTATCCTTTGACCTTTCTCAGTTTGAATTCAGTGTTGAGAATGGTTATGATAGGGTAAAGGGAGTAGGGATGTCCGCAACAACGGACACCGGTGCACCAGAATTGCCGCTAAAATCACTCAATTTCATTCTACCTAATGGTAAAATGGTTCAAGATGTACAAATTCTTTCTCTTTCATTGGTTGCCATTGCAGGAACTTACAATATTTATCCAGTGCAACCACAAGTTCCAATGACTGCTCCACCACCGCCTTGGGTAGAACCAGATTCTTTTATCTATTCACAAGATGCACTTTTTCCAGATTCAATTCCAATCAAAGTAACGCACCAAGGCAGTTTTAGTGGTATACCATCGGTAACGATTGTCACATATCCACTGCTTTACAATCCTGTCAGTGATAGCCTTTACCTTGTTCAATCTGTTACTTTTAATTTCGTCCTTGAATCTATGGCTCTTTCTCAGCGTCCACAAATCATGGGTGAGAGAGTCTTCCAGTTATATAAAGAGTCAATAAAAAGCAGTGTTTATAATCACTGGGAGGTTGATGCCTATTACACACCACCACCACTTGTGCCCGATGAGGAGTTAGTCTGGAGAGGGGGTTATGATGTTGCCATTGTTACAACTCCAGAGATGGCACTTGCCTATCAACCATTAGCAAAATGGCTTGTGGAAAAAGGTATGCCTTGTACTATTATAACTACTGATTGGATTTATGCAATGTATGATGGACATTGGACCTATCAGGACTACGCGGGTTGGTCGGAAGAACATATCGGTGATGATGCATCAAAGATAAAAGAATTCTTATACGATGCTCATTGGAGTCGTGGTCTTGCCTTTGCGATCTTGGGGGGATCTTCCCAAAATATTTATCCCACGAATTACTTTCCTTGTAGATATGCGTTTGGCTACCCTGGCGACCTGTATTTCCAAGATTTTACTGGCAATTGGCTAAGTAACCCCGACTATCAGGAAGAAATCTGGATTGGCAGGATTCCTGCCTGGGAATACGACCAAGCTCTTTCTTGGGTTGAAAAGCGAATAAAGTACGAAAAAGCACCTGTGAATAGAAATCTAATGATACATTCACTCTGGATAACCCAAGAGAACGAACCACCCTCTGGATGGCAGTTCAGAGAATATATGGAAAAAACAAAAAATTGGGCATTCCCACCGTACTTTATCCAACATCAATTAGTTGATTTTCTCTGCGATCCTGAACACCACGCTCTTATAGACACACTCAGTATAGGTTATGGGATTATCTCCCATTATGGTCACGGTGCGCCAGATGGCATCAGAACAAATACATACGATTACAGCCATCCATATAAACAACTTCTTGAAAGCTATGAGCACGATAATTTTCCTTCCCTCGACGAGTTGTACAATGTAGATAAATACTATATCTTTTATTCGGCTGGATGTGCAACTGCAGATTTTGACGAACTTGGATATCACGGCTGGAGTTGCTGGGACCCCACAGATCCATTACCTTGTGTAGCAGAGGGTTTTGCTTCGTTCTACCGATTAGATATTCCTCAAAATCATAGGCCCTCTATAGGAGCCGTAGCTTACATCGGCAACACAAGAGATGCATGGGGTCCAAGTTTCTGCTTACATAGAAACTTCATATGGCATTTGTTAAATGCTAATAATAATCCGGTAGGATATATTATCGGCATTGCGGAGGCTAAATCTAAATATTCCGGTATTCATGGATGGGAAGAAATCGGTTGGTACCATGCTATAATGAACAATCTCTTCGGCTCACCCGAAATGCCTGTCTGGACTCAGAATCCAAAGGATATGGTTGTTAAACATCCTGATGCAATCCCGGCAAATTTGCCGATTAACTTTGAAGTCACAGTCTATGAGGATCCGGCCGGTGCGCAGCCGCTACCAATCTCCAATGCCCTTGTGGTGCTTTATAAATCAGGTGAAGTCTATCCTGAAATTTACGAATCAGAGTTCACAAATGCAGAAGGGAAGGCATATTTGAGTATTACTGCACCTACAACAGGGGTGATGAAGGTGACCGTAACAAAACATAACTACATCACTTATCAGGGTAATGTCCAGGTCTTTGAGTTTGATGTCGCTATTCCGACATCCCATACTGCCTATTCTGAAGGGAAGAAACTGATTCGCCAGGTAAATACAGAAAACCTCCACCTATCTTATACTTATGTTGATTTTGAAGGTGGTGTGAATGGTCCCGATGACTACAGTGCGTATAGCCTCTCTACTGATGGAGGTTCGTCCTGGGTGCAAGGGAATAATGTCCATCGCTTTGCAAAAAACCCAAGCATTGGTCTTACAACCGAGTCAACACCCCGTCCCTGCATTGCCTATCGGAATTCCTTAGAGCCCTATCAAGTTGACCAACCAGCAGTGATTTATTTTGCCCGTTATGATGAGCCAAACTGGACTATTTATACCATTGACTCCTACCCCTGTATCCCTGGCGTATTCTATCCAAGGGTCTTGCCACCCGCAATCCGCATTGATGCAAACAATATCTGCCATATGGTCTATGCAGGAATCCTTTATGCACCAAATAAGGCGTATGTTATCTACAAGCGCTTTGATGTCTTCAATCCTACTACCGAGACTGTAATTATTGATTCTACTACAGTTCCTTCGGATTGGGAGTTATCTTTACCAAGCATTGCTTTGCAATATGGCTATCCGCATATTGTCTATGACTTTCCTCCACAGGCAGGAGAGCCAGCAAGTGAAATCTGGTATAAATGTCTCACCGAGAGTGGCTGGACAGACCCGATAAATATCTCCAACTCTTATACAAATCCGTCGCTCCATCCGTTTATCCATCTTACCAATGAGAAGGCGATTGTTGTCTGGAGTGAGGAGGAGACACCGGGTAATGCACAGAGCAGGGAAATCTATCAGGCAGAAAGGTTCTTGAATCAACCACCGAATACCTGGACAAAATGGAAAGTGGTTGAGACACCGAATCAGACCTCTGCTTGGCCAGTGCTTACTGCCAATGGTAGGATTTTGGTCTGGTGCGAAGAAAGGTTGATTGATGGCAAGAGGAACTGGGAGGTTTTGTATCATTCTGAGACTTACGGCGACGGCAATTTAAGCAATACTCCCTATACGCAATCGCTCTATCCTTCAGCAGATTGGCGTCAAACACTCACTGGAATATATCTCTATTCCGCCTTTACTGAAGACTATGCATCTGAAGCCAACCCCTGGATTTTTGGTGTAAAGTCTGTAAGAAAGGACATGCAGTATGTGCCAACTCCTCATTCTACAATCTATGCAGGTTCAGAGACACCATCTCCTTATTTACTCCAGCGTGATGGTTTTATTCTTTATGAAAATTACCCTGTGGATTATGATTCAACCGAGTTAATCTACAAATTCAGTGGATTGAATCCTGATTTGCATTATCGGCTTGATATAACTGCCTACCATGAATCCGGAGGCGAATGGCGTGAATGGGTGAAGGTTGATAATACTGCCCAGCATCTGGTCAAATATTCTACGGGTATTCCAAAGACAGTAGAATTAGCCGTGCCACCATCAACATATAAGAATGATGGCGAGATTATTGTGCGGATTAAAAAGATTAGTGGTGATTTTGCAATGTGCCATAAAGGAAATCTCTATGAGTTTGAAAAAGAAGAAGGTGGCGGACCCCAAACTGCAATGACCATTCCACTAAGACCTGCCTTTGGGATGAATGTTTATCCCAATATTTTCACTCATAATGCGGTCATTCAATACACCATACCCGACAAACAGTTTGTCCGTTTAGACCTCTACGATATAATCGGTAGAAGGATTAAAATGATTATAGAAGGCACTGTGGAACCGGGTATTTACTCCTGTAATCTCAATTCTTCTGACCTCAGTTCCGGTATTTACTTTTTAGTTCTCAAAGGTGATAAAGAAACAAAAACACAAAAAATGCTAATTGTAAGATAAGAGTAAATTGGGGGCGTAGATGTATACGTGGTCTACGCCCCCAATGAGGAGGCTACAATGTTATTGCTTGTTTTATCATTATTAAATACCTGGACGATGGAGGTAGTTACTACTGGTGCTGCACCACCCACTTTTTGGACATGCCCCATTATTATTCTTGACTCATTAACAAAACCATATATCCTTGTTCAGAGAGAAAGAACTGAACAAACTAATTTCCTTTTATTATATTCTAAAGAAAATGGAAATTGGATTGCCGATACTTTTGAATCAAACCAGAGTCACCTGTATACAACCAGCATTGATATGGTAATTGATCCACAAAATCGTATCTGGTGCGTCTACACAATTTCTAACCCGTATGCTCTGATAGTAGCTCATAAAAATTCCTTCGCTTGGGAAAAGGATACGCTGGATACTTTTCCATCTTCTTGGGCTTCAATAATAAGCGATTCAAATGCCATTCTGCATATTGCTTATCAGGCTGGAAGTCTGATATATGCGTCCCTGCGTGGTTCAATGTGGGAGAAGGAAACGGTTGATAGCGAGATTTATACTGAATCTGGATGTGCAATTAATCTGGATTTACTTGGGCAACCACAAATTAGTTATTTCCGCTATGGCAGCATAATGGGTGACAAATTATGGTATGCACACAAAATTGATAATCAGTGGCATTTTGAGGAAATTGATAATCCAGATGTGCCCAATTGGGATCCTACATCAATCCGACTTAATGTCGATAATCAGCCTTGTATAGTGTATTGTCCAACAGGACGTCTAAGATATGCTTATAAAGATACCGTTTGGCATATTGAATTAGTCAGCAGCAGTGGCGGGCAAATTGCTACTCATAAATCACTGGTAATAGATTTCCTGAACCGTCCTTACATCCTTTATTACTACGGGGGCAACACAATATTGGCACATAAAGAATCAATTAGTTGGCATGAAGAGATGTTGCCTCTCACAGCCACAACAACCAGGGGTTATGGAGGTTCATTGCAGATTGACAGAGAAGGAGTGTTCCATATTGCTAGATTTGCTACGAACAACGATGGGACATATTACGAGGTCCACTACATCTACGGCACACCGGAAGAGATCGAAGAGGGATGGAAAGACGAGATTCCCAAAATTAAGGGTTTAAAATTAGGGATTTATCCAAATATTGTAACTCATAATACCAAGTTGGAGTTTACGATTCCTGAGGAACAACATATCAATTTGGCTCTTTATGATGTTTTAGGACGCAAGGTAAAATTATTCATAAATGGAAACTTTGAGCAGGGATGCTACAGACTCACTTGGGATGGAACCGATGATTCTGGGAGGAAATTGAGTGAAGGTGTCTACTTCATTCGCCTGGATAATCAAACAGAGGCGTTTACTCAAAAAGTAGTAATTCTGAAATAAAAATTGAAAAGGGGGCTCTCAATTTCATTGAGAGCCCCCTTTTGATGGAGGTGGTTATGAAAAGAATCCTTCTTTTACTCTCTTTCCTTTCAACGATTTGCTTTGGTCAGATTGAGAGGTGGGTTTATAGGTATGGCGGCATTGGAACCGATGAGGCACATAGCCTTGTTTATGGTGCTGATGGGAACTTATATGCTGCCGGGGTGAGTTGGAGCAATAGCACAGGTAATGACTTCACAGTGATTAGTCTCAGTAATTCAGGAACCGAACGATGGGTATATAAGTATAATGGGCTACTAAATTACAATGACCAGGCATCCACAATAGTTTATGGCAATGGAAATATCTATGTCGGTGGTTCAAGTTATGGAAGTGATACCATTAATCATCTCACTGTAATCAGTCTTACACCAGATGGCACTGAGCGCTGGATATATAAATTTCATAGCCCAACTACAATAGATGGATACGCCAAGCAGATTATTTATGCACCCGATGGAAATATTTATGTGGTTGGTGCAATAAAAAAGATAAGCACAGGATATGATATTATTGTAATCAGCCTCACTGAAGGTGGAGCACAACGGTGGGTCTATACCTATACAGGTCCTTCCCAATGGCAGGATTGTGGAAACTCAATTATCTATGGTGTTGATGAAAATATTTATATTGCTGGCTTTATTACCGATTACACTGAAACTTTTACCGTCATTTCCCTTACAAATTCTGGTGCATTCCGCTGGATGTATCAATATTCCTACTGGAGTGATGCCCTGTGTATTGCCTATGGTCCAGACAATAATCTTTATGCCGTTGGAAATTTTCTGTATGGAGGACAAATGGTCTATTCTGAACCGCTGGCAATCTCACTCAATAACTCAGGGATTGAAAGATGGGTTTATACAAGTACAACAAGTCCTGCGGGTAGCACCTCTGGAGTTTTGGGGGCTGATGGCAATATCTATCTTGCTGGGTCCTATGGATGGGATATTCCTTTTCTTCTTGTTGAAACCGTCTCAGATTCGGGAGACTTTAGGTGGAGATATATTGATACTACATGGGGCTATGCGAAATCAATTATATACGGAAACGATGGCAATATTTATGCTTGTGGACTCACCTCTGATACCTGGCAGGGTGGAGAAACTTACTTTACAGTTGTTAGTCTTACTAATCTTGGTGGCCAACGATGGATGTATAGAAAAAATCTAGTGCCAGAAAGTTATTGGGATATTGCCAATTCAATAGTTTATGGTCTTGACGGAAATATCTATGCTGCAGGCCAAACTGGAGACAGCATCACTGGCAGCGATTTTACTGTTGTTAGTCTCAATCCAACCGGAATTGAGGAAGATAAAATTAGTAGCGCCCTTAAAAATAGAGGACTAAAACTTGATGTCTTGCCAAATATTATTACCAGAAATGCCCTTATCCATTATGCCCTTGAGAAGAGAGAGCACATCGGTTTGGCACTTTACGATATTCTCGGCAGACTGGTTGCCCAAATTGCCGATGGCATCTTTGAGCCCGGAATTTATACTCACCGCCTGAATACAGACGAACTGAGCTGCGGTATCTACTTTTTGGTTCTGAGAGGCGAAAAAGATATAAAAACGCAAAAAATCATGATAATAAAATAATACTTATTCGTTAATCCCCTAATCTCCTGCTTATTAAAAATACAGGAGACCCGGGAAGGAGAGCACTTATGCTACTGACTTGTTTATTATTTGCCTCTTGGACTATGGAGGTAGTAACCATAAATACCAATGTGACGTGTCCCTCGCTTGCAATTGATTCATCAGGTAACCCTTACGTTCTCGTAGTATATGGTGAATTACTGACCTTGTTCTTTAAAGTCAATAGTAATTGGGTATGTGATACATTTGAAACCAGTGCGAGTGAATCATCTCCCGATATAGCAGTCGATAAAAATAATACCGTATGGACTATTTTTCGGAGTCAGATTGATAGCACTTACTTAATTGTTGCTTATAAAAATACTTCTGGTTGGATGAAGGATACTATTGATACCGGAGTAAATGTTGATTTTCGCTCAAAGGCGATTATCACAGACAGAGAAAACAATCCCCATATCACCTACGATAAACATATAATGCTTCCAGACGAAAGATACGGCTTCTATGGCTACAAGGAGGTATTTTCCTGGGTCATTGATACAGTTCCAAACAGTCTCACTTTCGGGTATTGTTGTGCAATTGATTGTGATTCTTTCAGCCAACCTCATATAAGTTGGTTGCGTTTCGAGCTATTTCCTCCAGCGGGTATTTTTCATTCACATAAGATGGGTTCTGACTGGTTTTCGCAACAAGTAGAGGCTACAGAATACCCAAGTCTCTGCCCTACTTCTATACGGGTGGGACTCAACAATTTGCCGGTCATTGTTTATGAAAATGGTACAGGATGGTTGAATTGTGCTTACTATGACGGTGTCAGTTGGCATATTGATGTTGTAGATTCTCCTGGGGTCATTGGCACGCAGAAGGCGTTGGACATAGATTCTCTCGGAAAAACCTATTTTGTATACAATAATAACGTTGCCTATAAAGAAAATGGAGTCTGGCATATAGAACCATTGCCTTCCCTTAACCCACCACTTACATCCTCTCGACCAGGCGCGCTTCGCGTAGGTCGTGATGGCACAATCCATCTAACAAGGCTGGCTGCTAATTCCGACTGGAGTCATCGCGAAATCCATTATATCTATGGCACAACAGTAGGGACTGAAGAAGAAAAATCCCAATCCCCTCCGAGTAGACAAAAAGCCGAAAGGTTAAAATTAAATGTCACACCCAATATTGTTATTTGCGCCGCCCAAATCCAATATATAGTTCCGGAAAAACAACGCATCAGTTTGACACTTTACGATATTCTCGGCAGACTGGTTGCCCAAATCGCCGAAGGCGTCTTTAAGCCCGGAATTTATACTCATAATCTTGATGCCTCCAATCTTAGTTCGGGTATTTATTTCCTGGTTCTTGAAGGTGAAAAAGAGAGAAAAACAGAGAAATTATTGATTGTGAGGTAGCGTCCATCCGCCACACGGTATGGCGGATAACAAGGACGAGATTATTCCGTCCAGTTGAAACTGGACGCTACACCTGGAAAGGGTATTAAACTGGATGCTACATCGTCACTCTTTTAGCATTGCCTTTATCTCATTCTCTTTGAACCCAACAATACACTTTTCATCATTGAACACGATTGTCGGAAATGAGCAGACAGGATTCCATTTCTCAACTTCTTTTCTAATCTTCTCCTTATCTGCTCCTTCCAGTAAATCAACATAGATATAATCAAATTCCACGCCAAGCTTCTCAAGTAATTCCTTTGTTTTCCTGCACCAGATACAGGTGCTTAAGGCATAGAGCATTATCTTACCTTTATCTCTGCCTGGAACATGTTTTATTTCAACCATTTTTACTTCTCCTCATCTTCCAACTCTTTTAAATACTTTTCTGGATTTTGTTCAAATGCCTTTTTGCAACCCGGGGCACAGAAGTAATACTTCTTGCCCTTATATTCAGTCGTCCATTTTGCGGTCTTTTCTGAGACCAGCATCTTGCAGACCGGGTCTGTAGCCATTTTAATCACCCCCTTTCATTCGTTAATGGTTATACGGTTACGCAGCCCGTATCGTCTATCGTTAAAAGGCAGTACCCAATCAAAACCATTACCTTTACCTTTTTCACGAAACGGCATCGTTACCATAATCTTTTAACAACAAGATATTCAGGGGGGATACCCCCTGAAAACCCCCGCTGTATAGCGAAGACTCACTTTGTGCAAAACCAATCTCAAACCATCCTTTCCTGAATATCTT
>JBBILZ010000032.1:0-29951 GCA_037444665.1 Caldifarciminota bacterium
AAGCCCAAATCGTGGTTATATATTGCTTTAAATGACTATCGCACAGATCAGAATGGCAGTCTTAGGTTACAGAATCAGGTTGGTGCAATAAAGGCAAAGTATCTGGTATATTTTTAAAAGGCGATTGGAGGCAATTGGGGGCAATTAAGGGCAACTGAAGGTAAAGGGAGGCAGAGAGGAATTATGAAACCAGATAAACCAAATAGAGGCAGTATCGCCTATAATGGAAAGGGTAATAAAGGTTTATCAAGGAGCATCAAGGGGAATAAGGGGATGATAAAACCAGAAAAACCAAATAAACTAAATAAACCAAATAGGCTAAAGAGGGCTATGTAAAAGGGGTAAAAGAGGGGGGAAGAAGGGTAAAGAGGGGAAAAAGGCGATTCTCTGTGAATTTTATCGTATGATGCAAAAAAGTCTTGACTTTTTTTACAATTTATGTTAAAATAGTCCGATGAATAGAAAAAATCTTATACCTCGCGAAATTCTTTCCCAGATCAAAATGTGGATTGATAAACCAGAGATAATTATATTGCTTGGTGCTCGTCAAGTAGGAAAATCAAGTATAATGCAACTTCTGATGCAAGAAATGAGTCCTGATGAATATATTTATTTTGACCTTGAAGATACCTATAATCTGGAGATTGTGAGTAGCGTTGAAAAGTTTCTTGCTTATCTCAAAGCACAAAGACTAAATTCCAAAAAAAGAATTAAAGTTTTTATTGATGAATTCCACTATCTGCCTGAGCCTGCTCGATTTTTAAAACTTATTCACGACCACCATCAGGAGCTTAAATTGATAATATCAGGTTCTTCTTCATTTGAGATAAGGAGAAAATTTACTGATGCCCTTACCGGCAGAAAAGTTGTCTTTACGGTTCATCCTCTAAATTTTTCCGAATACTTGCTATTTAGAAACAGCTCTCTCCTCTCAATTAAAAAAGAGGTTGATTTCTTTAAGGTCCTGCAGGATTTTGATACAGTAAAAAATTTTCATCTTATGACACCAAAAATCCTCTCAGAACTTCACGATTTTATTATCTTCGGCGGATATCCCCTTCCTGCACTAAGCACAGAAAGTGAAGTCAGAATTCAGCGACTAAAAGAGATTCACAACACCTATCTCCAGAAAGATATTAAGGACCTAACGAATCTGGAAAATATACCCCAGTTCAACCGATTGGTTTCTTTTCTATCTGTTCAGAATGGTAATCTATTGAATATTAACGAAATCAGCAAAGAAACCGGTATTAAAAGGCGCCACCTTGAAAAGTATTTATTCTTGTTAGAAAAAACATTTGTAGTGAATATATTGAGGCCATATTATCGTAATCGGCAGAAAGAACTTATAAAAATGCCTAAGATATATTTTAGTGATACTGGTCTGCGCAATATTAACATCGTTGATTTGCGCCCCTTAGAAAAACGAGATGATGTTGGATTCCTTGCAGAAAATTTTTTCTTCAGTGAATTTTTGAAAAAAAGATTAATTATGGATAATATTTATTTCTGGCGCGATAAACAACAGCACGAAGTAGATTTTATTATCATCAAAGATAATCAGTTGATACCAGTAGAGGTTAAATACCAGCGATTTGTCAAACCGGTGATTTCATCCTCTCTGAAATATTTCGTGGAAAAATTTAAACTTGCAAATGCGGTGGTGATTACAAAGGATTATCTGGAAAAGGTCAAACAGAAAGTGAATATTTATTTTATTCCATTGTGGATGGTATGAAAGGCATTCCTGTGTGAAAGTAGTTCAGGATTTTTAATTTCCCAGAGCCGATAAATATAGTAACGGGTAAGTAGTTGTGTTAATGTTTGTTGGGTAGGGACTTGAAATTTTATTAGGAAACTATATAACAATTGTAAAAGATGAAATGACAAATTTTGCAGATAGTTTGATTGAAAGTATTGACCAAAAGAAAACTTCTATAGTGGTTGGATTAGACCCAATGATTAATGAATTTCCCGATTTTTTTGTTGAGTAGGGCAAAAAGAAATTTGGCAGAGGTAAGAAGGGTGTTGTTTCCTTAATACGAGAATATATGAAAATTGTGGCTGATTGCGTTTCTGATTATGTGGTTGCTGTAAAACCACAAACGGCATTTTTTGAACTTTATGGTCCAGAAGGTATAGCTGTAATGTTAGAATTGATATCTTATGCCCATACGAAAAACTGCTTAGTGATTGAAGATTGTAAACGCGGTGACATAGGGACAACTGCTATTGCCTATGCAGATGCCCATTTGGGCGGAACAACTGATCTATATGGAAATTTTATTCCAGGCTTTGGTGCCGATGCAATTAATGTAAATCCTTATTTGGGAACTGATGGAGTAGTCCCTATCATTCAAACTGCTTTACGATATGGACGGGATCTTTTTATATTAACAAAAACCTCCAATCCATCTGCCTGTGAATTCCAGGATCAAATTTTATTAAACGGAAAGACCTTAGCAGTCATGATTGCTGAGGCAATAAATCATTGGGGTTCACAATCTATAGGTAAATATGGATATTCTTCTGTGGGTGCCGTAGTTGGGGTGACTTATCCTGAGACAGCGAAAGAGATTAGAAAAATTCTACCAAACGTTTTTTTTCTCGTTCCGGGATACGGCGCCCAGGGTGCGAGCGCTAAAGAATTAAAGAATTATTTTAACAACGACGGTTATGGCGCCTTAATAAGCGCATCCAGAGCTGTGCTTTATTCTTATAAGAAAAATTCACGCAGTATCACCACATTCAGACAACTGCGAATGTGTATAAAGGACGCTGTGATGGCCATGCGTGATGAAATAGAAAAAGTGCGTTGTACTTTATAGCCTCATCATTTTTAACAATTTTAAAGGCAACTTGACATAACTAATGTAATTAATATACTTTAAAAAATATAAGAGCACGATCTTTATGGATAGAGTAACATTTAAACCGCGAGCTTCATTATGGGGATGGTTATTACCACTATCGTTTATTAGTTTTTTAATATTCATGCTCTGGTTTAAATATCCCACGCTATTTTTAAACAGATCTTTAATGATAAAACACGGATTATTCATAGTTCTGTTTAGCCTTCTTTTTCTTATTGAAATAATCATCTTTGGCACAATGAGATATGAACTCCATTCTGATGCCCTTTATTTGAAGGGCTGGATTTTTTCATATAAAATATATTATTCAGAAATAAAACAGATAACAAAAACCAACCTTACATTTCACCCTATTGCCAGCAATAGATGGCCAGGTTATGCCTTTGGTGATTGTTATTATGCTGATGCTGGTAAGGTGACAATGTGTGCAAGAAGTATGTGCAAAAATATTATCCTTATTCAGACCACTGCTAAACTTTATGGTATTACTCCAAAGGATGAAGAATCATTCATTGAGCATCTAAAAAAGAGAATTGAAGCAATAGATAATGGTTAATAAAAGTGGGGTCATTGGAGTTAAGCACATTGGAGGTAAAAATGGAAATCTTTAAACCGAGATTTTCAATTATTGGTTGGATCTTTAGTATCGCGCTTGTTTTAATTATGTTTTATTTATTTTTCTTAAACATCAAGAGCGTAGAAGCAGGTAAGACATCTATATTGAGCCCAATTATCTTCGGTATCTTTTTTATCGTAACAATCTTCTTTTTGGTCATTTATCCAACAATGCGATACGAACTTAAGCATGATGCGCTCTGGTTAAGATGTGGACCTTTTTGTTACAAAATTCCCTACTCAGAGATTAAGGAGATCGTTAAAACCGAACTTCGATATCATCTAACATCTATGGGGTGGAAACTACCTGGCTATACCATTGGAAAAATCTACTACACGGATAGAGGATATGTGTATATGTGCGCAACAGGAATGTGCAGGGATATAATTTTAATAAAAACGAGCAAAGGTCTTTTTGGAATTACTCCCAGCAATGAACAGAGATTTTTAGAAACCCTAAGGGCACGATTATCATGAACTTTTATCTCTGGGCATTGTTGGTAACACTCGTGGGTATTATTATTTTATATTTTTGGGCAGGAAAGTGGGGATTGAAGGGAATTAAATACCTTTATTTATACTTCCTTTTGTGCCTGCCTTTGAGTTTTTTGGTAAACTTTGCGATTAAACAACCTTTGGGGTCATTATTATTATCTCTTTTCAATTTGGGCGAGGACCGACAGAACTGGCCCTTATGGTTTTTACCCATTGCCAATCTTTTGGCCCCATTTACTGAGGAGGGGATAAAACTTTTGCCGATTGCTTTCTCTGATGTGAGAAATTTTTTAAATGAGAAAAAGATGGCATTGATTTTAGGAATAACTTTTGGTGCCTGCTTTGGCATTGGAGAGACCTGGCTTTTAGCCATCTTATTCACCCAGAAAATGCCTGGCTTTGCAACTGGCTCTTTTTGGCTTTTAATTGGATTTTTTTATGAAAGATTATTAGCAGTGATTGGTCATGGTTGTATGACGGCAATTGTTTTTATAGGTTTTAAACATAATTTTTTGAAATATTATCTTATTGCCGTTGCCTTCCATTATTTTGCGAATGTGGGTGCCGCATTATACCAGAGTGGTTACCTCTCAGCAGAGGTTGCCTATGTTCCAATTTTTGGTATTTTTATCCTTCTTTTTTCGTATATCTTTAGAATTGAAAGACAATTGCGTAAGTTAGAAAATATACCCACAAAAGGTTTGATTTTATACAAAAGAGGTGAACAATAGTGAAAAATTTTAAAACATATTTTTTATTCAAAATTAGCCTTGATTTCATTGCATTTTCAGGGATATTATTTCAGGTTATTTTTTTAATCCAGATGTGGTCATCTATACCAGACGAGGTTCCTGTTCATTTTGATCTATTCGGCAAACCGGACGCCTGGGGCGAAAAGAAATCATTATTGTTAATGCCGGTCATAACCATTATAATTTTTTCAATCTTTACTGTGTTTAGTCATTCTTCACGCCTATTGGAGATATTCTTAAACCTACCACCGTTTACGGAAAAGACAAAAAGATTATACCGTAAACTAAGTATATTAATTCAGCTATTCAAAGTTGATATTGTGTGGTTATTTAGTTTACTTGAATTTCAGATAATACAAATAACAATGGGAAGACAAAAAGGGTGGGATTATACCGTGATTATATTTATCGCTATTGCAGTAGTAATTGTCATATTATTTAATATTATTAAATTTAGAGAAAAAGTCCCCAGGTAATACTTCTGACTATACACCATAAATTTTCACTCGGAATTCTTTTCTTTGTCACCCTGAACTCGCTTCAGAGTCTCCCCTCCAACTGTCACGCTGAGCAGAGCGAAGGGTCTCAAAATGTATTAATTTTAGACTTTGCCCTGAACTTGTTTCAGGATGCTGAAACAAGTTCAGCATGACATTGTTTTAAATGACACTCTAAGGGTTCAGCATGACAATCTGCACTGACTTAGATTTTTTTAGCAACTTCGATTTCACAATTTGACAATTGTAGAATTGCGGAATTGATTACCAATTTTTTAGACATTTAGAAATAGGTTATATCGATATATGCACAATTGCACATATATCGATAATGCAAATACAATCCTCGTTATCGCTCGGATAAATCCGAATTTATTCAGTAAATCGTTAAACGTTTATCGGTTGCGAAATATGTTTGGTTTAACGGTGTTGTCTGTAGCTTTAAAACTACGAAACCGAAACGCATCTCTAAACCGCGAACCGACGAACGAATTTATTCAAATTCTATTACTTATACATACCTGATTCCTAATTTTAAGAAGCCCAGCATCAAGTATCCAGTATTTAGTATCAAGGAAGTATCAATACTACACTTTGCCAGAAGGCATGAAAATGTTCTATAAATGCGATGTTGAAGGAGCAAACATGTGAATTGTGAAGATTTTGCCGCGGGAGTCTTTACAAAATTGCGGAAATAGATAAAATTGCTATATGGAAAATAAAGGATTCAAAAAGGCATATTTTGCTGGCGGCTGTTTCTGGGGCGTGGAATATTATTTTGACCGCACACAGGGTGTGATTTCAGCAATTTCAGGATATATGGGTGGCACAAAAAAGCATCCGCAATATGAAGATGTTAAGAAGGGCAATACCGGACATTTTGAAACCGTTGAAGTTACCTATGACCCGCAAAAAGTATCTTATGAGGAACTTGCCCGATTATTCTTTGAAATCCATGACCCTACCCAGGCAGATGGTCAGGGACCTGATATAGGCACTCAGTACCAATCCGCCATATTCTACAGTAATGAACAGGAAAAAGAGATCATAGAAAGATTGATTGGAATACTTAAAGACAGAGGTTATGGCGTGGTAACAAAGGTGCTTCCAGTTACAGAATTTTACCCGGCAGAAGATTATCATCAGGATTATTACGAGAAAAAAGGGCAAAGACCAGTTTGTCATATTTATAAAAAAAGATTTTAAAATCAAAAGAACACTTTATACGCCCAATGAATTGGGCAACTACAGTTTGTAAATAGTCAAAAGGGCTAAAAGACAAAAAAATTGGGGTTGGTCAGAATCAATCTCTGTTGACTTTTTTCAGGTATTGCATATATTTAAAATTATATGAAAGCAATGGTCTTAGAACATCAGGCGCATCTTGAAAATCATCCCTTAAAATTAAAAGAAGTCAGAATGCCTGAACCTGAAGATAAAGAAATAAGATTAAAGATAAGTATCTGCGGTGTATGTAGAACTGACCTGCATATTGTGGAAGGGGAACTTCCTGCCCATAAAATGCCGGTTATCCCGGGACACCAGATTGTTGGCAGGGTTGATAAGACTGGTCCTAAAGCAGAAAGATATAAACCTGGCCAGAGGCTTGGTATTCCCTGGTTATACAAAACCTGTGGCAACTGTAAATATTGTAGATCGGGTAAAGAGAATCTCTGTGAAAATGCGATGTTCACTGGTTATGATGTAGATGGAGGATTTGCCGAATATGTGATTGTGGAGGAAGATTTTGCCTATCCTCTTCCTGAAAGTTATACGGATAATGAAGTTGCACCATTATTGTGTGCCGGTGTAATAGGCTACCAGGCGTTCAAGGCAACTGGCTTAAAAAATTCTGGTAAACTCGGTCTATTTGGTTTTGGTTCAAGTGCCCATATTCTATTGCAGGTCTGTAATCATCTGGGCATACAGACCTATGTTGTTTCACGCACTGAAACAGAATTGAAACTTGCTGAAAAACTTGGTGCAAAATGGACCGGTAGTATTGATGAAGATATGGGCACACTCCTTGACGCAGTGATTGTCTTTGCTCCGAGTGGTGAACTTTTAGTAAGGGCATTAAAAAAGATTGATAAAGGTGGGATTGTTGTATCTGCCGGTATCTATACTACACCCTTACCTGGCTTTGATTATTCTTATATTTATCCTGAAAAAACGCTGAGTTCAGTTGCCCATACAAGCCGGAACAATGTTAAAGAATTTCTCAAAGTTGCCGGAGAATTTAAGATTGAGACAAAAATAAATGAATATAAATTGACCGATGCCAATATTGCATTGTTGAATATAAAAAATTCAAAAATATCTGGTTCTTCAATTTTAATCATAACATAAAAATAATCAAATTGCTTTCCGATTTTTATTGACAATGCATTAAGTTTAATTATAATTGATGCATGAAAGGAGGCATAATGCGTTATCTTAAATTAACATTACCATTTTTACTATTGGCTATTATCTTCTTCGGTTGTCCTAAAAAACAAGTAGTGAAACCGGTTGAACCAGTAGTGCCTGAAGAGACGACAGTGGTTGTGCCAGAAGAGACAACGGTTGTTGAAACAAAACCGCCCCTTGTTCTGGAACGGATATTCTTTGATTTTGATAAATCAGATATCAGGCAGGATGCGGCTGAGACCCTGAAAAAGAATGCAGAGGTGCTAAAACTCTATCCTGAGGTAAAAGTTAATATAGAAGGCCATTGCTGTGAGATCGGCACAGCAGAATATAATATGGCATTAGGTGAAAGAAGGGCAAAATCAGCAAGGGATTATCTCTTAATGCTGGGTATTACACCGGACAGGCTAACTACAGTAAGTTATGGTGAGGAAAGGCCACTTGATGCCAAAGTTCTGGAAAGAAACCGACGGTGTGAATTTGTGACAATAAAATAAATACCTAAAGACCTAAAATGCCTAAATACCTGAATTTACTTTTTACTTTTTGCTTTCTACTTCTTACTTCCATCGGTTGTTTCAATCGCACCCGCTTCAATAATTTTAACTGGCAACTTGATAGTTTAAAATACTACACCGCAAAAATTGATAGTCTGCTTGAGCAACAATCACAGGAGATGGTTCAATTGCGCACAGATTTTTATACAAAATCAGAAGAACTTGCAGAAAAGATTGAGATGCTCAATACAAGATTGAGTGAATCTGAATCGCAATTGACCCAGATCAACGAAAAATTGTCGCGCGGTAAAAAGACGGTCAGTGATTCAGAAGATGTATCATCAGTGAGCCCTGAGGCGAGGATGATTTATGAATCAGCATACTTAAATTATGTTAAAGGCAATTATTCTGATGCAATCAATGGATTCAGGTCCTATTTAAAAGTTGCGCCCGATTCTCCACTCTCTGATAATGCGTTATACTGGATTGGCGAATGCTATTATTCGCTCGGCAAACGTCAGGATGCAGTTGATACATTTAATGAATTGCTGAACAGGTATAATCAGAGCAACAAAAGGTCAACCGCCCTCTTTAAAATTGGCATAATCTATGAAGAGGTAAAGGATTTAAAGACTGCAAAAACATATTTTGAGCGTGTCTTAAAAGAGTATCCCAATTCGCCTGAAGCCGCACTGGCAAAGGAGAGATTGAACAAGTGAATATCTTCAGAGTCTTTATAGAGTCTGGACTCGCTGCCCAACTCATAATGATTATTCTGGTCATTTTCTCTATCTGGTCCTGGGCATTATTCTTTAAAAAGTTATATGAGCTTGCAATGACCAATAAGAGAAGCAAGGCTTTTATTATGAGCTACCAGTTCCACAAAAATATTAGAGAAATGGATAATTTAGGACATTTGTTACTGGATAATCCCTATGGCAAAATCCTGAAGAGTGGTATTGATGAATTTAAATCACTAAAATCTACAGGCAACCCTGGAAATTTACAACTTGCTGATAATATTAAATTATCAATGGAACGGACCAGGGCGACTGAAATTGATAATCTGGAAAAAGGGTTACCCATTCTTGGAACAATAGTTGCTGCGAGTCCATTTTTAGGATTGCTGGGCACGGTCTGGGGTATAATGGAATCATTTTTACAGATCCGTGCCCGCGGCTCTGCCCATATTACTGTGGTGGCACCTGGTATTTCTGATGCCTTGATCACAACTGTGTATGGACTCCTTGTAGCAATTCCCGCATTGATTTTCAACAACCTTTTACGCAGTCGGATAACAAATCTTGATACAAAACTTGATAATTTTATAAGTGAGGTCTTTGCAACATTAAAAAGGGGATTGGTGGAGATTCAGAATCCTGCTCAGGTTGATACAGAAAGAAAGATATAAGGGGTAAATCATTGAGAGCGCGTAGAAATTCTGGATTAATCCAGGATTTAAATTTCACGAATCTTGTGGATGTTGCATTGACCGTGCTGGTAGTATTTATCATCACGGCACCGATGATGACACCAGGTATTGATGTAAATCTGCCCAGGACTGATGCCTCTTTACCCCATGATGAGGAAGGAATTACAATTTCCATCAAAGAAAATAAGAATGTTTATATTGAGAATGACCGTATTTCAATAAATGAATTTGAATCAAGGTTGAAAAAAATCTTAGAAAAAAAACCGCCAGGAGTTACTGTGTATCTACGCGCGGATAAAAATATTGACTATGGCTTTGTAATTGAGGTCATCGGAATGATGAGAAAGGCGGGTGTAAAAGATTTGGGGCTGGTTGCAGAAATCCCGCAGGAGCAATGAATCGTTTTACATTAATATCAGTTCTTCTCCATCTTTTATTATTTGGCACAATTGCCCTTTCCAGCAGAAGTAGTTTTAAATCCATACCAAAGATTGAAGTATACAAAGTGAGCCTTGCGCCCCTTCCCCAGCCAAAGGTTTCAGGTATTCCTGAGGCAGCGATTGAACCGCAGACTATAAAAGAACCAGAGAAAAAAGAAGAAGAGAAGAGACCACCTGAACAAAAGAAACCAGTGGCAAAAAAGGAAACAAAGCAAACAAAAGAAACTAAAGAAACTAAACCGACCAAAGAGACCCAAAAGGGATTGCCTGATGGACTACCTGATATTAGACCACAGATCTATACAGGCAGTGGCAGGGGATTTACCTATTCTTATTATCTAAATATCTTGTTAAATAAGATCGGACAGAACTGGAATAATCCATATAGAGAGAAAGATGTGATATTAAAATCCATCATCTATTTTGAAGTGGATAAGAACGGCGTGATATCAAATATCCGGGTTGAAGAGGATTCTGGAGATGAAATTTATAATGAATCTACGGTTCGTGCAGTTGCCCTGACAAAAAAATTACCACCCTTACCTCAAGAATTCTCTGATGACTATCTCAAGGTGCATTTAGAATTTTTAACTGCAGAGTGAAATTGAATCAAAAGCCTAAAGCAAAAAATCCTGAAAAAAAAGTGGCGACTCAATTCCAATATTTTAAACTAATTTTGGAATTTGGGTCATTGTGTTTTGGAACTTGTTTCGCATTTGGAAATTCGAATTTCGGATTTTGTCCTCAGAGAGATGATTAGAATATTGAATCCGCGGTTTTATAGATTAATTTCATTTATCTGCTTCATTTCAGCATATGGAGTATTTGCCCAGGAGGTCTTTTTAAGGCTTACAGATTATGCTGGAGGCAAGACCAATATTGTTATTGAACCGTTTAATGTTCAGGGCACACCGGATTTTGTTACCAAAGTAAAAAATATTGAATCAATTATTAAATATGACCTTGATTATTCGTTATATTTTGAAATTTTCTCAGATACTGTCGCATTAAAATCAAATTCCAAAAAAACTGGAGTAATACTCAGGGCATCGGGTAATGAGCCAAATTTAATAATCGCCCTGCTTGATCTTGAATCAAAAGAGAAGATAGGTGAAATATCTTCACCGATTCAGGGTGAACTGCGTAGATTTGCGCATCTTCTCTCAGACAATATCATTGAGACCCTGACCGGTGAAAAGGGCATCTCCACAACCAGAATTGTATTTTCTTATCGCTCAGGAACAGTAAAAGAACTCGCAATGATTGATTATGATGGTTATAATTTTACTCCGCTGACAAAAAACAAGAACTTCAATCTCTTTCCTTGCTGGGCACCGGAAGGCAACAGGATATTATATTCTACTTATATCAAAGATAGGCTGAATCTTAATCTTCTTGACCTTGACCAGAAATCACTTACGATAATCTCAACCCATGCAGGATTGAATTATGCACCAGATTGGTCACCAGATGGCACAAAGATTGCCTTAACTCTGACCAAGGATGGTAATGCAGAAATCTATCTTTTAGATTTACAGAGTAAAGAATTGCATAGATTAACAAATAATCGGGCAATTGACTGCTCGCCGGTCTTTTCTCCAAACAGTCGGGAGATTGCCTTTGTTTCAGACCGCTCAGGTATGCCACAGATTTATATAATGGATGTTTATGGAGGTAATGTTCGAAGATTGACATACCATGGTGATTATAATACAAGTCCTGCCTGGTCACCAAGAGGTGATTTAATCGCCTATGTTTCAAGACAATCAAACTACTCCCAGCAAATATGCGTTACTGACCCAAATGATTTTCAGCCCATTCAATTAACCTTTGATGGCAATAACGAAGAACCATCCTGGTCACCTGATGGTCTCCATATTGTCTTCATTTCAAACCGCACTGGACAATATGAGTTATGGACAATGAACTGGGATGGCACAAGACAGCGTAAACTTTCCCAGGGCATAGTTGCCTATGCACCGGATTGGTCACCCTTTATCAAATAGATTCTTAAAATACCAGCCCCAGAATATCTGCAGTTAATGCTACTAAAAAATGTAGTATTGCACAGGGCAGAAAACTACGGCCGCGGATCGCAATTATTCCCAGAAAAATACCGGCAATGATTGAGCCGTATGCTTCAAGTGGTGGCTTCCGATAGTGCATTATCGCAAATGGAATTGTCTGTATCAATATTGCCAGCCGTGTATCAATCTTTTTTGACAGACCAAAGAGCATAAATCCACGATAGAAAAATTCCCAGCCAAACATATAAATGAGTTGCGCGATCTGATAAGTAATAAAATTGTTAAATCCTTTTCGTGCATTAATTGAAAGCGGATACACAGATTTAAAATTTGTAAATTTAAATATGATGAGAAGTATTGGTAGCATTATGAATAGTAGAATTATAAGGTCTTTTAGCCATATTTTAAGATTACCCAACCGTATGCCATAGTCTGCAGGTCTATTTTTGAATAACACCATAATGACCAGAGGTGACATAAAATAGATAATACCCTGTATAGTCAACCTTTCATAAAAAGGTTCATTCTTAAAGAAGATTCGGGTGCGTTTCAAATATAATGAAAATAATAGAATAAAACAGGCATAGCAGATGATGATTAATGTCTCTAAATCAAATTTTTTAATCTCAGATATTATTTCAATGACCCATTTTTTCATATATTTTAATATCTTGCAGAATATACCTGATAGAAATCTTTCTGCCTTTTAAAATATGCCCTGACCGATGCAGGTTGTATTACTCCGCCATAAACAAGCACCTTTTCATTCTCGTATTTTGCAATTATCCGCAATCCAAGACTACAACTTGCGTAAAAAATTTTATTTGCATCAACCGAATCAATTTTGACCTTTAGTCCGCTCATCATTATGCTTATTGAATCTCCTGTAGCGATTAGTTCATCAATGATTGATATTAAATTTTCATAATCAAGACCATTAATATCTTTGTAATTTTTATCAATATAGTTCAGTATCATTGCCTTATGCTCTTTTTCTACAGACTGTCTTAGATTGTTGATATCTCTTATTAATCTTTTCTTTTCATCGGGCAACAATTTAATTACAATAAAAATTATTATTAAAGATGTAAGTGCTAATAAGATTATGTGCATAGTTTTATTCATCTCCACCTCCTAAGATAATATTAATACAATACCGAGTACAAAAAAGAGCAGGGCAGTAAAGAGTTTTACAATGGGTATATTTTTTGATAAAACTCGTGCTACATCTTCACGCGATATAATATTTGCAGCAATGGCAATAACAATCAAAGGAATAATAAACATAATATTATAAATAATGAGAACCATTATTGGTTTTAATGCAAGATTGTTGCGGGAAACCACAAATGTGATAGTAGGTAGATATACCTGGCCAGTACACCCAAATTCAAGAAAAGAGACCAGAACACCAGCAATAAAAGAACCAATTAATATTCCGCCAATGCCGGTCTTTTCTTTTATTTCTTTATGGATTTTCTGTTTAATTATCAATGGTAACTGCAGAATCATTCTGTCTGTATTACCTGAGCGGGCAACAAAATAATCATAAAGACTCAATATTCCTAAAATAATTGCCAGTATACCAAAAGTGATAAATAATATTTGTCCAATAATCTTTATTGTAGTAAGGGTGTTTAAGATAATATATGCACCAAAGCCTATGGCAAGATAACATAAAAAGACCGCAGTGATAAAAGATATAGACATAGCAATGATTGTTCTTCTCCTTTTTCCAATAAACAGGAGATAACTGACAAAGAATATTATTGTGGCAAAGGCACAAGGGTTTACTCCATCAATCAGCCCGGCAAAGATAATGCCTGGAATAGAGAATTTTGAAAATCTATCAAGTATGCTTTGTTCACCATAAGCTAATTTCAAGGTATCAAGCCTGGGACTTCCTGAAGAATATTTTACAATCAAGGATTCAATCTGGCTTGAGTTAAATTTTTTTACCAAATAGTCTTCGCCAATAAAGATTGCTGGGACAATGAGCCTATTCTCTGCAGGCACTTTTTTGATTTCAGCAAGTTCTTCGTAAAAGATTTTACTTTTATTATCAAAAATATTGTAACGATAAATTTTTAGTGCGGGATATTTTTTTAAAAAACCATTTAACATCAATTCAGCACGATTACATTCCTGGCATGCAGTCTGGTAAAAATAATATAAATTTATTTCAGCGGTCACTATTTTTATTGTATCCACTCTAACTTGATTCGTATCTTTTATAACGATTTTTTTAGTGCCGGCATATTTTTTAATAATTCCGGATAGTCTTTTTCTTATCTCATCAGGGCCATAAAGTGCAGAATCGCCAACAAAAATAATGGGTAAATCCTCACCAATATTTTTGATATTTTTCTCCTTTTCCATCTGTTCCAGAATTTTGTAATTATCCAGGTCATTGAGGTTATATTTTTTTAATACAAATTCGTAGCGATTCTGCAATTCTGGAATATCTCCAAGCAAGATATCCATACAATGTCCACAATCAGGAGAATAGAAAAAATGGACAGCGATACCTCCTGAAGCACCGATTGCCGTAAAGCCCGTATTCAAACCAAAGATTAAGATACTCAAAGTAATAACCACATTCAAGCAGTTAAATTTTGTTAATTGGAGGAATTGGTAATTTAATTGGAATTTGGGATTTGGAATTTGAAGTTTCTTCATAAATGAATTGGGTCATGCAGGATTCGAACCTGCGGCCACCGGATTAAAAATCCGATGCTCTGCCAACTGAGCTAATGACCCGCAACAGCATCTTATTATAGCAAAAATCCAATGAATGTCAATGACCTGATACTGATAAGCACATTCCTGCTATAAGCATTGACTACAAAAGAAATTTGGCTATTATTTTCTATGGACATTACCTTTATTGGCGCAACCAGGACAGTTACTGGCTCAATGCATCTATTTGAATATAAAAAGAATAAATTTTTATTAGAGTGCGGGCTCTATCAGGGGCACCGTGCTGAAGCAGAGAGGATAAATCGCACATTTCCTTTTAAACCAAAAGACATAAATTGCGTAATCCTCTCGCATGGGCACCTTGACCATTCAGGGAACCTGCCTTCTTTAGTCAAAAGGAATTTCAAGGGAGAGATTTATTGCACACCAGCAACACGCGATGTGGCAGAATTGTTATTACTTGACTCTGCCCATCTCCAGGAGAATGATATAACATTCTTCAATAAAAAACAGCATAAGGCAGGGTTGCCCACAAAAGAGCCGCTCTATACTGTAACTGATGCAGAAAATACATTACAATTCTTCAAGGGTATTAATTATCATAATCAATTCAATCCTGTGCCTGGTGTTACTGCAACATTTTATGATGCAGGGCATATCCTTGGCTCTGCCCAGATTCTGATTGAATTTGATAATAAAAGGTTGCTTTTCAGTGGCGATCTTGGAAGAAAAAATATGCCCATTATAAGGGACCCGGAGATTCTTAAAGATATTGACTATCTCATTCTTGAGTCAACCTATGGAAGCAGGATCCATAGTTCATTTGAGCAGATGATTGATGAATTAAAGAACATCATCATTGAGGGTATAGAAAAAAAGAGCAGGATCATCATCCCGGCATTTGCCGTAGAGCGGACTCAGGTTCTAGTCACAATGCTTAAAAATCTTTACCAGGATGGTGTATTAAAGAGTGTTCCTATCTTCGTTGATAGTCCTTTAGCCAACAATGTTACCGAGGTCTTTAGAAACCATCCAGAATGTTTTGACAAAGAGACCTATGAAAAATTTTTAAAAGAAGAGCCATTTGATTTTCCTGGAATAAATTATATTAAAAATATAGAGGATTCAAAAAGATTGAATGAAAAAAACGGACCATTGATAATCATATCTGCCTCAGGGATGTGTGAAGGTGGCAGGGTATTACACCATCTAATCCATTCCATAGAAGATGAAAAGAATATTATTATTTTAACAGGATTCCAGGCATCAGGTACACTGGGCAGAAAGATTCTTGATGGGCATAAAGAGATTTTTATCTTTGATACAAAATTTTTGGTGCGGGCAAAGGTCTATTTTATGGCAGGGCTCTCTGCCCATGCAGATAGCAATGACCTTGTGGATTATGTGAGGGCGATAAACAACGGTCGCTTGAAAAAAATATTTTTAATACATGGAGAAATCACTGAAGCAGTAGTATTAAAAGAAAAACTGGAATCACTGAACATCCCTGTTGAAATCCCTGAGTGTATGACAAAGGTTGTTTTATGAAAACAGAAGTCGTAATAATAGAAGATGATACCGCAATTCTTGATTTAATCAAATATAATCTTGAAAAAAATGGTTATTCAACCCAGGGATTTACCAGTGGTTATGAGGGATTGGAATATATTCTCATGAATCCACCTGCCATTTTGATTCTGGATTTGATGCTTCCTGATATTGATGGTTTTGAAATTTGTAAAGAATTAAAGAATAACCAGAAGACAAAAAATCTACCCATAATTATTCTTACGGCAAAAGGTGAAGAAGTTGATAGGATTTTGGGTCTTGAACTCGGTGCTGATGATTATATTGTCAAACCTTTCAGCCTCAGAGAATTGGTTGCAAGGGTCAAGGCAGTTCTGCGCAGGTATCAGCAACAGACGTGCGAAGAGGTATTGAGATTTAAAAATCTCACAGTTGATAAAGAAAGGCATAAGGTCTACCTGGATGATAAAGAGATTGACCTCACTGCTACGGAGTTTAAAATTCTTTTTACCCTTATGCAAAATCCCAGCAGGGTCTTTACCCGGGATAATCTTTTAGATGTCCTTGGTAAATTGGTACTGGACAGGAATATTGATGTCCATATTACAAAATTGAGAAAGAAACTTGGTCCGGCAGGCGCGTATATTAAGACCGTAAGGGGTGTTGGATACAAACTTGACCAATGATCTATTGGATAGCAATCGTAGTTCTTAGTATTATTACCATCCTTCTGTTGTATTATATTATAACACAAAATAGAAAGATAAAAGATTTAACCAATTACTCCAAAAATATCGCAGATAACAATTATCAACCTCATCTTTTTAAAAGTCTCCCTAAAAATTTACAGGATTTATACAAAAACCTGAAATTGATTGCAGAAAAGATGGAAAATCAAGAGAGAATTTATGTCCAGGAAAATGAATTATTAACATATCTTTTTGAAAAGACAAGGGAAGGAATTATTGTTACAAAGGAGGATGGTGAGATAATTATATCTAATGAATCATTCAAAAAGATTATGGGTTTTAATGTAAAGATTGAAGGACGAAATGTGAAAGAGCTATTCATCCACAAACAATTTTTGGATTTTATACAGCAAGATTTAAATCAAAATAATATGGAACTTGATCTCCCTAATAAAGGAAAGACTTTTTCAGTTGTTCGCTTGAAACTTCCTACATCCCAGAGAATTGTTTATCTATTTAGTGATATAACAGATACACAGAATCTCAAAAGGATAAAAGCAGAATTCATCACCAACCTTTCCCATGAATTGCGCACACCATTGACCGCGATTAAAGGTTACTTAGAAGCAATGAAGGATGAAAATATTAAAAAAGCCGATAGAGAACGATTCTTCAATATTGTTTGTAATAATGTTGATCGCCTGATAAATATTGTATCGGACCTTCTTGTTTTGTCTGATGTTGAAAGAACAGATAGAAAATTATCCATTGAAAATTTTGATTTAAATGAACTGGCAAAAGAAGTCATTGCCCTCTTTGTTCAGTCTGCAAAGGAAAAAAGTCTCTATTTAAAAATTTCACCGGTTGATATCCCATTATATGCTGGTGACAGATTTATGATTCAGCAACTATTGATAAACTTAATCAGCAATGGTATAAGATTTACGGAAAAGGGTGGGGTTGAGTTGGCAATAAGATATAGAGACAATAATTTTATTATTAGCGTATCTGATACAGGAATAGGAATACCAACGGATGAGATTCCTAAAATATTTGAGCGATTCTATACAGTTGATAAGGCACGCTCCCGAATGCAGGGCGGAACTGGTTTAGGGCTATCAATAGTAAAACACATTGTTCAATTACACCACGGTAAAATAGATGTAGAAAGTCTACCGGGCAAAGGTTCAAAATTTATAATAAGTTTACCCGGATTAAATACATAAATACTTTTTTACTGTATCAGGATTACATTACCTCCTACATCTTATCTTTCATTTTTTTTCTTTTAACCAAGAGTTTTGATAGATCTCTTTTCCCATGGATAAGACCCAAAATTACAATACGAGATTCCCCAATGTGATAAATAAGTCGCTATTCTTTTATTATAAGTTCCCGAATATTTAAATTTTCTAATTCTGGAACAATACGCCCTGTTTCTCCAAATTCCTCAAGCGAATCACTCGCATCGAGAATCTCCTATACAAATGCGGCAGCATAAAATGCGGAATCGCGTGCAATGGAATTAGCAATGGCTTCCAGGTCAGTAGTATCTTCACAAGACCAAACTACTTGCCGAGCCATTTTGACATCATCTTTTTGACTTGTTTTTGCGTATATAACCGCCCATTTTCTGCATCTTTTAATCCACGCTGTATTTTTTGAAGGACATATAGATGGTATTGAATATCATCCAGTGAGCAATCATCTGGCAGACGCTTAAGAATTCTGCTTACTTCTTGTTTAGCTGTTGGCATGGTTGCTCCTTTTCAGTATGTTATTATAATCTAATCGGTAATAATGTCAAGAATATCTTGTAGTTTCAAGACATGGTACACGCCTGAAAAAATCGTCAATCGTTGAACGGTTTCGCAGCCCGTATCGTGAAACAGTTTGGTCTTTCGTATAAAAACCATAAACCATACCTTATAACCATACGAGCATCCACGCCCAAAAACCTTAGACCATTCTTAACCATCTTTTAACATTCAATTAATAATCATTTAACAATTGGGGGGTATAATATGGGTGAAAGGAGGCTTATACTAAACTATCATAAACAAAAGGTGGTGAGTCTGATAGCAGGAATATCCATTCTCAGTATTGGTTTCTTGTATGCTGATGCACCAATCTATGGATATTTCTGGCTCAGATATACCTATGAGAATCCGACTACACCCGAGGTTGAGGAGAATGAGCATGAATTTGCATTAGAAAGGGGTTATATCCGCTGGAAAACAAAGACTGAACCAGTATCTTTTTCCGGAACCATAGATGTCACTAACAAAGCGAAGGCAACAAATGCCTCGGACTGGAATTTCCGGCTAAAATATGCCCAGGCAGACTGGAAATTACCATTCAATAGTGAATTACTGCCTGATGCCAAATTGATGCTCGGTCTGCAAAAGGTCTATTTTGGTATGATGGATATCTGGGAATATCCAGTAATTGAAAAGACTCTGGAAGAGGTAGAAAAGAAGACTAATAGTGCTGATTTAGGAATAGGATTTTATTCCCTTCTGCCCAAAGGGTTTGGTGAGTATTCAATCCAGGTATTCAATGGCAATGGCTATACTCATGTCACAGAAAATAACACAAATAAAGCACTCTGCGGAAATCTATCTATAATACCCCTGCCCGGTATAATGTTAAAGGGTTCGGTGTGGTATGCGAAAGCCCCACAGGTTATAGATTCTATTGAAGTCCAGGCAGACCAGAACCGATATGTGGGGCTTGGACAGTTTAAGTATGGACCATTTAGCCTGATCGCTGAAGTCTTGCTATCTAATGACCACCAGACCAATGGAATGGGCTATTCGGGATTTGCTGAATATAATATCACAAAAAAACTCAGCCTACTCGGCAGATATGATTCATGGGATAAAGATACTGATACAAAAAATAATGCCCACACAAGAATAATATTAGGAACCAATTATGCAATTGCTGATAATCTGTTGACAGAGTTAAACTATCAACTCACGAAATATGAGGACCCGGAAAAAGAAGCCAACGATATGATAATGGTCCAGTTTAAGTATTCATATTAAAGAAAGGAGGAATAATGAAAAAATTTATTATCTGGACATTCTGTCTTATGGTTGGGCTATTTGCCCAGCAACTGGTCATACAGGGTTCAACCACGGTATTTTCCATTGCTCAGTCTGCAGCAGAAGCATATATGGAGAAAAACTCTGATGCCGACATAATGGTTCGGGGTGGTGGTTCAGGAACAGGTATTGCTGCATTGATTGATGGCGTAACCGATATTGCTATTTCATCAAGGCCAATAAAAACAAAAGAGATAAAGCAGGCAAGGGAAAAGGGTGTGAATCCTGTAGGCACAGTAATTGCCTATGATGGGATGGCAGTAATTGTCCATCCTTCCAATCCAATCAATAAAATTACCATAGAGGAACTTAACAAAATATATACTGGTTCAACCACGAATTGGAGTAAATTTGGTGGCAAAGGCACAATCGTGGTGATGTCAAGGGATGCTGAATCTGGCACATTTGAAGTCTTTAACGAAAAGATTTTAAAAGGCGCAAAATTGACTAATAAGGCGATTATGCTTGCCTCAAACCTTGAGGTTCTCCGCGCAGTTGAACAGACACCCGGTGCAATTGGTTATGTTGGTATTGGATATCTCAGTGATAAGGTAAAGATGCTAAAGATAAATGATGTTAGGCCTTCAGAGTCTACGGTTCATGACGGAACCTATCCAATTGCCCGTCCATTATATATGTATACAAATGGTAATCCCTCTGGACTCTGCGAAAGTTTTATCCAATTCATTCTCTCTGCAGATGGACAGAACATCGTGCGTGAGAATGGTTTTGTGCCGGTGCGTTAATTAACTTAATATTATATGAGCCGTAGAACAAGGGAATTTCTCACGAAGACCGTCCTATTAGTCTCTGCCTCAAGTGCGCTCGTCTTTCTTGCGGGAATTATTCTTGTTCTTGTAACCCAGGGGCTACCGATCTTTAAGTATGTAAGTATAAAAGAATTTCTCTTTGGCCTTCACTGGTATCCAACACATTCTGAAGCAGAATTCGGCATTCTGCCCATGGTCTATGGCTCATTGGTTGTAACTATTGGCGCCCTTATTATGGCAACGCCCTTAGGTGTAATGAGTGCCCTTTATATTGCTGAAGTCGCTCCTGTTCGTATAAAAGAGATACTAAAGCCAATAATTGAATTACTCGCTGGTGTTCCTTCTGTAGTATATGGGCTATTTGGCGCCCTATTTATTGCACCGCTTGTTCAAAGATTATTCAATCTACCTACTGGATTTACCGCACTTTCTGCATCAATTGTGCTGGGGATAATGATCTTACCGACGATTACAAGTATTGCTGAAGATGCATTCTCTTCAATCCCTAAAGAATACAGTGAAGCAGCACTTGCGCTGGGCGCAACAAAATGGGAGACAATGACTAAAATTATCCTGCCTGCGGCATCAAGTGGAATTGCGACTGGCGTCATTCTGGGTCTGGGCAGGGCGATCGGTGAAACTATGGCAGTGTTAATGGTGGCAGGTGGATCCGCTAATATTGCCTTTTCTATATTCAAACCAGTGAGAACAATGACTGCAACGATTGCAGCAGAGATGGCAGAGACAGTAGTAGGCAGTGAACATTACTATGCCCTCTTTGGTATTGCGGTTGTATTATTTCTGATGACCCTTACATTTAATATAGTAGCTGAGCAGATTTCACACCGCTTTCATAGAAAATTTACCGCAATAAAATAAAGATGGAAAGTATCGGTGTTGAAAAATCCTGGGCATTGAATAGTCCGATTAACCAAACACCTTCAAAAGAAAAGAAGAGGCGTATCCAGAATATTGGAATTTTTGTTTTGTTCTTGTCACTCATCATCAGTGCGGTATTTCTTTTTTCTATTGTAATCTTTATCAGCCTGCAGGGAGCAAAGATTTTGAGCCTTGAATTTCTAACCAGTATGCCCAAGAGATCCATGACTGCGGGCGGGATCTTACCAGCGATTTTGGGAACATTTTATCTTGCACTTGGTGCAGTCATAATCGCTCTGCCCCTGGGTGTTCTATCCGCAATATACCTAAAGGAATATGGTAGAGAAAACCTATTCTTCCGCATATTGAAGATTGGCATCAATAATCTTGCTGGAGTTCCTTCTATTGTATTCGGGCTCTTCGGCCTCGCAATATTTGTAAAATTCTTTGGATTTGGAGTTTCAATCCTATCCGGTTCATTGACCCTTGCTATTATGATTTTGCCAGTTATCATCAGCACATCAATTGAAGCATTAAAATCAGTTCCAGATTCATTCAGAGAGGCCGCTTATGGTGTGGGTGCCACAAAATGGCAGACCATAAAAGAAATTGTGTTACCCGCAGCATTACCTGGTATTCTTACCGGAGTTATTCTGGCGATTGGCAGGGCTGCAGGTGAGACCGCACCGATACTATTTACTGCGGCAACATTCTTCAGTAAAAAATTGCCATCCTCTATTTTATCACCGGTCCAGGCACTTCCATATCATATTTATGCACTAATGACAGAAGGAACTTTTCCAGAAAAACAGGTGCCCATTGCCTATGGCTCAGCCCTGGTTCTTTTGATGCTCGTTTTAGGAATGAATCTTATCGCAATTATTATAAGAATAAAACAAAGAAAAAAAAGATTATGGTAGAAACCATTAACTTGATAGAAAAAGAAAAAATTATCAGTGATGTTAAAAATGAAAAGATGACCGTTAATAATCTAAATGTATTTTTTGGTAAGAACCATGCCCTCAAAGATATTAATATGAAGATAGTTGCTAATAGTATCACTGCGATCATCGGTCCTTCTGGTTGTGGTAAGAGCACTTTTATCAGGTGTTTAAATCGGATGAATGACATATTTCCATATACCCACATAGAAGGAGAAATTTATCTTGACAATCAAAATATTTATGACCCTGAATATGATGTTTATGATTTAAGGAAAAGGGTGGGTATGGTCTTTCAAAAACCTAATCCTTTTCCCAAGAGCATCTTTGAAAATCTTGCATTCGGCTTAAAGATACATGGTATTACTAATAAAAATGAGATCGAGCACAGGGTTATCTCTGCTATAAAATCTGCCGCACTATGGGATGAGGTTGCAGACCGTCTCCATGACTCAGCCTTTTCCCTTTCTGGTGGACAACAGCAGAGGCTCTGCATTGCCCGGACACTGGCGATTGAACCCGAAATAATATTATTTGACGAACCCTGCTCAGCCCTTGACCCAATCTCTACGGCAAAGATAGAGGATTTGATGGTAAGACTCAAAGAGAAGTATACCATCGTTATTGTCACCCATAATATGCAACAGGCAGCAAGGGTATCAGACTATACTGCATTTTTGTATCTTGGTGAACTAATTGAATTTAATGAAACATCAAAATTATTTACAAACCCCATAGACCCTAAAACCGAGGCATATATTACAGGAAGATTTGGATGATGCTTTTAGTAAAAGGCGGAAAAAGGGCTAAAAAAGGCTAAAAAGGGCAAAAAGGGGTGAAGAAGGGTAAAGAGGGGGAAAGGATGCCCTATAGCCATACCAGCATCCATACCCTATAACCACCGAGTCACCCTGAACTCGTTTCAGGGTCTCCCCTCTCAAATTGTCACCCTGAGCAGAGCGAAGGGTCTCAAAATGACACTTTAATGGTTCAGCATGACAATCTGCACTGACTTAGACTTTTTTAGCAACCTCTATTTCACAATTTGACAATTGTAGAATTGCGGAATTGATTACCAATCTTTTAGACATTTAGAAATAGGATATATCGATAATGCGGATATAATCTGAATTTCTAAATCCCAATGACCTATGTAAATCGTTAAACATCTATCGGTTGCGAAATGCGTTTCGTCTAATGGTATCGTTTGTCGTTGAACGACTGCAAAAACGAAACCGATGCGATTTTTGTCCACTAATCCGCTAATTCGCCAATGAGCGTGGCGGATAAATCCATGAACGAATTTTTAATTTCCTTTAGTAGTCTGGAATTCTGGTAATTACCAAAATTTCAGATAATACAATTTTTGTTTTGCGGATACTAATCGCCTAAGCTTCATTTTTCAATTGATAAAATAGCATTTTTTATTAGCATAATTTTGTGATTATGATAAATCTATTTCTGATAATTGTTCCCGCCTTATAACTAATGAACAAGAACAAAGATAATCAATATTCGTTTGAATAGTAACAAATAGGATTTTACAATTCCCATACATCAAAATGAAAGTTCCTCTGGATATGTATTCATATATCTCTGCTCCAAAAGATAGTTGTCATCAAAACGGAAGGTAAAGTTTTTAAGAATCTCCACAACTGTGCGGAGTTCTATTTTTCCAGTTAGATATTCTTTTAAAAGATTCTGAAAGTGTGATTTTTCACGCTGATTCAATTTGTCTTTGAAATAACCAAAGATATGGAGAATTGTATTATAGTGCCTTGACCGGGAAGGCTTTTTTCCAAAGGCGCGATAAAAAATATCCTCGTATTTTATTATCTTTTCCTTTAAGGACAATCTATTATCTGCTACTATTCTGCCCAGTTCACGCAGACCCTGTTGATTATAGGTCATAAGCAAATATTTATATCTTGTATGGAATCTTATCAGGGCATCTGCCTTATATTCTTTTTTTAACTGCCTGAAATCAGCGAAGGCGAAGATTCTTATTAGAAAGTGGTCACGCAATTCAGGATTCTTTAACCTGCCTTCGTGTTCAACAGGCAGGAATGGAAATCGTTCTTTTACTGCTTCGGCAAAGAATCCATCGGTTCTACCAACAATCTTGTCTTCCACATATAAATTCGCAGAGGTGATACCACAGGAAGGAGACTTGCTCTTTAAGAGAAAGCCATCAACCTCATCTATTGATTTTAAAAACCTCTCTGACCAGGTAGTAATCTGCCTGGTAAAGTATTTTTTTGTTTCCGGTTGAAAGAGTTGTTTTACTCCACCTGTCTTTTGTATAATGAGCCTTTGCCTTGGCACACCGAGCCCTATCTCTATTTCTGGACAAACCAACTCATACTCTACAAAATCTTTTAATTTTGTAACGAACTCATCAAGGACAATTCCACCATTATAACGAACCGGATAACTGAAACATTTACTCAAAATTATTTTAGGCTTTATCATTCCTGATATTATATATCTTTAAATTATACAGTCAAGGCGGCCAATTTATCAACTCTATTTATTTTACCCTTCTCCCTTGCCCTATAACCAACAAACCTTTAGTCGCTCGTTTATTGTTATACTGTTACGCAGCCCGTTTATAAAAAGGGGAATCACAGGTTATCAGGGAAAATAAAGGGGAATCAAGGGATAGGGGGATATGTGGATTTGAAGTTGAGTGGTTGCGTGGATGTAAAGATGGGAAGATAGGAGGGAGCTCCGTCTTGAAAAGGCGAGAGTTTTTCCGCTTTGCGTGAATTCTCGTTTAAATCTCTTAAATAGAACTCGTCCGAAGGACGGAATAGGTAGTATGCAGTAAGTAGTAGGTAGCGTGGAGTTTCAACTGGACGAAAAATTTTCAGATTTCTAATACACCCGATAAATCGGGCAACTACAGTTATGTAGATGAATCTGGTGGATTTCTATTTAAGTTTGACCACCTTTTGCATTAAGACCCCTTCGGGACAATCTAACCTTACAAAATAGACACCAGCAGGAAGTCTGCGACCCAAATCGTCATCACCATACCACAAAACATAATTAAATTGGTAATTTCCGCCACGCTGATTGGCGGATAAATGGTTAAATTGTTTCACCAATCTGCCAGCGGCATCGTAGATTTTTAAACGGACTGATGGGAGATATGGGATGTGAGATATGTGTTTATCTATTGTTCTGTATCCCATATCTGATATCTCATATCTGATATCCAGTTTCGTGGTGAATGGATTTGGCCAGACCTTTAATTCAGGCTTTAACGAACCAATCGGCATCGTCTGTTTATCCTGTGGTCCACCTGATAAAGGCATAAATACTTCATTGATTTTTATTTGATACAAGGGCAAATATTTACCACGCTAAGACCAATGTGCATTCCCTTCCACAAAAGAGATCAGTAACTTTCCTTAGGAATTTGCAAATTAATCAATTGCTACAGAATAATTATTTTTTTGATTACTCCATCCTTTCCTCCTTCAACCCTCAAAAAATACACGCCGGGTTGAAGGGGAATAAAGACCTTCTGTTTCTGATGTAGAATCCGTTCTATCACCAGCCGACCCATGACATCATACACCTTTAACCCACAATTTTCTTGAGGCACAAATTCTATGCCCCCTTTAAAAATTGTGGTGTTCAGATTTCTCTTCACTCTCTCATTACACACCACCTCTTTTATCCTGCCCTGCGATGAGGCAAACTTCATCACCACAATGTCATAATCCCAGATACTCACCCGCTTCTCGCCAACAACATAAATATTATTTGTAACATCAGCAACAATATCACGTGCAATCAAGGCATAGGGATCTCTATAAACCCAATCTTCATTACCGCTATTACTTAACTTCACCACCGCTAAATAACCATCCAACTTACCACTCACATAAACCCCACCCAAACCATCCAACGCCATTTCATCAGCTATACCACCCGAACCAATGGGCCCAGCACTCAAATAACGCCAACGCTCACTGCCCAACGAATCAACCTTTATCACCGTAAATAAAAATAAAGTTTCCTGGCTGGTAGTAAAACCAGATACATAAATATTGCCGGTATCATCAACCACAAAACCATAAACCATATCAGAACCATGCTCCAGCCCATCATAACGATATACCCATCTCTCCTGACCCAAAGAATCAAGTCTGATCACACAATAATCCCAATTATTTCCCCGAGATGAACCAACAACATAGATATCACCACCCGGGGCAAGCGCCACTCCGACACCCTCATCCCGATTACTCACTGGCCCATCATACCGATAGACCCACTGCTCCTGTCCCGCTGAATCAAGTTTAATCACCGTAAAATCAGTATTTGTGCCAATGCCGGTAGAATAACCACCAACATAAATGTTTTCATTACGGTCTATCGTAATATCCAGTGCCTCATCATAACTCCCAGCCGGACCATCATAAACATAACGCCAGACCTCGTTGCCCAAAGAATCTAATTTCAATATCACCCAGTCTAATAAAGAAATCTGCGTTTTACCCGCAACATACACATTCCCACTGGGAGATACATCAATTGCCAATCCCTCCGTATCTAAAGTATCTAAATATAACCAACGACTTTGCCCAATACTATCCACACACACTACTATTAAATTACCAGTGCCAGATGCCGTGTATCCTGTCACATAAACATAACCTGAACGAAATACAATGTCCCGTCCTGTTTCACCAGGCCCGAGTGTATCAAGATAATAAAACCATCGCTCTTCACCCATAGTACTTAACTTGATTATCCCCAAACCACTGCCATTACTCCCAACCCTTGTATAACCCGTGGTATAGGTGTTTCCTGCACTATCCACTGCAATTGCATAAGGAACATCAGAAAATCCCGGATTCACATGCTGATACACCCACTCCGGAGTCTGGGCAGATAAAGAAGTAGGAATTAAGAAGTAGGAAGTAAGAAGTAAAAACTTTAAATTAAAAACCGCAATTATACCTTTAACAACTTTTTTCATCTCTACTTCCACATAATTATATCACTTCTATTAAATAAATCAAGGGACAGATTCAAAAAAATTATTTCCCCGTAATATATCTGATTTTATTTCTCATTCTTTCCTCCATTTTACTCTCTGTATCTTCTACAGGGATAAGACATTTTGCGTGATAAATCACGCAACTACAATCAACCGGACAAGGACGAGCCCTGTCCAACGATTTTTTTTCACCCTCACCTCTATCCTCTCCCTTCAAGGGAGAGGAATTATAAGGGGTGGAAATCTCTCCCTCAGCAGAGAGAACGATAAGTGAAAGTTTTGAAAAAGGGCGAGGGTATCTATTATGAAAGTTTTATAAAACATACTCAATCCTATATAAAATCATAATTTTATCATTTAATAAGTCAAGGGGTTGGGTTAAAGGGGTTCTTTTGTTGATTTTATGGTTCACTGTTTATCAGTTTGATGAATCAAATCTTGTTTTTTCAATTTTTTGTCGCATAAATGCGCCCGCAACAAAAAAGCAGTAGTGAAATCAAAAAAGTGAAGAGGACCCAGTTTTTCTTGACATTACAATAAATGGGTATATAATCTAAATCAATGGAGCAAAAAATTATTGAGACTTATAAAGATGCAAAACCCTATGTCAGATGGTGGTGGTTTTCTAACAAGATTGAGCCCGATGTTCTAAAATATCAACTGGATTGGTGCAAAAAGAACAATTTTGGAGGGGTGGAAATTGCCTGGATCTATCCGCTTCCCAATGCTGAACCGGGTCCAGAATTTCTCTCTGAGGAGTGGAGTAGATTGGTCGTCTTTGCAAAAGAATATGCTACAAAGATTGGTCTTGGCTGTGATTTTACATTTGGCAGCGCCTGGCCATTTGGTGGTTCTTTCATTGATGAGAAATATGCCTCAAAGACATTCTATGGATTATCAAAACAGCGCCTGGAAAAATGCTGGAGGATGTCTGAGGCAAGTCCTAAATATATTTTAAACCACCTTGACCACAATGCACTGGAGCACTATGCCCAAAAAGTTGGTGCGGCGCTCGTCCCTGCCATAAACATCGGTCCTACTGCATTGTTCTGCGATTCCTGGGAAGTGGAGACCGAGATGCTCTGGACCGATAACTTTGAAAAAATCTTCTTTGATGAGTATGGTTATGATATAAGATTATACATCCGTGACCTTAATAAAAGGCATTCAGTTCGTTATGATTATAGAAAACTCATTGCCAAATTGCTCATAAATGAATTTTACAAACCTTTTACTGAAATCTGCCACAGGCTCGGTTGTATATCCCGTGTCCAGTGCCATGGCGCACCAACTGACCTCGGTGCTGCCAATGGTGTTGTGGATGTGCCAGAGAGCGAATCTTTATTATTTGACCCACACTTCTCCCAGATCCCTGCATCTGCAGGTGCACTGACAAATAGACCGCTCATCTCTGCCGAAACCTTTACCTGTATCTATGGCTGGCAACCGTATCCTGGTCCTGGGCCATTTCAGGAGAAGGAACAAATTGCAGATTTAAAACTCCTTGCTGATGCGATGTTTGCCAATGGTATAAATTTTATCGTGTGGCATGGAATGCCGTATAATCCACCCAAAGGGAAGAATCGTTTCTATGCCAGTGTCCATATAGGACCAGATAGCAGTTTAGCCCGGGAACTTCCTGAGTTCAATCAATATCTTGAAAAGGTGAGCACAATGATGCGCCAGGGCAGAACCTATGCAGATATCGGTGTCTATCTTCCCTTAGAGGATGCCTGGATTCAGAATGAACTACCTGAGGAACTCCAGAGGCCCAGTGCCCATTATCACTGGGAATTGCAGTATACAAAGTTTCCTGATGCAGTAAAAGGATTCAGACCACTCTGGATCACAGACCATTTTCTTGATAGCGCTGAATTTAAGGATGGTATGCTACATATTGGTGAAGTAGCGTTTGATTTCTTATACATTGATGTTGACTGGCTTGATATAAAAGCACTAAAGAACCTTATAAAACTTGCAAAGCAGGGCTGTCCAATCTGTATCAACAAAAAGCCGAGTCAGCCTGGTTTTCACAAAGACAATAAATATGATGACTTGATTCGTGAACTATTTTCCCAGAAGAGCGTGAGTGGAGTCTTACAGAAGTCGGCAAAAAAACCGCCATTGATTGAAGGGCATCTCATCCCTGAATTCTGGGCGCGCAAACTTGATGATGATTTGCTCATCTTTTTCAGCCATCCCATGACCAGGTCCATTTCCTATCCAATGCGCTATGGTCAGTCTTTCTGTGAGACGATGATGGATGTGAAGGTGGCGATCA
>JBBILZ010000033.1:0-29718 GCA_037444665.1 Caldifarciminota bacterium
AATAACTGTTTATGCGTCGTAAACACATCACCAACAATTTCGCCGTAAGCAGAGAATATCTCTTTGATCTGTTGGGTTGTAAACTCTATAATTACACTGTCATCTTCTCTCTTTCCGGTAAGTTTACTACTCCATACAAAGATGAATAAACCATTTTTCTTTAGGTGTTCAACGATTTTCTGCACAAGCATACTTACTTGACTGACATCATCTACCAGGGTAAATGGCGAAAAATCACAACAGAATATTACATCAAACTCCTGACCTCTCTTGAAAGGCATATTAAAAACATCACCAACTATCCAGTTAGCATTTTCACCATAAAGTTTTTTTGCCTTAGATATTCCCACAGGGCTAAAGTCCAGACCAGTTACATTCATACCTGCATCAATCATAAAATGGCTATACCACCCAGTGCCACAACCAAGGTCAAGAATCTTGGCGCCCCTTGGTATCTTATTTTTTGCAATCAGGGTGTTAATAAAAGCTCGGTCAAAAAACTCAGAATGTGGAAAATCAGTTACAAAATACTTTTTGTTGTAAAATTTCCGGTCCATTGAAGTTCGTTCACTTAATGATGAATTTTTAAAGGTTTCGTCAAACTTTAATTCTGGGACTTCTATTTCTTTATTATTCATATTGTACTTCCTGCCTTTTTTGCTATCCACCATTTTACTATCTCCTTTGCACTGGTGACCCACGCATCATTTTCCAAACTGAAGGCTATGATATCTTCGTAAACTCTCCCCCAACCTGGAAATTCTCTTTCATTAAAAACACGCTGATGCCACAGCAACGAGAAAAATCCATTATTTCCCCTGGCAACCTTGATAAGTTCCTTGCATTTTTCCCAGGCATCGTGTAGTTTTCTGTATCTTTTAAATAACACAAAATCCATCACCGTCAGTGGCAGGACAAGGAATTCATCACTAAATGGTTTGAACGGAAGCATTCTATTATCCTTAAAGCCCAATTCTTCATTAGAACCAAAGCTGGCGTCATACTTTAAACCAACCTCTTTATGTAATTCCCAGGTTTGTGGGATAGATAGATTGAGATAATGTTGTCTTACCCCAATTACTTCGTGCCCGCACACCTCTTCAAGTTTTTTCTTCTCTTGGGCAAGTTTCTCTTTACTTTTATAGGACCAATAAGAGCCATGTAAAGCCACCTCCCATCCTTCGCAGGCAAGCATTTTAATAACTTTTGATATCTCTTCGTCGTTGAAGCGATACTTCCCAAATGATACTACAATCTCTTTTGGCGAAAACAGATTTATGCCTTTTGTTTCTTCTAAAAAGAAGAATGTGGACTTCACCTGATATCTTCTTTCAATCTCCATTATCCTTTCAAAGTTCCAATAGGGGTTTTCTCTTTTAAAGAGAGCTGAAAGATGACGCAGGTTTCTATCCTTCAAAAAATGGGTGAAACATTGATAGGTTTTCTTTACCCTATCAACATCATGGGTCAGACATACCGCAAATTTCTTCCCTTTGGGCCAGATTGCTTTGATTTCTTTCATGGGCTAAGATGTTTTTTTACGGCACAAATCAACCGCACATTGCGGTGATGAATCTTCACTGCAGCAGAGGTCAAAATTGTAATAAAATTATTCAGGGCATAAATACCCAATATGGGAAATAACTGTTTATGCGTCGTAAACACATCACCAACAATTTCGCCGTAAGCAGAGAATATCTCTTTGATCTGTTGGGTTGTAAACTCTATAATTACACTGTCATCTTCTCTCTTTCCGGTAAGTTTACTACTCCATACAAAGATGAATAAACCATTTTTCTTTAGGTGTTCAACGATTTTCTGCACAAGCATACTTACTTGACTGACATCATCTACCAGGGTAAATGGCGAAAAATCACAACAGAATATTACATCAAACTCCTGACCTCTCTTGAAAGGCATATTAAAAACATCACCAACTATCCAGTTAGCATTTTCACCATAAAGTTTTTTTGCCTTAGATATTCCCACAGGGCTAAAGTCCAGACCAGTTACATTCATACCTGCATCAATCATAAAATGGCTATACCACCCAGTGCCACAACCAAGGTCAAGAATCTTGGCGCCCCTTGGTATCTTATTTTTTGCAATCAGGGTGTTAATAAAAGCTCGGTCAAAAAACTCAGAATGTGGAAAATCAGTTACAAAATACTTTTTGTTGTAAAATTTCCGGTCCATTGAAGTTCGTTCACTTAATGAAGAACTTTTAAAAATTGCGTTAAATTTCAATTCGGGAACTTCTAACTTCTTGTTATTCATAATCCACTTCCCAATTTTTGTTTTCTGTCATTTTACAATATCCCTTGCATAGATGCCCCACACATTGTGATTCAAACGGAACACTATGATATCTTTATAAACCTTCGTCTTTGTTTTCGTGTAAAGTTCTGCAGACCTCCGAAAATAGTCATTAGTAGTATATAATTCCTATTCCACAATAATTCTGTTTCCAATTCTTCACAATTTCCAGTGTTTTGTGATTTATTTTAACTTCCTGCCAAAATCTACTGACTTCGCATCCTGTTTTCAATGATTCCGGAACTATATCATGGAATACAATAATCCCTCCTTTCTTAACAAGTTTACCATACATCTCAAAATCCTTCTTGACGCCATTGTATGAATGGTCACCATCAATATAGAGGACATCCAACTTGTTTTTATGTAAAATTTTACTGATTATGACAAAGGTTGTGTAATCGTGGCTATTTTTTCTCAGTAGATAAAGGCGCTGATTCTTTTTGGCGAACGATTTATACAATGGAATTCTAAGTTTTGAATAACCTCCTTCAAGTAAATTACCTGATAAATCAACACTGATTATCACCGCATTATCGGGGGCACATTTTGAAAACAGAAACAATGTTCCACCCTTTGCTGTTCCAATCTCTAAAATATATTGAGGTCTTTTTTCTTTAAAGATTTTCAAAAATTCTGTAATTTCTTCCTTGATTTGCATCGGTTTAATTAGCCTGAAGCAAAATTTGAATGCAAAATCTACCAATTGCTTTAGGTCCTTTTCCGAGCCCATCTTTCGCATTTTTTTTATTGCATAATTTATAATAATTGGTTCAATAACGAAGAGGCGAAATAGAATTAATATTTTATAATATATATGTTTTAAAAACCATACAACTTTTCTTATTCTTTCTTGTTGTATCATGTTGTATCAATAGATATCTTCCCACTACAATCCTAAAAAATTTTAAGATTGTAGTTTTACTGACGCCCCAGAAAGAACCGAATCTAAAAAAACCCCCTAAAAGGTGGAATTCGGTTCCTTTAAGGTCCGTTTTTTAACCAGGTTCCCAAAAAGCACCAGAACATCATCAAGGGGATTCTCCCCTTGAGAACCCCTACCCTCACCCTATCCCTCTCCCTTTGAAAAAGGGAGAGGGCATCTATTATGAAGGTTTTTATTAAGTATTGGAATTATTGAAATTCCAATACTTTAAATTAGTGTATCATTGTCAGTGGCAGTACCAAAAATTCATCGCCCAAGGGAGCAAAAGGGTTTTTTTGCCATTGAGAAACCCAATATTTTCATTTGAACCATAGGTGGCGTCATAATAAAATCCTATTTCCTTTTGTATTTGCCAGGTTCTTGGTATTTCAATATTTAAGTAGTGCTGTCTTACGCCGATGATTTTTTCACCAGTAATATCCTCTAATTGTCTCTTCTCTGCTGCAAGTAGGTTTTTATCATTGTATGAATGGTATGAACCATGAAGAGCAATTTCCCAACCATTTTTTTGCAATAATTTTATAATACTACGAATTTTTTCTTCACTGAATTTATATTTGGCAGAAGTAGCCTTAATTGATTCAAAATTAAATGGATTTGTTCTTTTTGTTTCTTGAAGAAAGAAAAAAGTTGATTTAACACCGTATTTCTCTTCAATCTTCATAATATCCTCAAAATTCCAGTAGGACTCCTTTTGGCTGAACAGCGACTTTAAATGATAGACTCTACCAGTTTTGAAAAAATGGGTAAAATATTGATATGTTTTTCTTACCTTATCAACATCATGAGTAAGACAGACCACAAAGGTCTTGCTATCAAACCAGAGTGTTTTTTCTCTCTCTAACATATTTTTTAACTCCAGTAAATTACTCCAATACCAAACCCGTCCTGTTCTTTTTGAGCAATAATCTCTTGATGTTGATAATTATTTTTTATCTCTTCCCAAAATCTATATACATCACCAGTTCTGGCATCAGTTGTGAAACCATATTTGACAAAATGACTAGGAACAATGTCATGAAAGGCAATTATTCCTCCGTTTTTTACAAGTGGCGAATACAACTCAAAATCTCTCTTGACGCCATTATAAGTATGATCACCGTCTATAAAAAGAAAATCTAATTTATTATTTTCAATAATTTCCATAACAGCAGCACGGGTTGCGTATTTATGAGAATCATCACGAATAAGATGAATTTTCTGATTCTGCGTGGCAAAGGCTTTGTAAAGAGAGATTCTCCATTCTGGATATCCACCTCCAAATGCACCACCGGGTAAATCTATGCCAATGATAGTGCCATCATCACTTGCAATACGCGAAAATAGAAACAGTGTACCACCGTTTGCTGTGCCTATTTCCAGCAGAATCTTTGGTTTTTTAACAGCGAGTATTTTTAAAAGTTCAAGGATTTCTTCATTTATTTGATAGTGTGTGAATGCAAATACTTTCATTACAGGAATAAGAAAGGGATTTTTTATTCTTTTGTGAAAATTTAGGTTAAAATCTAACCATTCTTCAATCTTTCTTTCTTGTAACAACTCTTTCCTCAAAAATCTAACTGCAAGCGGAGAAAAAGAATAACCAATGATATCTTTTATATTCACTGTATATTTGCCAAAGTTATATTAAATTTATGTTTCTATTTTTTGTTTCTATCTATCCAGTTTCTTCACATTGTTTAAACAAAGGTGGTTAATTTTTTTTCACATCACTTTATAAAAAACAATTCAACAAACTTAAAGTTGCCAACTTCTACAAGGTTAGCAATTATTTGAACTTCTATCTCTTTATAATTTTTGTCAAGGAGTTTTGATTTTACTGATGCCCTTCCTGATGGAATTTGCTGAAGCAGTTCATTGATAGTATTCTCTCTAATGTCCCGGGCAAAGATATTTTCCCAGTCCATATCCATAAGATTTTCCGGGTCATAGGCAAGTAATTCCAGTGCGGATTGATTGGCATCAGTAATCTTGTAATCATCAAGACTTACCACAATAATCGGAACTGTTGCGTCCTCAAATAATCTTTCATATTTTGCCATTGTCTGTGCCTGTTGTTCAGTGGTCACGGTTGACTCATGGAGATAATGGACCAAACCACCACCATTGGCAAAGACCTGGGGATAGACACTACAGACCATTCTCCGTTTTATACCTTTAAATGATAAGGTATCAGTAACCGGTTCACCACTATCCCTTGCCTTTTTACCTGGACAATCAGAAACCGGTTCTTTTGCACAGTGGAGTATTTCATAACATTTATGGCCGATGACTTCATTCACACCCTTACCTAACATTTGAAAAGTAGCAAGGTTTGCCCGTAAAATCTTGTAATCAAAATCAGTGACAAATATCGGTTCTTCAATTGCATCAACGGTTGCCTCCCATTCCTTTTTTGCAGCGGTAACATTTAATAGTAATCTTCTGTTTTCCTTGAGTAATTCAACCTGACGCAGGGCACGATTTAGTTGTAATTTTATTTTTTCATTACTCAATGGTAAAATAATAAAATTGTTAAGCTGATATGCCTCTAATTTTACCAGTGCTTCAGGAACAGTGTGTCCGGCAACGAGTATAATTTCGCTCTCAGGACAGATTTTCTTTATATCAGGAATTAATAAATTATAAGGAAGGGTCGGTATATGCACATCAACAAATATCACATCAAATTTTTCAGATTTGCATAGATTCAGACAGGTATCAGCATTATTGGTTGAGTTAATACTGTGCCCTTCAGATTCAATAACACTTTTTATTCCTTTAATTATCTCCTGGTCCTGACTTATGATCAATATTTTTGCCTTCATAATACACCACCTTTTTGTTGAAAGAATATTATCAAGGGGAATCTTCTTTTATAAATCCTCCACGCCCCTTACGCAAAGGAGGAATCTATCCAGATGTCATTCATCCAAACTAAAACGACAAAATTTGAACAGGCTACCGCCCTTGTCAGTTACATTTTCTGACCAGAACAATCATAATCTTTACATAAATATTTTATTCAGTTTTCCTTTCTTGTCAATCCTGATAAAAATGTTTCATCACTTATCTTTGTTGACATTCATATTATTTTGGGTATAATTCACAATGTTTTTAATTAGCCCAATTAACAGGCAATATGTTCTTTTAATCAATCATAAAATATTATCAGGAGGTTTACATGTTTAATATGGTCAATTTAAAATTTGATGAATTACCAACACGCTGGTACAATATTTTGCCAGATTTACCAGAACCTTTACCAGCACCACAGGACCCACCTGAAGGACCATCGCGCATAAAAAATCTTCCCAATCTTCTTGTTGGTGAATGTTTGAATCAAGAGTTCTCCCAGCAAAGGTGGATAGATATTCCAGGTGGCATCCTTGACCTCTATGCAAAAGCAGGCAGACCCAGACCATTGTTCCGGGCAACAAATTTAGAAAAAAAACTTAATACGCCAGCAAGATTGTATTACAAAGGCGAATTTTTCAGTCCGACTGGCAGCCATAAGGTAAACACTGCCCTTGCCCAGTGCTGGTATGCAAAACAGCAGGGGTATGAAAGGGTAACCACTGAAACTGGAGCCGGACAATGGGGAACTGCGCTTGCTTACGCCTCAGCAGTCACTGGTTTAAAATGCACAGTCTACTGGGTAAGGAGCGTGTATAATTGGAAAAAGGACCGACTCAGTTTTATGAAGATGTTAGGCGCAGATGTGTATGCTTCACCAAGCCCGATGACCGATTTTGGAAAATCACTTTATGAGAAGAATCCAGAACATGTTGGTTCTTTGGGAATCGCAATATCTGAAGGACTTGAGGATGCAAGCAAAGACCCAAAGGCAGTTTATTGTTTAGGTTCGGTATTGAATCATGTGCTAATGCATCAGACAATTATCGGACTTGAATCACAGAAACAGTTTGAGATATTTGGCGATTACCCGGATGTCGTTATTTCCTGCCTGGGTGGCGGGTCTAATTTTGGTGGTTTTGCAATTCCATTTATTGGCGATGTTTTGAAAAAAGGCAAAAAAATAAAATTTATTGCTGCCCAGAGCCAGGCTGCACCAAATCTTCAGGGTGAATATAGATTTGATTTTGCTGATTATGCAGAGATGACACCATTATTAAAGATGTATACACTCGGGCACAAAATAGATATGGTTCCTATCAAAGGTGATGGTTTACGTTATCATGGCTGTTCACCTATCATCAGTTTATTGAGAAACAAGGGTTATATTGATACAATTGCCTATCCGGCTGATGAAAAGTATGTGTTTGAAAGGGCAAAGATGTTTATGGAGGCTGAGGGCTGGTTGCCTGCGCCTGAATCTTCTTATTCAATCTGCGCGGCAATTGATGAGGCGATTAAATGTCGTGAGTCCGGTGAGAAAAAGGTTATTGCCTTTAATGTAAGTGGCCATGGATTTTTAGACATCCCTGGATTTCGTGATGTGCTTGGTCTGAAATAGGAGGTTTAGTGATTCAAGCAAGAGACTTCATTGAAAGAATAAAACCATATAAACCAGGAAAACCGATTGAAGAGGTCATTAGAGAATTGAATCTCAAAGGTGAAGTTATTAAATTGGCATCCAATGAAAATCCTTTAGGAACATCACCCCGGGCAATTAAAGCAATGCGTCAGGCATTGAAAGAATCCTGGCTATATCCGGACGATAACTGTTTTTATCTGAAGAATGTGCTCGCCAAAAAGTTTAATGTTAGCAGTGATGAAATAATTGTGGGAAATGGTTCAGTAGAGATCCTGCCCCTTGCTACCCTTGCTTATCTGAATCGTGAAGATAGTGCAGTAGTAAGTGAGGGTGCGTTTATCTGGTATAAGATTGCAGTAAGTATTGCAGGTGCCCAGTTAATAGAAGCACCAATGAAAAATTATACCCATAATTTGAAAGCAATGGCAGATGCAATTCAGAAAAACACCAAACTGGTCTTTATTGCCAATCCTAATAATCCAACCGGCACAATAGTAACGAAAAAAGAGGTTGAGGAGTTTTTTGCACGGATTCCTGAAAATATACTTGTGGTAATGGACGAAGCTTATCGTGAGTACATTGATGACCCGGAATTTCCGGATTCGTTTAAAATTTTTAAAGAAAGAAAAAATATCTTGATTCTACGCACCTTTTCCAAAATCTATGGACTTGCTGGTGCCCGCCTTGGCTATGGTATTGCCCGAAAAGAGATTATTACCAATTTAATGAAATTAAGGATTTCATTCAATGTTAATAGAATCTCCCAGGTCGCGGGCATTGCAGCACTTGATGATGATAATTTTGTGAAAGAAACAATAAAAATAAATGAGGCGGGTAAGGAATTTCTCTATGATGCCTACAAAAAACTGGGTCTTTTTTATATCCCGACTTATGGTAATTTTATTTTTGTTGATTTTGGCAGAGATAGCCAGATTGTTTTTGAATCTCTCCAAAAACAAAGTATCATTACTCGCACCATAAAAGAATATGGCTTTCCTAATGCCCTGCGCATAACAATCGGCACTGAGAAACAGAATCGCCGATTGATAAAAACACTTAAAAAAATTTTGTAATGTTAAGAAGCAGATTATGAAGGAGGAATAATGCTTTTTAAATTAAAGAATGGGACAGAAATCCCGGTAGAACTTTACAAAACAAGGGTTGTTCAAAAGATTAGTCTTGCACCAGCTCGCAATAGATTGAAGGCAATAGAAGAGGCGGGCTATAATACATTTCAGTTAAAAACAAAGGACATTTTCCTTGATATGCTTACTGATAGTGGGGTAAATGCAATGAGTGATAATCAATGGGCTGGATGGATAACAACTGATGATGCCTATGCAGGCAGTATGACATTTTATGAATTTGCCGATGCAGTAAAAGAAGTTCTGGGTTACAATTATGTAATGAATGTACATCAGGGAAGGGCAGCAGAACATCTTCTTTCAAAAGTTTTCTGCAAACCAGATGGTGTTGTTATCACAAATTACCACTTTACTACAACTCGTGCACATATTGAAGTAACGGGAACTTCTGAATGTCTTGAATTATTTACAGATGAGGCATTGAATACAAAGAGTACCTGCCTGTTTAAGGGGAATATGGATATTGATAAACTTAAAAAGGGAATAAATAAATACGGAAAAGACAAGATTGGTTATGTGCGGATGGAGGCAACGACAAACCTGCTGGGCGGGCAACCCTTTTCAATGGAAAATTTAAAAGCAGTTAGAAAGGTGTGCGATGAAAATGGTCTTCTTTTAATACTTGATGGAAGTCTGATTTCAGAAAATGCCTATTTTATATGGAAACGGGAAAAGGGTTACGAAAAGAAGACAATTGCTGAAATTATAAAAGAAATGTGTAGTATTCCTGACCTATTCTATCTCAGTGGTAGAAAGAATACCTGTGTTCGTGGCGGTTTCATTGCGACCAATAACAAAAAACTCTTTGAGCAATTAGAACCCTGGCTCCCGGTCTATGAGGGGTTTTATACATACGGTGGTATGTCAATGCGCGAGATTGGTGCGATGACCGTGGGTCTAAGGGAGATGGTTGACCCATCAGTTGCTGGATGTTCAATTGAACAGATTAAATACTTTGTAGAGAAACTGGATAATTTAGGAATTCCTGTGGTCACACCGCCGGGTGGATTAGCCTGCCATATTGATGCAAAAAAGTTTTTGCCCCATATCAAAAAAGAAGAGTATATTGCTGGTGCACTCACTGCAGCACTCTATATCGTCTCTGGTGTTCGGGCAATGGAAAGAGGAACAATTTCAATGGACCGCGCCAAGGATAGAACCGAACTTTATGCTGACCTGGAATTAACGAGAATCGCAATTCCCCGAAGGGTATATTCAATCTCCCACATTGAATACATTATTGAAAGATTGCAATGGCTTTATGAGCATAAAAATCTCATCAAGGGTTTGAAATTTGTTTTTGAACCACCGGTTTTGAGGTTTTTCATTGGTAAATTGACCGCGTTAGATAACTGGGGCGAAAAACTTGCCAGAACCTTTGAAAATGATTTTGGCACTGACTGGTAATTTGATTTAAAAAGATTCAATCTCAATGCTTAGTGAAATATAACCAGCTAAGATAATTATGATTAAAAACTTCAAAGAACTGCTTGCATTTGCAAAAAATAAGGGTAAGAAAAATTGTGTTGTAGTAAAGGCAGAAGATGAGACTGTGCTGGAAGGCGTAAAACTTGCATTGAATAATGGATTGGTTTCTGCCTATCTTGTTGGTGAGAAAAAGGCAATTGAGCAGTGTAGCAGAAAAGTAAAACTTGATTTAAAACCGACGGAAATCATTGATATTGCTGACGAACAAGAAGCATTAAAAAGGGGCATTACTATTGTAAAAGAGAAAGGCGATTTTTTGATGAAAGGAATGCTTTCTACTTCTTCATTTCTCAAAGGCGTGCTGGACAAAGATTTTGGACTGCGCACAGGAAAGATTCTGAGCCATATTGCTGTGCTTGAAATTCCCGTGTATCATAAATTGATATTTATGTCTGACGGTGGTATGAATCCAAAATTAGATTTAAAAACGCGAATTGATATAATCAATAATGGAATATCCTTAATGAAGGCACTGAGAATAAAAAATCCAAAGATTGCACTCGTTGCCGCGAGTGAATCAGTCCATCCCGATATGCCAGAAACCATAGATGCGACAAAAATTGTGGAGATGAATAAAAATGGTGAAATAAAAGATGCAATAATAGAAGGACCTTTTGGTTTTGATGTAGCAGTTTCCAGAGAATCTGCTGAGCATAAAAAGATAAAGAGTGAGATTGCAGGCGATGTTGATTTTCTATTAATGCCCAATATCTCTGCTGGTAATATCTGGGCAAAGGGATTAATCTATTTTGCAAAGACAAAAGCAGCAGGAATTGTGATGGGTGCAAGCAGACCCGTGGTAATGCTCTCGCGGGCAGATGATGCAGAAGCAAAATTAAATTCTATTAGCCTGGGCGTAGCAGTAGCATAGTTAACCGGACATAATCTTTATCATCTGATAAGCAATTTCAGGAATGGGTTTCTTTTTTGTATAGGTATCCTCAAAGGGAGTATAAACTATACTCCCTTTTATTTCACCAACCATAACACCAAAACGAGATTTTTCAATTGCCTCAATTGCATAATAACCTAATCTTGTAGCAAGAATTCTATCGTTTGCACTTGGGGTTCCTCCACGCTGAATATAACCGAGGACCGCAACACGGGAATCCTCGCCAGTCAATCTTTTTACCTTCTGGGCAATTTCAAGTGCATTGCCCGCCTCATCACCTTCTGAAACAATGATGATATTGGAGCGCTTGCCTTTTTTAATATTATCTTTTATAGTACGAGCAATCTCATTAATATCTGTGGGTGTTTCAGGAATAATGGCATCCTCTGCACCGCCAGCAAGACCCACGGCAAGGCTGATAAATCCTGCACACCTACCCATCACCTCAATGAAAAAGACCCTTTCCAATGATGAAGCAGTATCCCTTATCCTGTCCACTGCCTCAAGTGCACTATTAATTGCAGTATCAAAACCAATTGTAAAATCTGTGCCATAAAGGTCATTATCAATCGTTCCAGGCAGACCAATGATGTTGACATTAAACTTTTCACTAAATTCCTTTGCACCACGCATTGTTCCATCACCACCAATGGCAATTATACAATCAATCTTGTTTTTGTCCATCACAGATTTTGCCTTTTTCATACCCCTTATGGTCTCAAATTCATCGCATCGAGCAGTTCCTAAAATTGTTCCACCCCTTTGAATAATATTTGCAACTAAATGATGGTTAAGGTTTATAATATCATTACTTATCAATCCTTTATAACCATGTTTTATACCTAAAACTACATATTTTTTGAATAATGCGGTACGCACCACTGCCCTTATTGCTGCATTCATTCCCGGTGCATCACCACCACTCGTTAATACTCCTATTATCTTTTTCATAAATGTATTATATTTATAATTATCAATAAGTCAACAAACGATAATTTGAATTTTCTTGACTTTTCACCTTTTGTTTATTATAATACTTAATGAAGGTTGTGAGCACAAATCGCAAGGCAGGACATCTCTATGAAATTTTGGATACTTATGAGGCAGGTATTGTGCTTAGAGGTAGTGAGGTGAAATCATTAAGACAGGGCGAGGTTTCTTTGAGTGATGCCTATGCAGATGTCAGAAACGGTGAGGTTTTTCTATATAATCTCCATATCACACCCTACCGATTCAGCACAATTTCAACCCCTGACCCAAAGCGGAAAAGAAAATTACTATTAAATAAAGAGGAGATAAAAAAACTTTTTGGTATCATAACCCAGAAAGGCAATCTTTTAATACCCTTAAAAATCTATTTTAATGACCGGGGTATTGCCAAGGTCTCTATTGGTGTATGCCGTAGAAAACGCATCTTTGATAAAAAAGAGAAAATTTTAAAAGAAGAATCAAGAAAAGAATTAAAAAAGATAAAAGGTCTGAATAAATGAGTATTATTTTTGTAATTTTATTTTCCTATGTTCAGAATTATGAGATGATTTATGAGGATAATTCTGTGATATTCCCAAGCGAATTTATTGATAACCAGGACTATCTCTCTTTGAGACAAATCGCTGAATTTTGTGATATCAATTATGTTTTAGATAAAGTCCACCAGCGCTGTATGCTTTCTACATCCAACCATAGTATGTCATTAATCTCTGATATTAGCGTTATACAATGGGATAGCCTTTATCTTAACCTGCCTTTTGCCCCACATTTTGTAAATGAGGAGATATACTTTCCTGCCTGTTTGATTACAAGGATTTTAGGTACACACCTTGAACGCCTTATCTTTTTAAAAAAGATTGAAGAGATTCCAAACATTGAGAAGATTGATTTAATTACCCGCGGCGATTCAACAATTATTAAATTTTCCTGGCAGAAACCAGTAGGATTTGATGTGCAATTTTCTCCCCAGATGGCAATCATTGAGATTGATGCGCAATATAAAACAGATGCTAAAATAAAACCAAAAGGAGCAATAAAATCACTCAATCTTTTACCCTACAAAACCTATACACGCCTGGAATTGAATCTGGTTGATATTAATGCCTATTTTGAAAGGAGCGATGAAGTTGTCTTCTATAATAAAGTCACAAAAAGTGTTCAGGTAATTGTTCTTGACCCGGGCCATGGCGGTATTGACCCTGGTGCAGTTGGAAAAAAAGGCTTATATGAAAAAGATGCTAATCTTGATATTGCAAAAATGTTAAAAAAGATTATTGAAGATTCGTTAAAGATAACGGTTTTACTGACGCGCGACAAAGACCAATATCTATCTCTCAAAGGTAGAACAAATTTTGCCAATCGCAATAATGCAGATGTTTTTATCAGTATCCATTGCAATGCTTCGCCAAAAAACAGGATGGCTTGTGGTTTTGAAACATATTTTCTGTCTGAGGCAAGGACTAATGAAGAACGGGCAGTGGCAGCAATGGAAAATGCTTCTTTGATGTTTGATGAAGAGATAAAAGTAAGCGGAGATATAAATTTTATTCTTTATGACCTTGCCCAGGGTGTCTTTCTTGAAGAGTCCAACAACCTTGCTGAAGCAATCCAAAGCAGTGCAGAAAAATTACTCAATATTCCGGCACGTGGTGTGAGTCAGGCGGGGTTTTATGTTCTACGCGGTGCATTTATGCCCTCAGTGCTTGTGGAGACCGCCTTTATTTCTAATCCTGAAGAAGAGAAACTTTTAAGAAAAAAAGAATTTAAAGAAAAGATTACCTATGCTATATTTGCTGGATTACAGAATTTTATAAAAAATTATGAAAGGAGGCTAAACCATTGAATACATTTCCCATTGGAATTTTTGATTCAGGTATTGGTGGCTTGACTGTAGTAAAAGAAATCAGAAAGGCTTTACCCGGTGAAGATATAATCTATCTTGGTGATACTGCCAGACTTCCTTATGGCACAAAGTCCTTTGATTCAATTATCCAGTTCTCAAGAGAGAATGCACGGTTTCTCCTTGCCCGGCGAGTAAAATGTATTATTATTGCCTGCTATTCATCAACCTCAGTTGCCCTTGAGATACTACAAAAGGAACTATCTGTGCCAATTATTGGTGTTATTAAACCCGGGGCAAAACGGGCAAAGGAACTTACAAAAAATAATAAGATTGGTGTGATCGGCACGAGTTTAACAATCTATAGCGGCGCCTATGAAAAGGCATTCAAGGAATTGAATGCAAATGTTGAAGTTTTAGGAAGGTCCTGCCCTCTATTCGTTCCACTTGTGGAAGAAGGCTTGTTTGAACATCCTGCTACAGAAATGATTGCCCGGATGTATCTTGAACCATTAAAGCAGGAAGGTATTGATACACTGTTACTTGGTTGCACCCATTATCCATTATTGCTCAATATAATAAAAAAGGTTCTTGGCAATATCAATTATGTTGATGCCTCGCGCGAGCTGAGCCAGGAACTGGCTTCCCTTTTAAATGAAAAAAAATTGTTGAACCCTGGCAACCATGGGAAGATAACTATTTATCTCACAGATTTTTCAATGAACTTCAAAGAGATTGGCGAGCGGTTTCTTGGTGAGCCGATGACAAATTTCTTTCGGGTCGCACCGGGTTCAACATAATAGTATGATAATAACAAAAAGGTATTTCAATTGTAAAAAAATTTAATAAGGAGACATATGAGAATTGATAAAAGAGAAAACAATGAACTCAGAAATATAGAGATTGTAATGGACTATCTTCAATATCCTGCAGGTTCGTGCCTTTTCAAATTAGGTAAAACCATTGCGCTCTGTGCAGTCACCATAGAGAACCGTGTGCCACAGTTTCTTGTGGGTAAAGGACAGGGCTGGCTGACTGCTGAATATGCACTCCTGCCTGCTTCAACAAAAGAGCGCACCCAGCGTGAGGCAAATACAGGAAGGCTTACTGGTAGAACCCAGGAAATAAGGAGATTTATTGGCCGGGCATTGAGACCTATCTTTGACCTTGGTGTCGTTGGTGAACGAACCTTTATCATTGACTGTGATATTTTACAGGCTGATGGTGGAACCAGAACCGCGGCAGTAAATGGTGCATTTCTCGCACTATACAGTGCAGTAAAAAAACTCTGGGTAAACAAAGAATTCAGACAGTTTCCAATTTTAGATTTTGTCGGGGCAATCAGTGCCGGCATTGTTAATGGTGAAATACTCCTTGACCTCTGCTATGAAGAAGATTCAAATGCTGAAGTGGATATGAATTTAGTAATGACCGGACGGCAGAAGATTATTGAATTTGGAGCAACCGCAGAGAAGATACCTATGACAAAACAGGAACTTAATAAGTTACTTGATGTTGCCAGCACCGGAATAAAACAGATAATAGAGATGGAAAAAAAGTTCGTCGCTGATTAAAATTATGGACTCAATCAGGCAGGAATTCAAACGCAAGGTTTCAGAGAAACAATGGGGGACAAGACTTGACCAGTATCTCTACATTTCAGGTATTGGTCTGTCACGTAGTCTTATTCAGAAATTAATTAAGCAGAAAAAAGTGCTCGTGAATAACAAACCTGCAAAATGTTCTTACCATGTTAAAGAAGGAGATGAAATCTATGCGGTATTTGAATTGCAGACCTCAGCCGAAATAAAACCGGAAAATATCCCTCTGGATATTATTTACGAAGATGATGATATCATCGTGGTCAATAAACCCAAAGGCATTATTGTCCATCCTGCCCGTGGCAATTTTGAACATACTATGGTCAATGCGCTTTTATACTATTGTGGTAAATTACCCAGTATCACTGATGAGATAAGGCCCGGGGTGCTACATCGGCTTGATAAAGATACTACTGGCTTGATCATCTTTGCCAAAACAGACCAGGCATTGAGCAATTTAGGTAAGGCAATTGCCCGACGTCAGATTCAAAAAAAATATGATGTTTTGTGCTGGAACTTTCCCGGGCAGAATGAAGGAATTATAGAAGCACCCATAGGCAGAAGCTCTCTGGTCAGAACCAAAATGACCGTAACGCCGCTTTCCAGCAAAGATGCTACGACCAAATTTCTTGTCTTAGAAAAATTTCCCATTGCCAGTTATTTAAAGGTCTGGTTGATAACCGGCAGAACCCATCAGATTCGTGTCCATTTAAATTATATTGGCTGTCCAGTAATCGGCGATAAAGATTATGGCGGAACAAAACCCCGGGTTATAAAAAAATCTAATTATTTACCATATTTTCAGGAGATTTTGAAATTGATTGACCGTCAGGCATTGCACGCCTCAGAAATTATGTTTAACCATCCATGCACCAATGAAACCCTGCATTTTACTGCACCTTTACCCGAAGATATGAAAAGAGTAATAGATTATCTAAGAAAAAATTTTTCCGAAGGAAAAGTATAATTAATACTCAAAAAAATTATTCTATATATTTTAGATTGTTCATATATGGTATCAGAACATCGGGAATTTTTATCCTGCCGTCCTTAGTCTGATAATTTTCTACAATACCAATAAATGTTCTTGGCGTTGCCAGGCCTGAACCATTGATCGTATAAACATAATCAATTCCCCCGGTTGAACGGCGATACCGAATCATTGCCCGGCGCGCCTGATACTGTTCATAGCAGCTGACCGATGAAACTTCAAGCCATTCCTGCATACCTGGTGCATAAACTTCAATATCATAGGTTTTGGCAGAAGCAAAGGTCATATCAGCAGTGCACAAAAGTAAAATTCGGTATGGTAAACCAAGCAACTTTACCACTTCTTCTGCATCACTCAATAATTTTTCAAATTCTTCGTATCCGGTTTCAGGTGTAGTATATTTTACAAGTTCTATTTTGTTAAATTGATGAACACGCGTAATTCCTCTGACCTCTTTGCCATAAGAACCTGCCTCACGCCGGAAACATGGTGTATAAGCAGTATAACATATTGGCAACTGTTTTTCCGGAATAATCTCTTCACGATGCATATTGGTTAACGGCACCTCTGCCGTGGGAATAAGATAAAAATCATCATCACGACATTTATACATTTCAGATTCTAATTTTGGCAATTGGCCTGTTCCAACAAAACAATCAGGATTATTCAGGATTGGTGGAAATATTTCTTTGTAATTATGTTTTTGCGTATGGAGGTCAAGAAAGAAATTTATCAATGCCCGTTCCAGCAATGCACCCAGACCTTTATACAAAATAAAACGCGATGCAGCAAGTTTTGGTGCTCTTTTAATGTCAAGTATATCAAGCGCCTCACAGATCTCCCAATGTGGCAAAGGTTTAAAATCATATGCTGGTGGTTCTTTTAAACCCCGCACAAATTTATTATCAGCACCCCCTTTTCCTACTGGAACAGTTGGGTGCGGTATATTGGGCAACTGGAGAAACAGGGTATTAAATTTTTCTTCTACTTCTTTTAATAAAAGTTCCTTGTCTTTAATCTGTTCGCCCACCAGACGACCCTTTTCCATCAATTCACTCGCATCCTTTTTTTCCCGCTTCAATTTGCCAACCTGTTCAGAAAGGGAATTCCTTTCCTTTCGTAAATTGTCAATTTCGGTTATTATTGCACGACGCCTTTTATCAAGTTCTACCAGCTCAGCAAAATTAAATTCTACCCCCCTGTTCTTTAAGGCATTTAGAACCAGTTCAGGATTTTCCCTTAGAATCTTGATATCAATCATTATATCAGTATATGCTAAATACAAAAAAAGTCAACCGCAGAATTTTTTCACCCCTCCCCCATCTTCATTTATTCTGCCATACTCAAAACTCAACGATTTATTATTCTTTCATCAATTAATTTTCCAGATCTGATTGGGGTGAAAATGTCTTTTCCTGCTAAAGCAGGAATCTATTATTTACCACGAGGTCTTATATCCAGATTTCCTTTAAGTAGGGCTTCAACAGGGTGAGTTCCATTTATTATATCGCACAGTAAAGCAATTGCAAGGAGACTTCCGTTTCTATCAGGGCACAAATAAATATTTTGTTTCTTGCATATCTCTTCCAATTCTTTTTGTTTCTTATCTGGACGACCTGTAAAATTTAAATCTTCCTGCTCCAAAATCCAATTAAGGGCATACAAAATATACTCTAATGGATAACCAGGAAGTCCTGAAGTTAAAGAAGCATATTGTAATAAGATTTGTTTTATATCTTTCTTTCCCCATACTTCAGAAATTGCTTTAAGCACATTTATAGCTCTGTTTTTATCAGCGCATACTTTACCATAAAGGTCAATTGCAAAATGGGCATGTTTTGGAGTCATAGAACGTGAAGGTTGTAATGAAAAAATCACTTTTACTTTAAAGTCTTTTTTAGATTTTGAATTGTCTGTTTTTATCAAATACCAACCATTGGATAATTTAAGCACTTCTCTAATCTTCTTACGGTATTTACCTCTACCCCACTCTTCACCAACTTTAGGTTCCATTATTTTTTCACCTCATAAACAAGTAAATATTGATGAGTTATTCTCAGATACTCTTCTGAGTGTTGACTTTTTGAATTATTCCCTTCAGAAGTAACAACTACTATTTCCTTAAGCCATAAATTATCATAGGTCAATATATCTACTAATCTTTTAGCAAGGGGTTCTATGTATCCATCTATTCTTATATCCTGTGTTTGAATTACCAAAAAACCATTTTTGCTTATTATAGGTATCCTTTGACCCACAATTTTTTTTATTTCCTTTAAATAATATTCAATGTTTGAACGAGAAAGATTGTTATTCAAAAATGGTGACTTTATAAAAAGCAATCCCTTGCCTTTTTGTTTCTCTCTCAAAGTTGCCTTTACATCATTTTTATCATAGGAAACAAAAAAGACAGTTGAATATCCCTCTCCATTTGAGTATCTATCAATCACATTCTTATTTAAATGTTCTTCAAAGTCCTTTTCGGGTAAAATCCACACCGTCGTGGTCTCGAGTCCATCTAATTTTTTCTTTAGTGCAGGTCTATCTAAAGTAGGAACAAATAAAGCATAATCTACCTCTTTTTCTCTTACACTTAGAGAATCTGGTAATAGGGGTTTCTCAAAAATTGGCAAATATTCATGAGCTAAAAGCAGGAAATTATATTTTATGCTGTTAGTATACCAAAATCCTGTGGTTTTGCAGTTATGTTGCCGTTTGATAACAAGTTCTCTTAATTTAAACCCCGCATCTAAATAAACATTTATAAGTTTGAACCCCAAAGGGATTACAAATTTTTTTCTGCGAGTATCACCGATTAAAATAGCACATTGTCTTCCTGGCTTCAAGACTCTAAAACTTTCAGCTGCAACCTTTGCCATTTCTTTTAGAAAATCATCTACATCAAAAAAAGACAAATCTCCTTCTTTGGAATCCGTATAATGAATAATATTTGCATAAGGTGGGTGAGCACAAATTAAATCTATGTAATTGTCTTCTATAAATGATAAGTTTCTGGCGTCACCCACCACAAACTCTGGTTCATAAATTCTTAAATGTTTTTGCTCGATAAACTTTAGCTGTGGTTGTTCTATACTAAAACCTACATTCTTTTTTGCCAGTTCAATGGCTTTATCATTTATATCTAAGGCTATGCATTTTCTTCCTAAAAGTTTAGATTCTACAGCGGTCGTTCCCGCACCACAGAAATAGTCTAAAACTAATTCGCCAGGTTTTGAATATTTTAGAATTACATTTCTTGGGATATAAGGAGACCAATTACCCCTATATGCACCACTATGAGTTGCCCATGCACCCCTTTTCTTAAAACTCCAGACTGTAGTTTGCTCTTCTCTAAAATCTTTTGGATGGAGTGTATTTATTTTTTTTATAATTTTTAAGGCGCTAATATTGAGCCCTTGCGTATGAGTAATAAGTTGTTCAATATATTTAAATGTAACTCCATATTTCTGGCCAATTTCTAAGTCAGAAGTTCCTTTTGCTTTTTCTTGTAAGATAGCCTTATGAAGCTCTTTTTCAGTTTTGAATTTTAATTTCTCTTTACCCATTGTTAAGAAATTTTTATTCATAACACCTGACTAAATTATACAAAAATTATAATCAGTGTCAAGCATACAAAATTTTTACCTGTTGATTTCAAAAAAAATTTTATTATAATATTTTGTGGATTATCTTGATGAAATTATTGGGCAGGATACAGTAAAGGATTTTCTGCGCAGTGCTTTAAGAAAAGACAGAATTTATAATCTCCTCTTTGCCGGACCAAGGGGAGTTGGTAAAAGGCATACTGCCTTTGCGTTAACTAAGAGCCTGGGTTGCCCTTTAAATTCACCTAATTTTATGCTGATTGCACCGCTACCACCAGGAATAAAGGAAGATAAAATAGCTGAATATACCAAAAACTACCTGCCTGAAAATCCACTTGTTCCAATTGAAGACAACGCCTCAATAATAATTAAACAGATAAGAAATCTAATTGAATGGTTAATGTTAATGCCAGCGAAAAAGACTAAAAGAGTTGCTATTGTCCTTGAGGCAGACCGAATGAATGAGGAAGCAGCAAATAGTTTTTTGAAGACGCTTGAGGAACCACCAATTGATACAATCTTTATTCTCACTTCATCAAGACCTGAATATTTAATGCCAACGATTCGTTCGCGCTGCCAGATTATACACTTTAGTTATTTAAACAATGCCCAGATTCAGAATATTTTATTTGAGGAGCCAGACCACTTTAAACTCGGTAGTCCAGGAGAAATTCTGAATTTAAAAGAGAATCCCCTTTTTGAAACGGCACGAGAAATCTTCAAAAAGGCACCACTTTCTGTTGACAGTGTAACAAAAGTAGCAAGAGAAATGCAAAAAGGGGGACTGACTGACCTGTTTTATTGCCTCCTCCTCTTATATCGTAATGCCCTTTATACGCACTTTAATAAACAATATGAATTTGAAAATCAGGATGATATTATAAAGAAGACCAAAAAACTCAACCCAAATAAAATTATTAACACCCTGTTTATGCTCAACAATACTATAAATTTGCTCAGATATAACCCCAATCGTCTGTTACTACTTTTTAATACTTTATCAAAATTGCCGTGACAAAAACAGCCAATAAGCGTGTGCTTTTGTAATGAAGTTTATCTGTGATGGTATGCTGGGAAAGCTCTGCCGCTATTTAAGAATCTGCGGCATTGATACGCAGTATTCCAATGAAGGACTAAAAACCTTACTGATGGCAAAGAAAGAAGGACGGATAATCATCACCAGAAATACACTTCTGAAAAATAAAGAAGAAGTATTTTTTATTCAAGATGAAGATTTATTTATCCAGTTAAAGACCATAATCAAAAAATTCAATCTGGCTGACCAATTAAATTTCTTTTCCCGTTGTTTGTGTTGCAATGAACTGCTCGTTCCCATAGAAAAAGAGAAAGTAAAGGACCGTGTGCCATTCTACACATATAAAAATTTCAATGAATTTGCTGAATGCCCCAAATGTGGTAGGGTCTACTGGAAAGGGAGCCATTATCAGAAAATGGTAAAAGATATAAAAAAATTAATTGGTTGAATGGTTAAATTTATAATACAAACCTTTCAAAATCAAATTAAAAATAGCGTTTTGTCTTTAATGCTGTTCAGTATCCTCTTCAATTGCATTCCCTATACTAAACATGTAACGAAGACCGAGTTAATCCGTATTGCTATTATTACCGGCGTTGATTCAGTATTGATTTCAGGTATCAAGGATGATATTTTTTATGAAAATTATTTGATAAATAATAATACAGATCTTCCAATATTTTTTAGACCCAGCAAAGGAAAGAATGTAATGGTCAACCAGAATCAATATTATGGAAGTCTGGAAATAAAAAAGATCAATAAAAAAATCTGGGTAATTAATATTTTGAATATGGAGGATTATCTAAAAGGTGTGGTTCCCTGTGAGATTGGTAAGGTCTCTAAGAATTTGATTGAAGTGGCAAAGGCTCAAGCCATTGCCGCGCGTACCTATGCCTTTTCCCATTTGCGCCAATATGAAGAACTCGGCTTTGACCTCTATGCTACAACAAAGGACCAGGTTTACCAGGGGAAACGGGTTGAAGATGCCATAATCAACGAGGCGATTATAAAAACCAGTGGTATTGTGTTAACCTATAATGGCAAGCCCATTGATGCAAAATACCATGCAACCTGTGGTGGCAGAACCGCGGATTTTAATGATGCCTGGAAAGGCGATCCTGTTCCTTATCTCAGAAGCGTGGAGTGTGGATTCTGCAATGAGAGTCCCCATTTTGCCTGGCAAAGGCAAATGAGTAAGAACGAATTTTTTAAGACATTAAGAAAAAATTTACTCAATATGGGCATTATGGTTGCTGATAGTGAATTAATAAAAGGATTCAAGTTAAAAAGGAACCCAAAGAGTAAAAGAATAGTTGAATTGAAGATAATCACCGATAGAACAGAATATGTAGTGCCTAACTATAATATACGCCTTTTATTCGGTTCTGAGAACGACCCGGATGGCTTACTGAAGTCCAATAACTTTACACTGCAGATTAAAAATGATAGTATTATTATAGAGGGAAAGGGATATGGCCATGGCGTGGGTATGTGCCAATCTGGTGCAATCAGTATGGCAAAAAAAGGCAAGAAATTTAAAGACATATTAAAGCATTATTATCCTAATACCAAACTTAAAAAGTTTTGAATCAGTACTGTAATAACTTATAGGCTTGACTTAATCTGAAAATAGACTATAATATAGCATAAAGGGGGCTGTATGGGCTTAACAACTATATTAATCATTGTCATAATTTTGATTATTCTCAGCGCAATTAAGGTCTTAAAGGAATATGAACGTGCGATTATATTCAGATTAGGACGATTTGTTGGTGTAAAAGGACCGGGCATATTTATTCTCTGGCCTGGAATTGATAAAATGGCAAAGGTATCATTAAGGATTGTGACAATGGATGTACCACCACAGGATGTAATAACTAAGGATAATATCTCGGTTAAGGTAAATGCGGTTAGTTATTTCCGTGTTTTTGAACCAGCAAAGGCAGTGCTTGAAGTAGAAGATTATCTCTATGCCACGAGTCAGATTGCTCAGACCACACTGAGGAGTGTACTGGGTGAATATGAACTTGACGATTTATTAACTGAACGAGAAAAAATTAACTTAAGACTACAAAAACTCATAGATGAGCAGACCGACCCCTGGGGTGTAAAAGTTTCTACAGTGGAGATCAAGCATGTTGATATTCCGCAGGAAATGCAACGAGCAATTGCCCGGCAGGCAGAAGCAGAAAGGGAGCGTCGTGCAAAAGTGATCCATGCTGAGGGTGAATTGCAGGCAGCAGAAAAATTAAATAAGGCAGCACAAATAATCGGACAGACATCCACCGGAATTCAACTCAGATTTTTACAAACACTGACCGAAGTTGCTACTGAGAAGAATTCCACCACTATCTTTCCTGTGCCAATAGATTTGTTTGCACCATTCATTAAAAAGATGACTGAGAAAGAATGATATGCCTTTATCAACAGCAGGGGTTAGAATTTTCTGACCCCATAAGTAGTGCATTGAAAAGCGAATTCAATGAATCAGTTTTTCGCGCCGCAGAATTTAAAGTTCCCCGAATTTGTTTTAACCCCTTACGCAACCAGTATGATGCATCACAGATAATTGAGCACCTTGAGAAAAATTTCAATAAAAAATGTGATAAACATCTCTTGATAGTGGATATTGACCTTTATATGCCAAGATTCAATTTTATCTTTGGACTTGCAGAACCAAGAAAGTGCGCAGCAATCGTTTCACTCTATCGCCTTAAAGGAGAAGATTTAATCAAAGAACGGCTACAAAAAGAGGTTGTTCATGAAATCGGACACTTGATGGGGCTTGACCATTGTGTCATCCCAACCTGTGTTATGTATTTTTCAAATAACATTGGTGATACTGATAAAAAAAATAAAACATTGTGCCCTGAATGCAGGAGGAAAATTGAAAAATTATCAACTATTTACTCCGGGACCAATTGATATACCAGAAGATGTAATAAAAGCAACTGCCCATAAATGCATTTATCATCGTGAAGATAAGTTTAAAATTTTGTTAAATAGCATTAGTGAACTATTAAAAAAAGTAATTGATTCCAGGTATAAAATTTACCTTCTTACTTCATCAGGCACTGGAGCCATGGAAGCAGCATATGTTAATATTATGTCAAAGGCAGATACTCCAGTGGTCGCCGTATGCGGAAAATTCGGCGAAAGATGGGTTGAGTTATGTAAAAATTATGGAAATGAACCAGCCATTGTCAGGCAGGAATTTGGTAAATCAGTAAAGCCTGAAATGATTGAACAAGAATTAAAAAAGGTAAAAAAGCCAGCCGTAGTCTTTACTACCCTGACCGAGACATCCACTGGTGTGGTCAATGACATTAAAACGATCAGTGAGATAGTAAAAAAATATGATGGTTATCTGGTAGTTGATGGTATAGCAGGTATTGGTGCTGACCCATTTTACCAGGACAGATGGGATGTTGATGTGCTCTGTGGCGCTTCACAAAAGGCATTAATGGCACCCCCTGGTATTGCATTTGTAAGTTTCTCCCAGAATGCCCATTTAAAAATGAAGAACTCTGACCTGCCCAAATACTATTTTGATTTTTCACTTTATGAAAAATTCTTGGAAAAAGGTCAGACGCCATTTACTCCGGCAATCACAATTTTATACGGTTTGAAAAAAGGCCTGCAAAAGCTCATAAGTATTGGAGTTGAAGAAAATTTTACCCGGCAAAAAAAAATGGCTGAGTATGTCCGGAACAGGTTTGTAAAAAATGGTTATGAACTATTTTCTGAGAATCCATCAAATGGGCTAACCGTGATCAGGATGCCCGCAGGAATTGATAGCACTGATATTATCAAAGAATGCAAAGAAAAATATGGAATTCTATTTGCCAATGGTCAGGGTGAGATGAAAGGAAAGATACTGCGGGTTGGTCATATGGGAAATTATAATATAAAAAAACTGAGCCATGCACTTGATATCTTTGATAAGGTTATGGCAAAAAAATTGACCGCAAAATCTGACCGGAACATATCTATTCATTCCGGGAAGGAGGGTTAAAAAATGAATCGCTACATTAAACTTGGTTATGAGGGTATTGAACTTGAACTACCTGTTCATGCCCTTTATCTATATCGTGATGAGCAACAACTTCTTGATAACATAAAACCGCTAATCAAAGAAGGTATTGAACGTAAGGAACGATGTGTTTATGTCGGAAAAGAATCCTGCATTAAAGAATTAAAGAGTGAATTCAAAAATAACATTATGATTGTAGAAGAGATTATGCAGGCTTCGCACTTTCTACCCTGGTTAAAAAGCGAATACGATAAATTGACAAAAACCCATCAGGGTATGCGCGTTTTTGTGGAAAGCACAAAGGATTTTCTTGGTTTTGAAGAACTGCTTGATGATTTCAATACCCAACCAGACCTGAAACTCTTTGTGCTCTGCCAGTACCGGATAGAAAAGATCGGTTCAGACGATATCCTTGAAATTCTGAAGAATCATCCTTATGTATTTGTTGAGCACCTTCTGAAACCAAATTGCTTCTATTCACGGGTAAAGCATCGTATCTGGCTTGATCCATTAACTGGTATCTTTAATCGCCGCTATTTTGAAAATCAGTTAAGTAAAGAATTACAACGGGCATCTCGTTATGAACATTCCCTTTCTATATTGTTTATGGATATAGATAAGTTTAAAAAAGTTAATGACGAATTTGGTCATCAAGTTGGTGACCAGGTATTGTTAGAACTTGCGCAAATCCTGGAAAGGAACTTACGGAGTGTTGATGTTGTTGCCCGCTATGGTGGTGATGAATTTATTATCCTTTTACCAGAAACAAAAAAAGAATCTGCCTATAAAACAGCCAATAGAATTCTTTATGCAATTCAAAGATATGACTTCTTCAAAGGGAACCTGAAAATTAAAGAACTTGGTGTTTCCATTGGTGTTGCATCATTCCCCGAAGATGCGGGCGGCACATACGAATTGATCAAAAAAGCAGATGTTGCCCTTTATAGAGCAAAAGAAAGAGGTGGAAATCAGATTATGGTATTTATGTAATCAAGGAGGCAATGTGGCTATTACCCCACTTGAAATTCGGAAACAAGAATTCCGCAAAGGTTTACGCGGTTATGACCCCCATGAGGTTCGTTCATTTCTTGAAATGGTATCCAATGAACTTGAAAATTTAATGAGAGAAAATGCAAGCCTTAGCGAAAAAGTAAAAGACCTTGATGCAAAAATTGAGGATTATCGCCGTATGGAAAAGATACTTCAAGATACACTCACTACTACGCAAAAAGCAACCGAAGAATTAAGAGAAGGGGCAAAAAAAGAAGCGGAAACAATAATTGCCAATGCCCGTGTTGAGGCACAGAGATTTTTGCGTGAGGCACAGGCAGAATTGGCGCGTGTTAAAGAAGAGACCAAAATGGTGGAGCACCAAAAGTTATTATTAGTCTCAGAATTCCGCGGTTTGCTGGAATCATACCTGCGATTACTTGAAAGGCTTGAAAAGAAATGAAAAATAAAATCCAGGAGACCACAAATTATCTTATTGAGAAAATTGATATAAAACCCACCATTGGCATTGTCCTGGGTACGGGTCTTGATGGATTGGTTAAACACATTAAAATTAAGAAGACATTTGATTATTCAAAGATTCCCCATTTTCCTATTTCCACTGTGGAATTCCATAAAGGAAGATTAATATTTGGTCTTCTTGGCAACCGCAGGGTGATGGTTATGCAAGGACGATTCCATTATTATGAAGGCTACAGCGCAAAAGAGATTGCATATCCAATAATCATAATGAAAAAATTGGGCGTTAAATATTTGATTATTTCAAATGCAGCAGGTGGATTGAACCCAGACTTTTCTGCCGGTGACATAATGTTAATAACTGACCATATCAATCTCCTTACTGACAATCCCCTGCGTGGTCCGAATGAACCAAAATTGGGACCGCGTTTTCCTGATATGTTTAATTGCTATGAGCCAAAGTTAATTCGGCTTGCTGAAAAGGTGGCACAGAAAAATAATATTTTTATAAAAAAGGGCATCTATGTTGGAGTGCCTGGACCAAATCTTGAAACCCGTGCTGAATATCGTTTCTTGAGGATAATTGGTGCTGATGCAGTGGGAATGTCCACAGTCCCTGAGGTAATAATGGCAAGGTATTTGGATTTAAAGGTACTGGGGATATCCGTGATCACAGATATGGGTATTGCTGATGCCCTTAAGCCCGCCAGTATTTTAAAAATCATAATGGCGGCGAAGAAGGCAGAGCCGAACTTGATCAAAATTGTAAAAGGTGTTGTTGCAAACCTGTGAAAATAAAAATTATCTTTATCATTATTTTAGGATTAATCTCCTGCTCGCAAAAACAGAAACACATTAGTAATGCACGCATATTTATCAATCAATGGAATTATGACCGGGCACTCATTGAAATCTTAAAATATCGCGAAGATAAAGACGCGGAAGTGCAATATCTGCTCGGCTATTGTTACTTTGGTAAGAATGAATATAATGAAGCAGAAATTTATTTCAAAAACACACTGAGCATTGATTCACTTTTCCGTGATAGTATTATCAATATTTATACCAATGCTGCAAAAAAAGCCATTAAAATATCTGAATTGTCCAAAGCCCTCCAATTTTATAAAACGCTTGCTGATATAATTCCAGATTACAAACAGGCAGACAATCTTTTTCTTGTCGCAGATTTGAATTTTAAACAGGAAAATTATCCTGGTGCCCTGCTTGGATATTTAAGGGCATTTGAAATAGATTCAATGTCAGACGATGCAAGGAAGTCAGTAAAAAATTTTCTTAAATCTTTGATAGAATGTGACAGCCTTGAACTGGCATTGAGAATCGCATTAAAAGAATATAAGCGTGCAAAAACTTCAGAAAATATTTTAATCTTGGGCGAAATCAATTATTTAATTGGCAAAAAATTATATGGCAAGGGTTTATATGACAGCGCAATAGTATATTTTAAAGAGGTAAACACAAATCAAGAGCCAAAATCCTTGATTGATGACGCCTGTTTTTATTTAGGTGAAATCTACTATGAACAGGGGAATTTTAACCAGGCGATTGATTATTATAAAAAAGTAGTACGGCTGAACCCATATCAAAAAGGTGAACTGGTTCAGAAATCCCAGGCAAGGATTAAAGAAATAAAGGAGAAATTATGAAAACGAAAGAGTTAGAGAAGAGTATGATTATCATTTATTTACTGATTATGTTCTTTTCTTGTTCAAAACAGGCGCTGGCTCCGCTTGAACCTGAAGATGAATTTGAGCGGGCAATGGGTTTTTTCAATAACAAAAAATATGCTCTGGCAATCCAGTCATTTGAAAAGATTATATTCTATCACGCATCAACCGAGTTTGTAGACGATGCCCAATTTTATCTCGCAAAGGCATACTTTGAAAAGAAAGACTATAGCCAGGCGATTACTGAATTTGAGTATCTGATAAAAAACTTTCCAAATACCCCATTTTTAGAACAGAGTTACCTGCTCCGTGCAAAGGCATATTTTTTAAAGGCGCCCGGCTATGAAAAAGACCAGGCTGAAACGCGAGAAGCAATTTCCTTATTAGATGATTTTCTAACCCGTTTTCCTGTTTCAAGTTTCAGCGATACAGCAAAGGCACTAATTCTCCAGGCAAGGAACAGACTGGCAAAAAAGGAACTTGAGAGTGGCAGGCTCTATCTAAAAATGAAGGAATATGATTCAGCAATTTTATATTTTAAATATGTAATAGAAAATTATCCTGAAACACCATCGGCAAATGAATCAAAATTTCTCCTTGCCCAGACCTATGAGAAGCTTGGCCGCAAAGAAGAGGCAAATCAGCTATACAAAGAACTTCTTGAGGACAACAACTGGAAAAACAGAGCAGAAGCAAAGATAAAAAAACTGTCAATTGAAGAACATTAAATTATCTATTGGATTTTTTGGTGGGTTATTTGACCCGCCCCATATTGGACATTTAATCATTGCCCAGTGGGTTTTAGATGAATTTAAACTTGATAAAATAATTTTTGTGCCGGCATTTAACCCACCCCACAAAAAAAGATACTCATCATTTCAACACCGTTATGAGATGACCCGAAAGGCAATAAAAAACAATAGGAATTTTCTTATCAGTGATATTGAGAAAAATATTCGAGGTAAGACCTATACATTTGAGGTAATAAGGGCTATAAAACAATCCAATAAGACACTTAAAAATTCTAATATTTACCTCATTATTGGCGCAGACCAGTGGCAGGAAATAAAACACTGGAAACATCCAGAAATCATATTCAAAGAATCAAAGGTAATTGTCTTGCCACGCCCCGGTTATAAAATCACAAAAATTAAACCATTTTATGAAAAGATTTTTATCAGCAATGCCCCGCTCATTGACATT